>DFIX01000048.1 GCA_002371495.1 Eggerthellaceae bacterium UBA3686
ATGCTGCCTAGGCGACCCTGACCTTCAAGGTCACGGTCTTGGACGCGGCCTTGTAGCCCGCGTTGCCCGCGGCGGTCACCTTCACCTTGACGGTGTAGGTTCCCTTCTTGGCGCCCTTCTTGACGGTCACCTTGCCGTTGGAGGCAACCTTCAGGTACTTCTTGGCGCTCTTGCCCCACTTGGCCACCTTGTAGGTGACCTTGCCCTGGGCCCCCTTCACCGTGAAGGCCTTCGCGGCCTTGAGCGTCTGGGCCTTCTTCTTCGCCTTGGAGAGCTTGACGGTCACCGTCTTGCCCTTGGCGGTCATGGTGTTGGCCTTCTTGGCCGCGGGCTGGGCTGCGGCCGCCGCCTTCTTCTCGGCCTCGGCGGCCTTGGCCTCCGCCGCCTTCCGGGCCTTCTCGGCCTCGGCGGCCTTGGACTCGGCTGCCTTCTGCGCGGCCTGCGCCGCTTCCACCTGCTTCTGGAGCTCCGCCGCCTTCGCCTGGGCGGCCACCGCGTCGGACACTGCCTTCACGCGCGACTCCTCGGCGGCCGCGGCGTCCGCCTTCGCCTTCTCCAGCTTGGCGGCCGCCACCTTCTGCTGCGCGCCGAGCAGCTTGGCCACGGCCGCAGCGGGGACGGCGGCCTTCTGCTCGTCGGTCAGCCCGTCGAAGGCCTTCAGGGCGGCCTCGACGTCATCGTCTGAGGGGTCCTCGCCGAGGGCGCCGATCATGTCGGCTGCCTCCTGGGCGGCGGTCTTCCTGAACGTTGCGTGCACCGTCACGTTGGCGGCGGGCATCTGGAACGAGCCGCCTTCGATCTTCACCTGCGCGTCGGAGCCGTCCGCCACGTAGTACAGGGACTCGAGCTCGTAGCCCTCGGCGGGCGTGGCGGTCACGGTGACGGTGTCGCCCTGCGCGAGCGCAGAGAGTTCCTTGCCCTCGGGCGCGGAGAGCGACACGGTGCCGTTCTCGACGCCGCTTGCGACGGATGCCGCATGGGCGGCGGTTGCACACACAGTTCCGAAGGCGATATTTACTGTCCCATCAGTTGAGCAGGAGAAGCCATCGGGGCTGTTTGCCAGATCGACTATGTTCTGCCCATTGTATGAATCAACGCCCCCGATAGTTGCAAGTATCAACGGAGAGCCACCAGCCTTAATCTTGAGCGTCGGCATGTTCCCTGCATATGCCGAGGCATTCGATTTCGCCAAGGCCACACCCGGCACAGTGATGGAGGCAGAGGGAGACAGTCTCAGAGTGCCACAATAATTGATGCTGATTGCTGGTTTCGAAACCTCTACGCCTTCAGATTGGGTGAATTCTGCACTCTCCAGTAAAAGCTCTTGCATTCTCGCTGCAGTGATGCTGGTTTTATCCGCCGCCATCTCAAACGTGCAATCCGAAACCGTCACGTGCGAGCAGACGTTTTTCGATTCATCGCTAATCGACAGGGTCGTATTCTGCACAAAATGAATGTTGCTGAGATTCACATTAGAACCAACAATCTTCAAAGAACTGTTCAGGGTCAGCTTGTGAGCGCCATCCGAGGTCAAAACCAAAGTGTGGTCGGCTCCCGTATTCACGGTCAGCGCAGAATCGTCGATGGATATATCTCCAACGATACGAATGGTTTTGTCGGCATCCAGCGCAGACCCGCACTCTTGAGACAGCTGTTCAAGAGTCGAAACATCCACGATACTTTCGTCACCGGTGGGTTGCAGCTTGTCCCCCAGTGCCTGGCCCACAAGCTCGCCCGCGGCGTAGGCCGGCAGGGGCATGAGCCCCACCGCCAGCACGACCGCCAGCAGCAGCCGCAGCGCGGCCGCCGGCGGGCGGATCCTAGTAGTCGATTGGTTCATCTTTCCCATTCCTTTCTAAACAGGGAACGTTTCGTTCAAGCACGTGAAGCCCCTGACGGGGCTGGGAGCGGGAATCAGGGCGGCTCGCACGCGCGCATGCCGGGCGGGCGCGTCTGGCGCGCGCGCCGGAGCGCTCCGCGCGGCGCGGGGCGCCGGGGGCGGCATTCGCTTTCAGCTGATGGGTTCGGGACGTCGGCGTCCCCGGCTAGAGGCCTAGAGGGGCTCTCTCTCTGCGGGAACGGGACGTGACGGGATGTGACGGGACGGGACGCGAGAGGTACGGCCCATAGCCGCCGCCTGCGGCTTTCGCTCGAGCTCGAACAAGAAAACCACCCCTTCCGCGTCGCATGGCGCAGCCAGCCCGGGCACCCTCGCGCCCTCGGGCTTCCGGGTGCGCGGCACGGCCGCGCCCCTCGCGCCAAGCGGGTTTCGGTTGGGATGGTTTCAGCCCGCTCGTCCTATTATCTGCATCCCCGAATAATGGGGACGCGCCTATGATACGCGCACGAGCATTATCCTGTCAAGAGGATATATTATGCGGGTTTTCAGATATACCTACTAGAGGATAATTTCCCCGCCTGCCGTCGACGGCACCAGGGCGAACGGGCGGTGCTGCCCGTCCCGCTTTCCGACTGGGGTTATCGGAAGTTAGGCCCTCTAGATGCGGCTACTCGCCCGCCTTCGCGCGGACGGCCTCCTCGAGCACGGCCATCTGGGCCTCGGTCCTCTTCAGGCCGCGCACGACGATGGCGACGTAGACGAGCAGCGCGACCCAGACGATGGCGTACGCCGCGATGATGAACGGCGCGGACGGGATGACGGTGCTGTAGATATCGGCGAGGATCGGGTTCATCGATCTTTCCTTTCTATCTCACATGAACATCGTGAACAGCGGGAACGGGCGTTTGCTCATCTGTCCACGCAGGATTAGTAGTCCTCCAGCTGGTCTTTCAGCGCCTGCACGCGCTCGTCGAGGCGCGCCTGGCGGAAGCGCAGACGGTATAGCCCGAAGGCCACGAGCATCATCCCGGCCATGATGATCATGACGGCGGCGACCATATCGGGCGCCATGCCGCCTTCGCGAGCGACAACAGGGTGCACGCTCGACGGAATCAGCCGCGTGATCATGAAGCAAATCGGCACGTCGACGAGCGCTATGATGCTGATGACGCCCGAGAAGACGGCGCGCCTTTCGGGGTCGTCGACGGCGTTGCGCAAAACGAAGTACGCAATGACAATCAGCATGAGTATCAGATACGTCGTCAGGCGCGGCTCCCATGTCCACCACACCCCCCACTCGAAGCGCGTCCACAAGTCACCCGTGACCATGGTGAACACGACGAACAGAAGCGCAATCTCCATTGCCACGCGCGAGCAGGTGTCGAAGCGCTGTTGGCGGCCCATCAGGAACCGTATGCCGTAGTAAGCTGCGAACACAAGCGCCACGAACGACACGATGGCGACCGGCATATGGAAATAGAAAATCTTCTGGCTGAGCAGCTGCTGATTGGTGACCATCACGTCGCCGACGAGCTCCGGGGAGCTCAGCGCCGCGCCGTTAACTGGCCCGACCATCAGGAACGCCATAAGGAAGCCCGCGGTCGTCAGCACGGCGCCCGCCAAAACAGCCGGCACGACCAGATTGTCGGGCCATTGCCCCGCTTCGGGCACCTTCACCTTCTTGTCGCTCATTCGCATCCTCTCTCTAAAATGTGAAAAGGGGTCTGACCCTTTTTTCACATTTACGCGCTGACGACGAAATCGTACAGCACCCAACATACCAGCAGCATCACCACGTCGTAACCGCATGCCAAGACGAGCGGCATGACGAAGTAATCGGTCCAGAACTCGGTGCCCGCGATGGCGGCCGTCGTGGCCGTGACGCAAGCGTAGAGCAACGGGTAGATCAACGGGATGAACAGCACCGCCAACATGACGTCTTTGGCGCGCGTGTTCATGGTGATGGTCGAGAGCATGGTGCCGATGCCGGCCATGCCGATGGTGCCGACCGCAAGGGGTGCCACGATTGCCGGAAGCGTAGGCGCGACCGGTTGGCCGGTCATGAAGAAGAAGTAGAACAGCGGCACGGCTATGACCTCGACGGCAAGCATGAACAGCACATTTGCCGTTGTCTTGGCAAGGAAGATCACCGAGCGGTCGAGCGGCACGAGCAAGATGCCCTCCATGCAGCCCTGATCCTTCTCGTGTGCGAACGAGCGGCCCAGCCCCAGAAGCGAGGTGAACACGATGAGCACCCACAGAAGCCCGCCGCCCATCTTCATGATGTCGAGCCCGTTGGCCGTAAGCGCGAGCGCCGCCCCATACACGATGATGACCAGCAGCGCGTAGATTCCCATCGAGGTAAGCATCTCTCGCGTGCGGAACTCTTGACGCAAGTCTTTCGCCAGCAAGGTCTTGTACTGCGAAAACGTCGAGGGCTTGGCAGCAAAATGACAATTTGGGGAGTCTCCCCTTTTTGTCGTTTTCATGCTAGGCCACCCCCATGCCGACGGTTTCGCGGTACAGCTGTGCGAAATCGTCGAAATCGAGCTCGTCTTTGGGCGCGAACGACACCACCCGCCCGCGCGCGAGCACGAGCGCGTGCGTGCACATCGCGAAGCCCTTTGCCAGGTCGTGGCTGACCATGACGAACGTGCGATCCGCTCTCGTCGACTCTATGAGCTCGTCGAAAATCTCGATCGCATGCGGGTCGAGACCCGAATACGGCTCGTCCAAGAACACGACGCGCGGATCGTGCACGAGGGCGCGCGCAATCGAAACGCGCTGCGTCATGCCGCGCGAGAACGTGCGAACCGCATCGAGGCGCCGATGCGCCAGCCCCACGGCTTCCAGAAGCTCGCCAACGCGGGCCTTGGGATCGCTCACGCCGTAGAGCTCAGCGTAGAGCAGGAGGTTTTCCTCAGCGGTGAGGTCGGGGTAGAGCATCGATTGGTGCGAAATCATGCCGACGAGCCCACGAGCCTTGTCAGGCTCTTCGGTAAGGTCGATCCCGCACAAGCTGGCTTTGCCGCCCGTCGGCCGCACCAAGGTGGAAAGTACGCGCAAAAGCGTCGTCTTGCCGGCGCCGTTCGGCCCGAATATCGAGAGGAAGGCACCTTCCGGCAGCTCGAAGGACACCCTATCGAGCGCCTTTCGCGTCCCGAACGCCTTGGTCAGGCCGCACGCCAGGATGGCGGGGGAATCTGGCCCGCTCATCATTCCAGTATGCCCTGCATCGCGGACCACGCCTAGCACCCAGCCTCTTTCCCAGGGGCGTCATCGGCGTCGCCGTCATCGGCATCGGTGCCGGCGTTGGCACCGGTTTTGGCGGCAGGCGCAGCTTCGGATTTGGCTTCGGCGTCGGCGCCTTCCCCGGCATTGGCGTCGGCATCGGCGCCTTCCCCGGCTTCCGTTTTCTTCCTCACGCGCCCCCGTGGCCCCACGAGCGCAAAGAGCGTGCCGAGCATCAGCATCCCGAAACCGGCCCATACAAGCGATATGAACGGGTTAACGCGCACGTCGAGCGAAAAATCGCCGTTCTGGTTGACGCCGCGGTACACGACGAACAGGTCCTCCTCTGGGAAACCGAACACGCTGGCGTTGAGCTTCTGCTGCTGGGTGTTCACGTCGAGCTGAATCGAGGGGCGCACGCTGCCCACGAAGGAATCGTCCTTGTACACGTCGAAGTTGACTTCGTAGAGCACGGTGCCGTCAGCTTCGGAATTATCTTGTATCGAATCCTGCACGTACTCCAAACGGTATTCGCGCACGGTGAACGGCGCGCTCGTGCCCGCCTCCTTGTCATATGAGAGGTATCCCGTCTCGTCGAAGACGTACATGCTCGATCCTATGAGGCCGATGAGGATGACGCCCATTGCTATGTGGGCAAACCCGCCGCCGATGGCCGCCGCACGCTTGCCCGGCGCGCGCACGTTGCGCACGAACATGAATAGCGCGTTGAAGAAAAGCAGGCTTGCTACGAACAGCCCCACGAGCGCAAGCCCGTTGTAATACCAGCCAGGGCCCGCCTCGAGCAGCGTTTGCGAGGCGGAATTCGCTTTCGCCATCATGGCGTCGTAGGAGGGCACGAACTGCGTAGCCCACCAAAACGCCAGCACGGCGAAAAGTGCCAAGGCGCAGACGGCGGGAATGCGCGCTTGGCGCAAGAACTTCTTGGGGTCGGTCTTTCCCCAGGCCAAAAGCGGGCAAATCGCCAGAATAAGCAGGTAGACGATCCCGAGCGGGCGCGCTATGGCCTCGTACGAGGTCGTTCCGAGCGAATCGCCCCCGAACGGCAGCCATTTGGGCAGGGCCGACGAGAGCGTCATGTAGGTCAACAGCAGCGCGAACACGATCATGATGACGTTGTTGAAGTAGTACGCCGCATCCTTCGACAGCATGTTCTCGACGTCGTCGGCGCCTTCCACGTCGGCGTCGAAGCTCTTCCAGCGCAACACGATGACGATGAGGGGAACCACGACCGATATGGCGATAAGCCCGCCGAACAACGCGAATGACACCGGGTCGCCCGAGAACGCGTGGACCGACTGCACGATGCCCGACCGCGTGATGAACGTCGCGACGATGACGAACGTGAAGGCCAGGCAGGCGCACATGACTGCCCAGCGCTTGAACGCGCCGCGCTGGCGGTACACAGTGAACGTATGCACGAGCGCCACGCACACGAGCCACGAGAGCAAGCTGGCGTTTTCGACCGGATCCCAGCCCCAATAGCCGCCCCAGCCAAGCACGACGTAGGCCCATACGGCGCCCAAGCCGATGCCCGCACCCAAGAACAGCCAGCTAGCCAGCACAAAGCGCGTCGAGCGTTCGACCCAAAGCCTCGAGGAGTCGCCGAGCCCGAGCGTGGCCATCGCGTAGGCAAACGGCACGGTCAAGCCCGCATACCCCACGAACAGCAGGGGTGGATGAATGGCCATGGCCCAGTGCTCGAGCAGCTTGTTCATCGAGTACATCGAGGCGGCGGCGGTCAGACTGCCGTCGGCATCGAAGAAGCGCTCGGGCGTCGGCGCAAACGGCATGTTGCCCTCCGAGAACAGCAGCACGCCGCAGAAGACCGCGACGACGACCGAGATGACCATCATGGCCAGGTCGTCAAGCTCGGAGCAGTCATCTTGCCTGTTCCGTCCCATTCGACCTACCCCGATTTTCCTATCTCCCACCTCGCCGCGCACCAGCACGATCATATTGAACAGCGATATAAGAAACGTCCAGAACAGCAGCGAGCCCGAACGCCCAGCCCATAAACCCGAGAGCTTGTAGAGCCATGCAAGCCCGTCGGTAGAAAGCGAGCGTTCCTCGAGCACGTACTGGATTGAAACATCACCGGTCATGAAGCAAACAACCAGCACGCCACAGCACACGAACAGAGCGATGAAACTCACGAGCACGAACGCGCGACCTACGGTTTTTGCCCGAAAGCTCCTTTGCAAACGCGATACCAACAACAGCACGGCTGCGGCCAGGGCAGCCGTAAAGCCCACTACGAGAAAGACGAAGCCGGTTGTCGCCATGGCACTAAGCCTCCAAGGCGGCATCGGTGGCCGTGAATGCCCCGTCCGCCCCGATAGAGCCGGTCAGCACCATCGTCGCGCCCTCGCCCGTCTCGTCCGAGAGGGCGCCAGCGAACTTCACGGGCAGCTCCTTGCCCGACTCATCATCGACGAGCACGAAGCGCTCGGCAGCATCCACGCCGCCCAAGGTACCGGCCTTCATGACGCCCGTGACTTTGACCGGCTTGTTAAGCACCTTGTCGCCGTAGTCGAGCAGCTCCGCAATTGTCAGCGCGTCTACGCCGCTTTCGTACTTCGACGGGCATTTAGTCACGAGCTCCGAGCAATTGAGCACGCCCGCGGCGTTCTTCTTGCCCGTGCAGATCGCCGTGACGTCGTTGCCGAACGTAGCCGACACGCCGCCGTCGTAGCGGACGTCGAGCATGCGCTCAGCTGCGGGGTCGGCCTCGGTATCGTAGATCTTGAACGTCAGCACGTCGTTTTCGATGGCGAAGGAATTCTCGACGACATTGCCGGTCACTTGAATCTTTGCGTCGTCGGCTACCTCGAGCGCCTCGGCAACCGACACCGTGCGCGCGGCCGAATTGCCGCCGACGATTGCCAGAACCAAGATCAACACGATGACGATGACACCCGTCACGGCACCTAAGCGCCTTTTCATTTTCGCGTTCATACTCGCTCCGTTTCAAAAGCTGAAAGGGGAAACTCCCCTTTCATGCATCATTATCCCGAATGCCCGCAGGCGAATCTATAGACAGTCATTCGGTTTTGAGCCGCAAAATGCCCTACCGCATCGTGCCGATTGTACGCAATCGCTCCTGCTCGGGTAACTACGATTTTTGATAGGCTTGGCCAATGAGCCCCCTACCAGGTAGATTGCTCATCCAGCTCTTATGGCTTATAGGCTTACAGGTCGCGGAAATGAAACGAGCGCTTGCCGGTCGCGTAATCGCCCACGATGTGGCCATGACCCTCGAGCTCGTACTTGTAGGTGACCAAGCCCTCGAGGCCCACGGGTCCGCGGGCGTGCAACTTGGAAGTGCTGATACCCACCTCGGCACCGAAACCGTAACGGAAGCCGTCGGCAAAGCGCGTCGAGCAGTTGCGGTACACGCCCGCCGAGTCGACGAGCTGCATGAAACGAGCCGCCGCAGCATCGTCTTCGGCCATGATAGCGTCGGTATGGTGCGATCCGTAGCGGTTTATGTGCTCGATCGCCTCGTCGATACTGTCGACCACCTTGACCGACACGATGAGGTCCAGATACTCGGTCGCCCAATCCTCATCGGTTGCAGGCTTGCATTCGGCAAGCTCCTGGGCGGCGGCATCGCCCCGCAGCTCGATTCCAGCTGCAACGCACGCCTCGGCAAGGCGCGGCATAAGCAAAGGCGCGATGGTGCGGTGCACGAGCAGCGTCTCGACCGCGTTGCAGGCAGCCGTGTACTGCGTCTTGGCATCGATGATCACAGGGATAGCCACGTCCAGGTCTGCCGATTCGTCAACGTAAATGTGGCAGATGCCGTCGGCATGCCCCATGACCGGAATGCGGGTATTGTCCATGATGTAGCGCACGAAGGCGTTTGATCCGCGCGGAATCAGCAGGTCGACAGAATCGTCGCAGGCCAAAAGCTTGCCGATATCTTCGCGCGCTTCGACCTGCAACATGCAGGATGCAGGCATGCCGGCAGCGACAGCTGCATCATGGATAAGCTCGAACAACACCTTGTTCGTACGGGCCGTCTCGCTGCCGCCTTTCAAAATCGAGCAGTTGCCGCTTTTCAGGCACAGCGTCGATATCTGCACGAGCGCGTCGGGGCGTGCCTCGAAGATGACGCCGATAACGCCAATGGGGCATGCGATGCGCTTCAACCGAAGACCCTCGTCGAGCTCGCGGTCGAGCAAGACAGCGCCAACGGGGTCGGATAACGAAATCAAATCGTTTATACCTGCGACCACATCGTCAAGCTTATGCTGGTCAAAGCGCAGACGCTTGATAACAGCGGGAGCCACGCCCGCCTCTTCGGCTGCCTTCACATCCGCTTCATTGGCCTCGAAGATCTGATCAGCATGAGCGACAAGCGAATCCTTGGCCGCAGCAAGCGCAGCGTTGCGCACCGAAAGCGAGCTTGCCGCCACCTGTGGACTCTCGAGCTTCATCTGCCGTGCTGCCACCGCAATTTCAACCTGCTCGTTAGAAGCGCCTGACATCGTGGCCTCCTCGCTGACAAAGATACCGATAATGATTCAGTCTACCAGGTAAGGCGGCTCATTGCACACAATGAGCCGCTTACCAGGCAGACTGACGTATTAGGCGAAGTACACTGGCAGCTCTTTCTTGAATTCCCTCGTCGAGACGAGTACGCGGGCTTCCAAGCCGCTGAGCTCCCTCATTTGCGAAACGAACTCTTCGAGCTCGTCTTGGGTCTTGGCATGCACCATCGTGTACAGGTTGTACGGCCATTTCTCGGAATAGGGGCGGCAATAGCAATGCGATACGTAGGGCATGTGCGCAAACAGATGCCCCACCTCGACGATGCGCTCTTCGGGAACGTTCCACACGGTCATCCCGTTGAAGGCGTACCCGAGGTTCTGATGGCGCACGAACGCGCCGAAGCGGCGCACGAGGCCCTCCGATTTCCATTGCTGCAAACGCGCGATGATGCGCGCCTCGTCGACCTCTTCGCCAATCTGGTCTGCAACAAAGCGCGCGGCATCCTGGAAAGGATGCTCGGCGGGCGCGTCCTTAGAAGCCCAGCGCACGAGTGCTACATCAAAAGGATCTCTCACATCGAATGACAACTTGCCGAAGGCCCTGCGATGGGCATGCTCGGCTCGCTCGGCGAGCTCGGGCGAGCACGTCGCCCCACTTCCATGCCCCGAACCGCCATGGCACGACATCCCATGGCCCGACGCTCCAGAATGCGCGTGCATAGGCGCCAAGGGCGCGACTTTGCGTTCCTGCCCGTGCTTGCTGAAATCAACCCGGATCTTGAACATGGCGGTAACGGGCAGGTTCAAGATGTCATCGCATCCCGTTTCCGCAGCGACCTCTTCGACGAGCTCGGCCAGGCGCTCGTTCGACGGAGCGATTGCGGTAAACCAGATGTTGAACTCGGCCTCGCGCAGATAGTTATGCGTCACCTCGGGATGCGCGCTTATCAGCTCGGCAGCGCGGTCGACGGCATCCTGCCCGCCCGTAACCCTTACGGCCACGAGCGTCGAGGTGTAACCGAGTTTCTTCGAAGCAATCGAGGCGCAGACCTGTCGGATCGTACCGTCGGCGCGAAGCGACTCGACTGTCGAAAGAACCTGTTCGCGCGAAAGCCCCAACCGCTCTGCTAGTTCTCCGTACGGATCGCTTACCAGCGGAAACTCGCTTTGGATCTCTTCGAGCACGCGGCGGCGCGCCTCCTTGCGCGGTACATAGGCGCAATACGGCTCCTCGGCCAGGTAATCACCCGTCGCAGCCAAGGCACGCGCCCTGCAACCGCCGCAGACGCCCTTGTATTCGCACGCACCGCACTTGCCTTTGAGTCGATCGTAATGCCGCAGGTCATTGAATACCGGCGACTTCTCCCAAATCTCGTAGAACGGGGTCTCCTTGACATTGCCCAGCTGCATGTCGAAATACCCGCACGGCTGCACATCGCCCACATGGCTGATGAAAACGAATGTTATGCCGCCTAAACACCCGCGCGTCATGGCCTCCATGCCGTAGGTCTCGGGCGTGACCTCGCGCCCCTCTTGGGCGCAGAGCTGTCTGATGATGCGGTAATACTGCGGCGCATCGGTCGGCTTGAAATGCATCGGGCTCGTCTTCTGACAATGATATGCCCAGGTGAGCACCTCTTCGTACTCGTCCGGCGTCAACTCGACGTCAACCAGGTCCTCACCGCGGCCCGTCGGAACCAGCAGGAAGGGATGGAACGCGGCAGCGCCTTCGGAAAGCGCCAGCTCGTGCATCTGGTCGACCAGGTGGTTGTTCATCTTGGTGATCGTTGTGTTAACCTGCACGCCCACACCATGTGCGCGCAGGTTGCGCATGCCCTCGATCGTCTCGGCAAACGCGCCCTCTTTGCCGCGGAACGCGTCCTGACCGGCCGCATCGGGAAAATCGAGCGAGACCGACACGCGCGGAATGCCGTGCTCGGCGATCTTGCGCGCGCATTCGTCGTCGATGAGCGTGCCGTTGGTGCCGATGACGGGGTGAAGGCCCTTCTCGTGAGCATAATCGATGATGTCCCAGATATCGTCGCGCATGAGCGGCTCACCGCCCGTAAGGATCAGAATGGGATCGGTGATGCTCGCAATGTCGTCGATGACCTGCTTGCATTCGTCAAGCGAAAGCTCGCCGGGGTACGGCTCGCAATGAGCCGCCGCGCGGCAATGGGCGCAGGCCAGGTTGCAGCTGCGCGTGATCTCCCACGCCACGATGCGCGGCGCCTTTATGCCGGTGCGCTCTTCGAACGCCTTGGCCGCCGCTCCGATGCCCGGCCGGTACGACCGTCCCGAACCCGTATGTCCACCCGGATGTCCACCAGGGTGCCCGCCGGGATGGCCCACCCCATGCGGGTGCCCGCCCGGGTGCCTGCTACGGTTGACTTGGCTCTCTTCCATTCAAAAAACTCCTCGCGCAAATCGCGGTAACGCTTTCAAGACCATCTTGCATCGTCGTCCCTGATAACGGAGCGAATCTGCAGATGGGGGCGTGACATCGGCGATTCTGCAGGCACTGTTCCTGTATTTCACATCAGTTAGCCGAAGCCAAGCCGATGCGCGCCCCCATCTGCAGATTCGCGTGACGCCAAGGCTTGCTGCCCTGCCGGCGGCGAGGCTGCCTATCCCTCCACGGGCCGCTCCAACACCGGGGACGGATCGTCCGCATGCGGCGCGATCTCCTCGTCGGTCAGGTAGCACGCCGGGTCCGGCGCCCAAAGATCGCCCGTGGCTGCCTCGGCCCGCACGCGGAAGTTTCCGCCGCAGATGTCAAGGAACCGACAGGTACGGCAGCGCCCCTTCACGAACGGCCGCTTGTCCTTGAGCCGATACATGAGCTCGCTCTGCTCGGTCGTGCGACTCACGTCCGTCCAAATCTGGCTGAACGGGCGGTCTTTGACGTTGCCGAAGCTGAAGTGACGCCAGAACTGGTCAGCGTACACCTCGCCGTCCCAGCTAACGCACGATATGCCGTTGCCAGTTGAATTGCCTTGGTTCCATTGCAGCAGCTGCATGACCTTGGCGGCTCGTTCCGGATCTTCCTTCTGAAGCTCCATATATATGTAAGGGGCATCGGCGTGGTTGTCGACTGTCAGGATCTCGGGCGTGCCGCCCTCGTCGAACCACTCCTTGGTGCGGTCCATAATCAGACGCACGACCGCGCGCGTCTGCTCGTGAGTCAAATCCAAATCCATCATCTTTGACCCGCGCCCGGTATAGACCAGGTGGTAGAAGCAAGCCCTCTGGATCTCGTATTCGCGCATGATGTCGAACACGTCGTCGACTTCGGTGTAATTAAGCTTGTTGATGGTGAAGCGCAGGCCCACCTTGATGCCAGCAGCCTTGGCGTTGGCCACGCCTTCCATCGAGCGGTCGAATGCACCGGCGACACCGCGGAACGCATCGTGGGTTTCGCGCTTGCCGTCGATCGAAATGCCCACGTACGAAAGCCCCACATCGGCGAATTGCCGGGCAAGCTCGGGCGTAATGAGCGTGCCGTTGGTCGAGATTACCACGCGCATGCCGGCTTGCTTGGCGTAATGCATCAGCTCGAGCAAATCCTCGCGCACGCATGGTTCGCCACCGCTGAACAGCAGCACCGGCGCGCCGAATGCAGCCAGGTCGTCGATCATGGCCTTGGCCTCGTCGGTCGAAAGCTGATCGTACTTATGGGCGTCAGAGCCTGCATAGCAGTGCTGGCAACGCAGGTTGCAGGTCTTCGTGCAGTTCCACACGACGACCGGCTTCTTGTCCTTCGAGAACTGCAGCAGACCGCTCGGCAGCTCCTTGGAGCGCCTCTTGTAGCGCAGCACGTCGGCGGGCTCGACGGCCCCGCAGTAAAGCTTAGAAATGCCAATCACGAATAAACCCTCTCGTATAACTCTGCCTAAACGGCAAAAACCCGAAGCATATAGTAGACGAGCAGCCCTAAAACTGTAACTACGGAAATTGATAGTCTTAAGTTTTACCAGTTCAAAGCTGCTATTGGTCTAATGGCCATTTCATGTGTCCACACATTTACACCAAAGGTAACCCGTTGCGCGCGATAAAACAATCCGCGATGACGCACCCAGGGAAACAAACGCAAAAAGGCAGGGACCGACGTGCCGGGACCGTCGAGATCACTGCACGAACTCGATAAGCTCGTTTCGGGAATGCACATCGAGCTTGCGGTACAGGTTCTTCTGGTGGAAGCGTACGGTGCTTTCGGAGACGACGAGCTTCTCGGCAATGTAGCCGCACGAGAAGCCCTGCACCGTCAGGAAACCGACCTCGGACTCGCGCGGTGTGAGGCCGTATTCGACCGAAAGATCGTCGATTCGTTTCTGCAGGAACGCGAGCGGATCGGCTGGCGCGGCACTGGCTTCGGGCTTATCGGGCCCGAGTTCCGGGCCTTCTTCGCCGGCTTCCAGCTTAAGCGCCCCTTCGCCGCCATCGCCCATGCCAGCACTTTTCGACAACTGTTCAGCACCGGTCTCGGTGATTCCCGGAATATCGCCTTGGCCGAGCAGTGCCCGATAGGCGGCCAGCGTCGAGAAGAACACGACGCACAGGGCAATGGCCGCGATACCGGCAACCCCGCCGAGATTCTGCATGCTATGGGGAAGCGCGCCGCCCACGGCATCGCCGAGCATGGCCGCCAGCGACCCGTTCGCGAAAAAGAGCACGACACCGGCCAAAAACGAACGTGGAATACGCATCGCCGAGAACAACGAGGAGAAAACCGGCCAATGCAGGAAGTGCGCACAGAACACCGTCGCCAGCATGAAGCCGACGCCCACCCGAATGAAGTCCCTGATGGCAAAGCACGAGCAGGCAAGCGCCAGAGCCAGCACGGCAAACAGGGGAACCCATACCAGGTGAACCCAGGCACGGCGACGCAATGCGAGGGCGAGCGTTGCCGCAATGCCCGAACATGCGCCCACACCAAAGGCGATGTAATTTGGTTGCCAATCGTAAAGCCAGGTCAGATGCTGCGCGATTCCGTAAATTGCCGTGCCGACGAAGCTGCACATCAAAAACATGACCAGGGTCAGCCACGGGACGCGCACGGCCGAGTTCTTGTCGAGCGGTCCATCGGGCGCGCAGCAGGCAAGATCGTGGTCGAGCAAGATGGCCGAAGCGCCCACCATGAAGGCCGAACCTACCGCGACCAGGAGCGCTAACGCCCAATCGATGCGCGGAACGCCCATGATTATGGCTCCTGACACTGCCAAACCCGCAAGCGTCGAGACCACGATGACTTTGACGCTCTGCTTACTCAGCAGGAGCAGCCACACATACATGAGCATGGCAGCAGAGGCCCCTCCCACAAGCGCCACGACCCAGCCGAACGCACCCGAGGAATCTACTGCGAACACAATAGCGGACGCAATGGCCCCGACCGAAGCGAGCATGAGCGTTTTGGTACCGACTTTAAACCACCTGAACCAGCCAGCCAGCGCCAACACCGCGAACATCGCAAGCGTCGCGCCCGAGCGCAAGCCGTACCAAAGATCGGTGGACTCGAAGACACCATTCGAGAGGTACCCGACGAAACCGAGCGTCAGCATGCGGGAGTACCCCACCATACAGCCGAAACCGATGGCGAGCAGCGCTAGATTGCGGGCCGAAACGCCGAGCCCCGCAAAAGCACCTCCAACATCGTTGTTACCCGCAGTGCCCAATCTGGCTTTGCTCCCATACTCGCGCGTCGCAGCACCTGCGTACACCGCCTTCAACATGAAGGATAATTATCGCCTAACTGTCCGCCGAGCACTATGGACAATCGCGGAACGGGAATAAACGACAGATTCTGCCACTTGAACACATCTGTGCCATTCGAAGCTTCGTCACATGGATGCAACGTGCCATTGTCTCGGCGCCGACGCAGCCCAAAAGCGCTACACTTTACCTCACCCGAATGAAAGGACACATCATGAGCGACTGCCTGTTCTGCAAAATCATCGCCGGTGAAATCCCCTCGAAAAAGGTCTACGAAGACGAGGATTTCTACGCATTCGACGATATCGAGCCCGAGGCCCCGGTGCACACGCTGGTCATTCCCAAGAAGCATTACGACAATCTGCAGGATGACGTGCCGGCCGAGCTGCTCGGCAAGCTGTGGAAGACGATTCCCGAAGTTGCAAAGGAAAAGGGCGTGTACGAATCGGGCTACCGCTCCGTCATCAACACCGGCCCTGATTCGGCGGCAACGGTTAGCCACCTGCACGTGCACATCCTAGGCGGCACGAAGATGGGACGCTTCACGTTCGAGGGCTCTCAGCGCCTGGCTGACTAAGCCCGTGGGCTACCGCGAAGACGAAAAGCGCTGGAAGCGCATACAGGACTTGCTGGCCGCCGAAGCTGGCGGCCATGAGCTGCGCCCGGTCGTCTCGCAGCGCACGCTCTTCGGCATACCATCGACCGTCGAGCAGACCATCGAGCGCATCGTCGCCGAAGACGAAGCCAAGCGCCGGGCCAAGCGCAAAAAGTAGAGCTGCTTTCCGAACAGTGAACGAAGGCTGAGATGTCATCAACTCTTAGAAGAACGTGGGCCGAAATCGACCTTGATGCCCTGCTGCACAACTACCGTACGCTCAAACAGCATATCGGAGAAGGCGTCAAGTTCGCGGGCATCGTCAAGGCAGACGCCTACGGCCATGGGTCTGTGCAGGTCAGTAGGTGTCTACAAGAAGCAGGCGTCGACTATTTGGCCGTCAGCAGCATCGACGAAGCCATGGAGCTGCGCGCAAACGGCATAACAAGCCCAATATTGATCTTGGGCCACACGCCGCGCGACCAGGTCAAAAAGCTCATTGAAAACGATATAACCCAGACGATCACCTGCGAAGCCAAGGCGATCAACTTTTCGGAAGAGGCTGCGGAGCTCGGCAAGACCCTGAAGGTCCACATAAAGGTCGACACGGGCATGTCGCGTCTGGGATACCTGTGCGACGGGGACTTCTTCGAGAAAGGTGTCGACGGAATCGTCGAGGCCTGCAACATGCCGGGCATCGAACCCGAGGGCATCTTCACGCATTTCGCCATGTCGGACGAAGAGGGCGACGAAGCGCTAGCGTATACGCGCCATCAGCTGCAACTGTTCAAAGACGTCATCGATTCGGTCGAGCAGAAATGGGGGCACAAGTTTGCCATCAGGCACTGCGCGAACACCGGCGCCACGGCGCGATTCCCCGAAACGCACCTCGACATGGTGCGCCCCGGCCTTCTGCTGTACGGCTACGGGGACTACGCCCAAGAGCTCGGCCTGGTGCCCACGATGTCGCTGAAAACCGCCGTGCAGACCATCAAGCATTACCCCGCCGGCACCAAGGTCAGCTACGGCGGCACCTACACCACCGACCGCAAAACCCGCATGGGCGTGCTGCCCTACGGCTACGCCGACGGCTTCCTGCGTTCGCTTTCGAACAAAGCCCAGGTCATGACATCCGAAGGCATAGCAGCCCAATGCGGGCGCATCTGCATGGACATGTGCATGATCGACCTGACCGACAAACCCTCGGTCGGCGTCGGCTCCGAAGTCGAGATCTTCGGCAAGCACAACCCCATCGAAGAGATGGCGGCGGCAGGCGGTACTATCCCCTACGAGCTGACCTGCGCTGTCAGCAAGCGCGTCCCCCGCATGTACATCAAGAACGGCAAAGTCATCGAAAAAGAGCTCCTGCTAAGGTTCTGAGCAGCACAGCTGAGCAGCATCGAATCTCGGCAATCAACCACCCTGTAGGCAATCGACTGCCTACAGGGCAAACAGTCTATCCAGGAATGTGGCGGACCGCGAAAGGCCTGGTGGCAGCACGTGTTCGCTTGGCTTCGCCTAACCTATATGAATTTACAGGAACAGTGGCTGCAGAATCGCTCACATATGCTGCCACCAGGCCTTTCGCTACCGTTCTATAATGGCAACAAATTATTGTGTCGGCTATGGGAACGCCCAATAGCCGACGCCGGATCAATAACCCCGTAGGCAATCGGTTACCTACGGGCAAACGGACGGGACGGCTGAATTCACTGCCGCCACGTTAGCCACTGTCAGGGAGGGACGGCAGCGAAACCCCTGGTGGTGGCGTGACATCGGCGATTCTGCAGCCACTGTTCCTGTTATACACATAGATTAGGCGAAGCCAAGCCGATGCGCGCCGCCACCAGGGGTTTCGCGGGTCGTTACGCATTTAGTTTGGCCGAAGCCAAGCGAACGCGCGCCACCACCGGGCCTTTCGCGATACGTCACGCTTAGCGAAGCGTGCACTTTATAAGCATCGCAACCGACCAGCAACGTGCTCGCGCAACAGGCTGTTTCTCGACTCATCGGAAGAGGCACCCTTAAAATGGGCGCAGAGGACGACAAGGCGAAAGGAGTCCGCTATGGCGATCAAAGACGTACTGCCCCAGCTGCGACGCGACCGGGGACTGACCCAAGACGAGCTCGCAGCCAAATTGTACGTAACGCGACAGGCGGTCAGCCGTTGGGAAACTGGCGAGACCACTCCGGGAATCGACATGACCAAGCTTCTGGCCACGGTGCTCGAAGTGCCGGTAAGCTGTCTGCTCGAAATGCCCGAGCACTTCTGCCAAAGCTGCGGGATGCCGATCTTCGATCCCGCAGCTCGGGGCACCGAAGCCGACGGCAGCCCATCGGCGGATTTCTGCAGCCATTGCTACGCGAACGGCGCCTTCACCTACGAAGCCGACCTCGACGACATGATCGAGAGCTGCGCGCCGTTCCTCATGAAAGAGACCGGCATGACGCGTGACGAGGCCGTTTCGCTCATGGGCGCGATGCTGCCCAACCTCAAACGCTGGAAGGGCGGCTATGATGCCTTCCACAACGGCGGCCTCGAGCGCTTCGAGGAAACGTACGGCGCCGAAGCCCGCGAGCGTTACGGCGATGCGGAGGTCGATGCGACTAACGACCGCCTCATGGGCATGACGCGCGACGAGTGGGAGGCGAAGGACCTATTGGAAGAGTCAATCAAGGTGCAGCTGCGTATCGCCATGGCCGAGGGCGACGCAAAAGGCCCGGCGGCAGCCGAGCTCGCCCGCATGCACGCGCGCTGGATCACCATGCATTGGGGCGGAAACTACTCGCGCGAAGGGCACCTGGGACTTGCGCAGGGCTACCTTGCTGACCAGCGGTTCCGAGATTACTACGACGGAGCCTGCGGCGAAGGCGCCACGGAGTTTCTGGTCAAGGCCCTGAAGGCCAACGTGTAACCGTCCATGAACACAGGCAGGGGCAAGGATTTGTTCATGTAAATTGCGCCAAGTGCCGCCAACAACTCCAAGCGCACAAACAAAACCTTTGCCCCTCGCTCGTAGCTACAGCACGTCGCCTGCGATGACGTCCCAGGGCGTGACGATGCCCTGCAGCGGTTCGGACTTGTTGCCGGTGTTGGTTACGATCGCAACCTGGAACCGCCCGGTGGCATCCAAAGCGCTTTCGATGCGGTTGAGCAGCTTGTCGACGGGATAATTGTGGGAAACGAACAGGTTCAGGACCCCTTCGCGCCCGTCGATGTGCGTGTAGTCTTCGATATCGGCGAAGCACAGCTCGTTGCTCAGCTCGACGATCCCCTCATCGGCCAGGTAATCGAATATCGACCCTTCGCCGAAGATGCCGAGCACCCTGCCCTCGTCGTCAACAATGGGGATGCACGAGTAGCGTTTTAAGCGCATCATGGCCATGGCTTTCCGCACGCTGTCGCTCGGCTTTGCCGAAAAGACGGCGCTGGCCTTGGTGCAAATGTCCATACAGGTTCGCCTGTCGAGCACTTTCGCCATAAGGAAATCGAGCGTCTCGATGAGCTTGTCGGAGGGTTCTACCGGATATTCGCCCCTTACCATCGGCTGATGCTGAAGCAGGTTGCGCGTCTCCTGGCAACAAACGATCTCGGCTTGATAGCGCGAGAACTCAGGCTGCCTGCAGAGAAAATTTCGTACCGAGTCTTCGTTTGCCAACCCATATGTGGTGCGCACCGCGCTTTCGAACAGCTTGTACTTGTCGATGAACTTCTGGGCGTTGGACATCGCGGACTCCTTCTGCGAATTCAGATAATCACGCCATTACAGTGATCGATCTCGTGTTGTATGGCTTGGGCGACACGGCCCGTAAACGCGCCCGACCGCGGCCGCATCAGCTCGTCCTGCCAACTCACTTCGACGCGCTCGAAGCGCCGCGCCTCGCGCATGCCCGAAAGCGACAGACATCCTTCTTCGGCCTGGTACTCGCCCTGTGCAGACGTTATCTGGGGATTCAGCATGACGATGATCCGGCCCTTTTCGTCCACGACGGCGATGATGCGCTTGCGCTCGCCTATCATGTTCGCAGCCATGCCCGCACAGCCATCCATATGGACGGCAAGCGTATCGGCCAGATCACGCACCACCTGGGCATCGTCGGCCGTCGCCGGGGCGCTCGGCTGGCGCAGGAAGAATTTCTTTGTCATGATGGGCCGAATCATGCAGCCAATGATACCGTATCGCACGTGCATGAACGCTCCCATAATCCATCGCGCTATCGGATCGGCCACCACGTGCAGAGCCCATGCTAGAATTCGTAACGTTTCATCCGGCATTTACGTTTCATTCCCGGCTATGCGGGCAGGAGGTGCGGCTTGGCGGCGCGAAGCGACACCGCAGACAAGCTCTGGACATCAACGTTTATCCTGATGACGCTTGTGCAAACAATGGATTTGCTGGTGTTTCACACGATAACGCCCGTCATAGCGAAATTCACCATCCTCCAGGGCGTGGCGCTGGCTGCATCGGGGCTCGCGGCGAGCGTGTTCTCGATTGCCGCCATCTTCGCCCGTCCGCTCAGCGGATATCTGGCCGACCGGCTCGGCCGGCGCTCGATCGTGCTCGTGTCAATCGCCGTTTCCGTTGCCATGCAGCTCGGCTACGCCTTCGTACCCGGATTCGCGCCGCTCCTGGCCATGCGCATCGTGCACGGGTTCTTCTACGCGCTGTTCGGAACGGCGCTATCGGCCATGGTGCTCACTTCATTGCCCGATAGCCGCAGAAACGAGGGCATGGGCTGGTTCGGGGCCTCGTACGTCATCGCCGCCATCATCGGTCCCGCGATGGGCGTCGCGCTCAGCGATGCGTTTGGATTCAAGGTGCTGTTCCTGGTCACTGCGGGCATTGCGGCGGCAAGCCTCCCGCTAGCCGCCATTGCGACCGCCCAGGTTTCCTCGCGCGCTAATGCTGGCGAAAGCGAAGAGGCGCGCGCGGACTGCGAGTCTGCCAATCACGTGTCTGCGACAAAAGACGAACCCGACCATGACAAAAGTTCGCACGAGGCACGAAAAGAGCGATCGAGATCGCAACTGCCGGCATTACGCGACCTGGTAAGCGTCAGATGCATTCCCCTGGCCGGCATAGCCATGTGCTTCATGGCAACCTGGGGCATGATCGCAAGCTACATCGTGCTCGTCGGCGAGGCGCGTCAAGTCGAAAACATCGCGCTGTTCTTTGTTGCGAATTCGGCCACGCTGTTCGTCACGCGGCCCGCCATTGGCAAGATCACCGACCGCTACGGGCTTTCCCGGCTGATCCTGCCCGCAATCGCAATCGAGACGATCGCCCTTTTGGGCATCTGCTTCGCGCGCGAGCTTTGGCTGTTCCTGCTCGCAGGCTGCATCAAGGCGTTTGGCAGCGGCGGCGTGCTGCCAAGCATCCAGGCCGAATGCGGTCACCTCGAAACTCCCGAGCGCGCCGGCGTCGCTATGTCGACGTATCTCTTGGCCAGCGATATCGGCTACGCAATCGGGCCCCTCATAGGCGGCTTGCTCGCAAGCACGGTCGGCTACGACGCCCTGCTCTTCGGGTCGTTCCCGATTACCGCTTTGGCGCTCGCGATTTACCTCGTATGGAGAAGCCATACGCGCACGCAACGCTGAGCACTTGCAGAACAAGCTGCAGCGCATTGCCCAACACCCTTATGCGGACGAGGTCAGAAGAGCGTCCACCGCCTAACGGCCTCTGGTCCGACAGCGTACGCAAGAATGCGAGCATTGCTCTAAGCCTTGCTCGCAATGCGGCCCCGTGTACCCGCCGCCGGCAATCGGGCCGGATGCCGGCTACTCGACGCAACCGGTTGCGAGGATGCGCGCGAGCTCGACGAGCGCATGGACGGTATCCCTCACGCAAACTGGATCAGGGTTGCGCCGCGCAACAAGCTCGACGGGCAGCTGGTCGTTCGTGAAAGGGATGGCCTCGCCTGGCGGAACGTGGCCCCTGACAACGCTCGGCACCCGAAACGGGGTCGACACCTCGAGTTGAAGGGCAACAACCCCGCATTCACGCGCAATGGCGTGCGCGACGGTATTGCGTCCCCGTGCCGCATGGCGCGCATTCAGGCTGACGGCTTTTCCGCGCTTGCGCAGGTGCCCACGCAGCCGCTCGCGCAGAAGCCGGCAGGCGAACTCGTCGGCGCCGGGCAGGGCCCGTACGGTATACCCGTCCGCCGACCCGATCTCGATCGCGTCGAGCGCCGCGGCAGGCACGCCATGCAGGTCGAGCACGGCGACGACGCCGAGCTCGCGGACCATGCTTGCGAGGGTCTGCTTGTAAGAGCAACGTTCGAACGGGTCCCAATTGGGATCACTTGCATCGAATCTGCTCGCAACGATAGAGCTCGCGCCAGACAGCTCGGCTACGGCAAGCGCCATGGCGCCCGTGAAATCATCCGAGGGCTTCACGCGCCCCTCGCGCAGTTGCGACACCGCATGGGGCGCAGACACCACGACGGGTAACTCGCCCTCGACGATGCTGAACGGCGGCGCATCGTCTAACCCCCTATAATCGTTCACCGAGAATCGGGCAAGCTCCACCATCACCATGTGCGAAGCGAGGTCCTCGGAGGCTCCGGCTTTTGCTTCAACATATTCAGACATGAAGATATCGACCTACAACTCCGCCGCCGTTCGTTCGATCTGCTCGATAGCGATCTGCGCGAAGCGGCGAACCTGCTCGCTGCCCTCCGCCGCTGCGCGGCGCAGCGCGGGCAGATGGCGCACATCGCCGCTGTTGCCCATGGCGATGGCGGCATTCTGCCTGAAAATGTCGATGTCTCGGATGTAGTTGAACATGACCGGGCGTATACACGCCTCGTAGTAGGCCTCGTCGCAGAAGAGCATCTCTTCGAGCGAAAAGGCGCCGGCAAGCCAATCGAGGTAAGGGTCGGGCGCCTTGGGCGCGGCCAGCACGTGCGCGTTGCGCGGGCACGCGACCTGGCAGGCATCGCAGCCGTGCACGCGTTGGCCGATGAGCGCGGTGACGGCAGGATCCTTGTACTCGCCGGGTCTGAAATTGCTGTACAACACGCAGCGCGAGGGGTCGAGCGCCCCATCGTCGTCCATGGCGCGCGTCGGGCAAGCGTCTACGCATTTGCGGCAGTCGTCAGGGCAACCCCGGCGCGGCTCGTGCACCTCGCACTCGAGCTCGACGTCGACGGGAATCGTCACGAAGATGATGAACGACCCCAACTCGTCAGCGTAGGCAAAATTGTTGCGCCCGTACGTGACGAGCCCCGCCCGCGCGGCGATGGCCCGGTCGACGAGCTGCATGTTGGTATGATCGTACAGCGAATGGATGCCGAGGCTTTCCAGGTATTCCTCGAACAGCAGCACGCGCTTGCCCTCGAGCGTATCGTCGGGCGGCAGGTAGGCGCGCGACAGGTAGATGCGCCCCAGATGCTCGAGCAGCCCATCGGGATAATCAATGCGCCCCACAGCCCGCACGAGCGAAATGACGCTCTTGGCACCGGGCACCTTCTCGCGCGGGCGCGCGGCGAGCCGCAACTTAGATTCGGAATCGGCCACGTTCCAAAGGTCGTAGCCATGCCGGCGGCACAGTTCGTCCTCGTAGCCTTCGATGGGGTCGGCCGTCGTCACTCCCACGCGCGCGAACCCAAGCTCGAGCGCCTTGCGCTTGACCTTCTTCGTCAGCTCGCCGATATTGCCCATGCGTCATCGCCCCTTCTCGAACGCGCTACGCGCAGAAATTCAACCTTCCTGCCACTCGCCGCCGTTTCATCGAGCGCCGACATCGCTAGCCTTGCTGAGCGCCCTCCGTAAGCGCAGCTGCCTTAGCAGCCTGCCACTCCGCGAACGCCTTGAGCTCGGGTTCGTTGATGGCCATCGCCACGCCCGCAACGGCCAGGTCGTCAGCGTAGCCGACAATCGGGATGCTATCGGGAATAAGATCGTCTTTCTTCACGAGGTAGACGAACGCGGCGACAAGCGACACGACGACCTTCGGGGAGACCTCGGTGTACTCGCGGGTCACGTAGCTCTTCACCATCTGCGCCATAACCGGGACGTTGTCGAACGCCTTGACCGCCGTGGCGGGCAGACCCTCGAGCTTCTGTTGTAGCTGCTGAAGCAGGCTGTCTATCTGCTCTGGATTGTCAATCAAACCCTGTGCCTTGCGAACGTTCTCGTCGATGATGCCCTTCGCCCACTCCGCGCTGAACTGGTTCGCCATGATGCGCCCTTTCTTCCCGGCTGGCCGCACCGTACGGCCAGCAGCCGATGCTAGTCGAAGTGTAACCGATTGGAACGCCTGAAGCTAACTGCAAGCAAAGACCGTTCATGTTCACGTTCTTTCAAAGCAGCCGGAGCCCAAGCGAACAATCCTCCACCTCCCCATTCGCGCAATCGAATACAATGCGAAGCATCATATAAACGAGAGATAGGGGGCGGCATGGGTTATTTAGGCGAGGAAATCGGCAAATTGGGATTCGGGCTCATGCGGCTGCCCAGGCTTACAGACGGCAGCTTCGACCACGACCTCATCTGCAACATGGTCGACCGTTTCCTCGAGGCAGGGTTCACGTACTTCGACACCGCGTGGATCTACACCGGCAGCGAGGAAGAGGCGCGCAAGGCGCTCGTCGAGCGGCATCCGCGCGAGAGCTACCAGCTGGCCACCAAGGGCATCTCGTGGATCGGCTGCAAGACGCCCGAAGATGCCCAAGCTCACTTCACCCAGTCGCTCGAGCGGACGGGCGCGGGGTACTTCGACTTTTACCTGATGCATATGACAGGCGGTCCGCGTACGCAGGCATTCGATGCGTTTGGGATGTGGGATTTCATCGCGCAGAAAAAGGAAGAGGGACTCGTCCGCCACATCGGGTTCTCGCACCACGGCACAGCAGAGGAGCTCGCACAGATCATCGAGACGCACCCGCAGGTCGAGTTCGTGCAGTTGCAGGTGAACTACCTGGACTGGGAAAACCCCGTCAACCAGAGCCGTGCCTGCATGGAGGTCGCAGCCGCACATGGCGTGCCCGTCGTGGTCATGGAGCCCTTGCGCGGTGGCCTGCTCGCAGACCCGCCCGCCAACGTCGCGCGCGTGTTCGCCGAAGCCGAACCCGCGCAGTCGCCCGCCGCATGGGCGCTGCAGTACGTTGCCGACAAGCCCAACATCATCACCGTGCTCTCGGGCATGAACGCGATGGAGCAGATGGAAGACAACATCGCGGCGCTCAGCGATTTTACGGGCTTCGAACCTGGCCAGCAAGACGTTATCGACGCCGCGATGGCCCAGTTTGATTCGTTCGATTTGGTTCCCTGCACCGGCTGCGACTACTGCGCCAAGGTCTGCCCGCAAAACGTCGGCATCCGCGGAGCGTTCTTGGCCATGAATGCCGAGACCATGTTCGGCCGCCACGTGCAGGAGTGGATGAACTGGGGCTCGGGCAGAAACGTTCCGAGCGCCTGCATCGAATGCTACGCCTGCGAATCTGCTTGCCCGCAGGGCATCAGCATCGTCGAAGAGCTGAAGCGCGCCGTACCGCTCATCGGATAGGGATCACCGACGGCATGCACCGTCAGAGGTGCTGCGTCATAAGCGCAGCCTACGACCTCTGAAGCAAGTCGCGGAGGTGCGCTCCTGCGCGCCTATAAGCCTTGTCGAACCGGGCAGTAACGGCAGACTTGCCAAGACCTTATGGATTTCCGAGGGTCTCTCGAGGTCATTCACGTAAAAGCCTTCAGGCGCACTTGATACAGCTCCCGATGCGAAACGGGCCTCCGAAGATCTTCGGAGGCCCGCAAGACGCGAAGCGAGGCTTTTGCCACAACCCCTCATCGCATTATTAGAACTTCTTGGCAAGCTCAGCCGCACGCGCGCATCCATCAGTATTGGCAATTTCGCCCACTTCGTTCACATGGGGCACCAAAACGTTGCCAACGAGATCCCAGCCCATGAGCGCACCACCGCGCTCGAACGGCCCGACCGCGCAATCGAACACAGTCATGTCATCTTCTTCGCAGCATGAGATGAGCGCCACCTTCTTGCCCTTGCAGCTCTTGCCGCCCACGGCGAACGAGAAAATGTTATCAAGGATGCACTTCGTCTGCCCCGGCATCGTGTACCAGTAAATCGGGAACGAGAACACCCAGCCGTCTGCCGACATCAGGTCGTCGGCAATCGTGTTGAAGTCATCGTCATGCGTGCAGGCTTTGCCCGTCTTGAAGCAGGTCATGCACCCATGGCATCCATTGAGGTTCATCTTCGTGGCGTTGCATTCCACAATTTCGTGCCCGAGCCCTTTCGCGGACTCGATGAATGCATCAGCCATCGAATTGCTGTTGCCGCCCTTGCGGTCGCTTCCCTTGATCACGACGATCTTGCTCATTGGTTTCCTCCCTCTGATGGATCCATACTGCCTTAATTGTACGCTTTCGACCGTCCCCCGACCCCTCATGATAAATAGCATAAAAAGGGACAGTCCTTTTTATGCTAACCTCAACTCTTCGGCCCGCCGATTCCGTGCCCGCACCTTGCCCGTCGGGAAAGAATTGACGAGTATCGAAGTACCGTTTCGGTCATAATGGGGACATCGGGAACATTTCAAACAAGGGAGATGCAACATGCGCAAGATAATTGCCGCAACCTTGATCCTGACAATTCTTATGCTTGCAGGATGCGCTGGAAGCCAAACCGGATCGCCGCAGTCGAGCAGCGCTGCAAGCCCTTCGCCGAACTCGTCTGCACAAGCAGAGCAACCGTCGAGCAGCGCGAGCGAGGCCAACGGGTCTGGCAGCGCCAGCTCAAGCTCTGTCGCACCAGAATCCGCTGATGCAAGCGAAGGAGCCAACGCAGAAGAAGCCTCCCCGAGCGTTCAGGCCGCGCAAGGCGAGCGAGAAACCACCCCCATTTCGGCGATCACGTTGCGGGTGAACGGCACGTCGCTGCAGATGACGCTGGCAGACACCGAAGCCGCGTCCGCGCTCGGCGAGCTCCTGCGCGAGGGACCGGTTTCGGTACCTTTGCACTCCTATGGCGGATTCGAGAAAGTCGGTCCGCTGCCGCAGGCGCTTCCGACAAGCGACGAGCAGATTACGACCGCACCCGGCGACGTGATGTTATATCAGGGCAACCAGATCACGATCTTCTACGATTCCAACAGCTGGGCTTACACGCCGCTCGGGCATATCGATGGCGCGACGGCTGAAAGCCTGCTCGACGTCTTCGGCGAAGATGGCGTCACGGTCGAGTTGTCTTTATAGAAAGAGGCTATAAGAACCGCCGACGCATGCGCCTAAGCGGCAAACAGATCGCTGAAGGGGCCGTCGTTCCAAATGCGCCCGGCGTAACGGCGATCTTTACGGCAACGTCTCGGCCGCAGATGCAGGCTAGAAACCGCAGCGCACCATCATGCGGCACGGTCGTTTAGCTCATCGCCAAAAGCAAATGAGCCCGCAAGGGCGCCTTGCGGCTTATCCTTAGCCCAGGTTCTTCAGAATGGTGAGCGTGTTCTTGCCGTCCTCATAGGCATAGGAAACGCCGTCCATCATCTGCTTTACCATGAAGATTCCCAAACCGCCTTCCCGCTCGGCCAGCGCCTCGGGCGATATATCGGGATCGGCAGATGCAAGAGGGTCGAACGGTACGCCGCGATCCAGAAACTGCAGGATCACGCGCAGCGGATCGTCGAGCACTTCGACGCGAACCTCAACGCCATCGTCGTCGGAAAGCTGCGCATAGCTTTCGATGTTGACCATGATCTCTTCGATGGCCACCTCGATTTGGTAGAGCGCTTTTGCCGGGCAATCATATCGGGCAAGTTCACCATCAATGAATTCGGTCACCGATTCAAGACCTGCACCCGTTGCGGGGACAACAACGCTTCTCATGCTCGCAACCCCCAATCTTGCATCGTTATTCGAACGAAAGCATCGCCGCGAATCCGGTCATCTCGAAGACTTCCATAACGTTGTCCTGAACGCCCTTGAGCGTCAGCGTGCCACCGTTTGCACGCACATCGCTACGCAGGCGTTTGAGCATGCGCAGACCGGCACTTGCGATGTAATCGAGCTCGGACACGTCGAGCACAACGTTTGTCGCCTGATTCGCCGCCTCGGCGAACGCCACTTCAGCCTCTCGCGCGGCTTTGACATCGAGCCTTCCCACGAGCTTGAGCTCGTTGACATCGTCTATGACCGTATTGCTAATGGAGAGCATGCGCTACCTCGTTTCGTTGTCTCCGACCGTGCATCGGTTGTCTGCATTCCCTTTATACCGCAAACTGAGCATGGTGATGTCGTCAAACTGCGGAGCGCCACTCACAAAAGCGACAATTCGGTCATGGACGGACGGCAGCACCTCTTTGGGGTTCGCGCTCGGCGCATCGTTGAGCGCGCTGAGAAGCCCCTCTTCGCCAAACAGTTCCTCTTGCGCATCGGTTGCCTCGGTAACTCCGTCGGTGTACTGGAGCAAGGCATCGCCCGGACTCATCTGGATCGTGTGGTTGCGGAAACGATATTTATCGGGAAGCTCGTCGTAATCATGCTGATCGAACGATGCTAGGGCAACGGCGCCGTTCGGTTTTTTCGGCAGCTCCCACGAGCCGTCGCGGTACAGCGCAAGCTTTTCATGGCCGGCATCGGCGTATACGAGCTTGCCGGTCGAAATCTCGAGCACCCCGACCCAAGCAGTCGTGAACATGTCATCATCGTTTTTCTCGGAAAGATCCGCGTTCGCGCATTCGAGCACACGCGCAGGGTCCAAGCCCGACAGCGCCTCCATTTTGATGACGACTTTCGATTGCATCATGAACAATGCGGCAGGCACGCCCTTTCCCGAAACGTCAGCCACGACGAGCGCCAAATGGTCATCGTCGACCATAAAGAAATCATAGAAGTCCCCGCCTACCTCTTTGGCAGGCTCCATGGTCGCGTACAAGTCGAACTCGTCGCGTGCGGTAATAGCCGACGTAATGTCGGGCAGCGTATTCGCCTGGATGCTCGCCGCCATGCGCAAGTCAGATCGCACCAAAGCCAATGACTCCTTGAGCGCTCCTACCGTCTGATTGATGTCGTTGGAAAGCGACGAGAATTCCGAAGCCGTGCGCACATCGAGCACGACGTTCAAATCACCGGCAGTGATCTGGGCCAGCTGCCGGTTCATCGTACGCACGCCGCGCACGACCACAAGTTTCAGGACAGCATAGATGACCAGGAACAGCGCCGCGAAGATGAGCACCTCCATGAACGCCGTGATAAGTACCGAGGCATCGCGCGACAGGTTTGCTTCTTCGCAGGGCAAAAGCGCCAGAATGCGGTAGCCTTCCACTTTCTGATACGAAGCGTAACACGGCTCGCCAGCGAACTCGGTGTTGAACAGCTGATACGCATCGGCTTTCGCCGCATCGGCAACCAGGCGCCCGGCATCCTGTTCGACAGCGCCATCATAGGTGCTAATGACGTTACCGGCTTCGTCGATGACGACGAGGACGCCGGTTTGGCCCACATGGCGGTTCTTGACCGACGCCTCGACTTGGGCGGACAGGTCATCGAGGAAGTTGCGCGAGTCATATCCCACCTGCACGAACCCATCCGCTATGCGCACGCCGGCGTACTTACGCGATGTGCTGGCATCGTAGGATATAGGCTGATAACTTTGGACGAGCTGCTCTTCGGTGCCGCCCGGTAACAATGCCAGAAACGCGGCCGACTGTTCGCCTGAAGCCATATCAAAGCCGATGAACTCGGAAAACGTGCTGGCAACAATAATTCCATCGGCATCGATGACGTTAATCTCGGCGACATCGAGCTCTGCTGCGAGCTGTTTGCACCGATCGTCTGTGGCGGACTGCGTCGAAGGAAGCGCCGTGGCTGCGCGACGCGCAAGCACGAGCAGATTGTTGTCCGATGCATCGGCGATATCGCGCTCGATGTCGTCGACGTTCAGCTGCAGGAGCTTTGAGGTTTCGGCTTGCGAAAGGTTGGTCTGCAAGACAGCCGTGAACCCCACGGTTACGAAAAAAGCCACGACAACTGCGGCAAGCATGCGCGCATGCAAGATCCTAGCCACGTTGCGCTCTGAGCTGGGCGTCACCAAGGGCTGGCGCTTAATCAGCATCATCACCAACGAGCACAACATCGTGGCAATCCCCACGCAGGTGATCATGGGCAACGCGCATGCCTGCGCGACCTGGAAGGCGCGCTCGACCTGATCGGGATTCGTCACGAAGACGAGCATCAGGTGCATCACCTCGGCGACAACGCCGGTGGCAAATGCGAAGGCCAAATTGGGTATGTGGCGTTCGAACAGGAACTTGCGCAGAAGCGCTGCGTAAACGCCGGCGAAGATAGTGCCAAGGGTACAAGCGACCTGCGTGAACTCGCCCACGCCCCACATGACGGCAAGCCAGCGCTCCACTCCGCCGATAACGCCCGCGATGATGCCGGCTGGCCCGCCGAAGTAAAGGCCCGCCGCCAATGGCGCAGCATCGCGAACGTTCATCATGGCGCCGTTGACGGGTATACCCGACTCAGTACCGTAAATGGCAATGAGGCCGAACGCGACACCCACGATTACCTGCCAGCCCCGTTCGGGGATAGCGGCCACACGTGAACTCCGGCGCAAAAACGTCAGCAGTACGCACATCACTGCCGGCAGCAGCGTTGCGAACGCAAATTGGGCGATGATGACGATATCCAAGAAATCGCTGCCTTTCCGAGCCTACAATGTTCCTATTGTACGATGAATTAGCTATCAGAGTGCAGCAACAGCAAAACGGCATCTGTAAAACGAATACGGAACACTCGTTACAGGCGTCCCCGAACCAGGTCATTGCCGTTCATGTTAGTCTCACGACCGGCCGCTCAATCCAGGCTTTTCCGCTACTATTCGCACAGCAATCACGATCGTCTGCCCAGGTCAACGGCAGGGCGATAGGTCTACAGCTGCTCAAGTTTTAGTGGATTAAGTTAGTAGCTACGCAAGCGGCTACGCACCCTGCCGCTAACCTGGGCTGCCAGCGGGTGAATAGTAGCGCTTTTCCCGCCCTTTGCAGATGCTTGTCCGCACCTTACACATCGAGGCGCTGACGCTCGACGAGTTCGGCGAACAGGCCCCCCTTCTGAATCAGCTCGTCGTAAGTGCCGTCCTCGACGATGCGGCCGCCTTCCAGGTAAAGAATGCGGTCGCAGTTCTTGATGGTGGAAAGCCGATGCGCGATGACGATGCGCGTGCATGCGAGCGCGTCGAGCGATTCGGCAACCCGCTTCTGGGTGAGGTTGTCGAGCGCGCTCGTGGCCTCGTCGAAGATGAGGATTCGAGGGCGGGGCGCTACTGCGCGAGCAATCATGAGGCGCTGCTTCTGTCCGCCCGAGATGCCTCCTGACCCCTCTGTGATCATGGTGTGCATCCCGTTCGGCATAGCGCGGATGTCATCGGCAATACCCGCAATCTCGGCTGCCTCCCATGCGTCTTCCTCCGTCAGGTTCGGCGCCGAGATGGTGATGTTGCTGAAGACGTCTTCCTGGAACAAACTGCCGTCCTGGGTAACCGCACCGACACGGCGGCGAAGCGAGCGCAGGTCGAGCCCCGCCAGGTCTTTGCCATCGTAGTAGATGGCGCCCTTTTCGGGCTTCTCGAACCCGAGCAACAGACGTACGAGCGTCGATTTGCCGCAACCTGACTTGCCTACAACAGCCACATATTCACCCGCGCGTACGACCAGGTCCAAGCCGTCGATGACGTAGGGCATGCTCTCGTCGTAGCGGAAGCGAACACCCGAGAGTTCGATACGGCCAGAAAGCTCGGTAAGGATTTCCTTGTCCTCGGCGACTTCGGGCTCTGCTTCCAAGATGGGCTCCACCAAATCGAGGTAAGGCTTGATTCGCGCCGCCGCCTGCACGACGCCGGCCAACGACGTGAACGCGCCCATGACCATGCCGTAAGCAGCAAAGAACGCGATGTAGTCCGAAGGCGCGACACCCGATGATGCGGCAAGGTAGTACAGCACTATCGCGCCTGCAAGCGAGACAGCTGAATTCACGGCCCCGCTGACTTTCAGGAAAAACGGAGGATTGTACTGCAGCTCGGCGCTCCTGGTGTAAGAGCGAGCCCACTGGGCAAACGCACGTTTTTCGGCGCCCGCGAGCTTGATCTTCTGCACGCCGTAGATGAGAGCGAAGCTCTTTCCGTTTTCTTTGGCGGCGTATTCCATCTGCTGGCGCGTGACCCGCATCTGCATGAGCGAGGTAACGAGCATTACCGCGATGGTTGCCGCGATGACCGCGACAGCCGGCCACATGAGAACGGGCGCGAAAGCACCGATTTGCACCACATATAAAAGCGAGAACACAGCTGTGGTGCCAAGCGATAGCACGTTTGAAACTATAAGCTCCACAAGGGCTTTAGCGGCCGCGCTTCGGCTTGCAAGCTCGCCGGCGCTGTAGCCCCTGAAGAATTCAGCCGGCAAGCTGAGGATGCGCATCATGACCGCCGACGCAACCGACATAGAAGCCTTGGTGAGGATGCGATTAATCGAGATTTCGCGCGAAGCCGTCACGAGCTGCTGCGCCAGCGCAGTGCACAGCAGAAACGCCGCGGTCGACCACAGGACCGCATAGCTGCCAGTATCGGCAACGTAGCCCGTCAGGATCTTCACGATCGGCGGCAAGAGCATGCCTATGAGGGTAACGAGCAGCGAAATGCCCGAAAGCAGCAAGATGTCGACCGCATTCAGGCATTGCCACATGTAAGACAGCAGGTCGTGCACGCCAATCTTTCCGAGCGGCAGAGGACGGTAGAAACAGCGGGCCTCGTACGCAAAACTACTTGCATTGCGGCTGTTCACAACACACTTGCGTCCGGTCTCGTCGCGATACCAGTAGCCGCGATACGGCAAGGGATACAAGGGGACCGGAGCGCCATCGGACGCACGGTAGGCTATCATTGGCCCGAAGGCATCCTTGTACCAGCCCTTCGACAACCCCACCATGCGATGCATGATGCCGTGGGGACGCAAGGCGTATTCCAACTGCTCTTCGGGATCGGTCACATGTGCGGGAATGTCGACAGGGTTTATGCGGTAGAACTTGAGGATATCGTCAACCGCCTCCTTCGTCACGATGCGCTCGGTGGCCATCGAGCCAGCGACATCCTTCCCCACAACGGCTGAGGCCATGCGCAATATGGAATCCTCGAACAGTTCTTGATCGCCACGTTCGCGCTGCTTAATCTGATCGTCGAATATGCCCATGTCCTCACCCCCTAATCGTTGGTAACCAGTTCGGCGTATACGCCGCCTGCTTTATACAGTTCGTCGTGCGTGCCACGCTCGACCACCTTGCCGTGGTCGAGCACGATGATTTCATCGCAATCGCGGATGGTCGAGAGCCTGTGCGCAATGATAATGCAGGTGACGCCTCGGTCCTTCACTGCCTGTACGACCTCGTGCTCGGTTTTGGCATCGAGCGCGCTCGTCGCCTCGTCCATGATGATGACGCTCGGATCGGCCGCGAGCACGCGCGCGATTTCGAGGCGCTGTCGCTGGCCACCCGACAAGTCACGACCACCCTCGGTAATCATGCCCTCGTAACCGCCCTCGCGCGCCATGATGTCATTGTGAATTTGGGCATCGCGCGCCGCGAGGATGATCTCGAAATCTTCGATGGACTCGTCCCACATGCTGATATTGTTGGCTATGGTGTCCTCGAACAAGATGATGTCCTGGTCGACCACGGCAACTGAACCCGTAAAGACGCTTCGCTCGATGCTTGCCGCCGGCTTGCCGTCGAATAGGATCTCGCCGCTCCACGGCTGGTAGAGTCCGGCAATCAGCTTCGAAAGCGTGGATTTGCCGCACCCCGACGTACCGACGAACGCCACGCTCGCACCCGGTTCGACCTTCATCGAGAAACCCTCGATGACCGGCTCGCCTTGCCGGGCATAGCCAAATGTCACATTCCTGAGTTCGACCTCGCCGTACAGTTTGCCGTAATCGGCATCGTCCTCAAGCGGGTCGTCACGATAATTCGGGTCCAGAGGGTATTGCATCACGTCCTCGATGCGCTCCATCTGCGTGCGCATCTCCTGCAAGACTTGCCCTGCTTTTATCGTGGTCATGGCGGGGTTCATGAACAGCGAGATATAACCCTGAAACGCCATGACCATGCCAAGCGAGAACTGCCCCTGCATCACGAGGAAAACGCCGATGACCAACACGGCATAGTTAGCGAGGCTCGTCAGGAAGTTGGGAACCAGCCCCAAATACAGGTTCAGGTTTGCGAAGCGAACGGTAGACGCGTTCACCGAGGCCTGGTAGCCCGCCCATTTGGCGAAGTATCCGTTCTCGGCGCCCGATGCCTTGATCGTCTCGATCATTTGTATACCCGATACGGTTGAAGACTCGAGCTTGCCCGCATCGCGCATCTGCACGCGGGTGATATTTACGCGCTTCCTCGAAATATAGCTTGCGAGCAGCGAATTCATCACGATAGTAGCTATGCCCACCATCGTGAGCAGCACGGAATAGCGGATCATGACGATCAGGTAGAATGTCATCATGGCAATATTGAGCACAAGCGGCGTAAGCGTGTTGACGAGCGTTTCGGCTATTACGGCGTTCGTGTTCTTGCGCTGCTGGATGTCGCCTGACCTGCGCTGCGAGAAAAAATCCATGGGCATGCGCAGCACGTGCCACATGAACGTCGACGCCCCGATGACGGCCATCTTCCCGTTTATCTTCAGCGAATAGATCGATTTTACGGCGACCACGATCACCTGAACGACGCCTACCGCTGTGAGCAAGACGATGAACGGCATGAGCAATTCGGCGTTTTCGCCCGTGAGCAACCGGTCCATGAAGAATCGCGTGAATGCGGGCGTGAGCATCTCAAGAAGGTATGCGATCAGCGTCGTCAGCGCAACGAACGCGACAGCGGCACCGGCTCCCCGCAGGCGGTTACGCGCGAACTCAGCCGTGCTCTTGCGCTTGCCTTCGGGAACAAAGCCATCCGTGGGCGCAAAGGTCAGGCATACGCCGCCATACGAGCGTTCGAACTCGTCGAGCGCCATCTTGCGCGGGCCCTTCGCAGGATCGTTTACATGAACGGTTCCGCCTGCAAAACCGCAGCATACGGCATAATCGCTTCCGTTCCAGGTAACAATGCAGGGGAATGGCCCCATTTCGCGCAGCGCATCGATGCCGCGGCCGTAACCCTCGACCTCGAGCCCGTAGGCGCGGGCAGCTTTCGCGATGTTTGCCAGACTCGCCCCGTCGCGCGACACGCCACAGTCGGTGCGCACTTGCTCGAGCGGCATCCATTTGCCGTAGTACGCGAGCACCATGGTCAGCGCTGCTGCGCCGCTCTCGAGCGACTCCATCTGCATGACCTGGGGGACTTTGGCCACGCCCTTCGCTAACGGTTGTTTCACCTTGGCCATAAAAGCAGCCCCATCAGTTGAGCAGCATCGATATGACCTGCGTAGTCTTATATCCTACGCGCACATCGTACGAGCCATCGGGAATGTTGGCACGAGCAGAGGCAACGAGGTTGCCCGACCCATCAGTGCCGACCGTCAAAACCTCGGCACGCACGTCGCCGACTTCCACCTGCATGCCGGCTTGCACCCGACTTGCCTTGGCCGGGTCGTCGAAAGTGACGGTGAGCTCGCCTCCGACGGCACGCGCCGAGCCCGTGGCGTAGCTTTCGATGGTTGTGAAGCCGCTCCAAAGCAGCAAGCCGACGACAAGCAAGACAACGGCCGTCAGAAGCACCCAGATTTTAGGGCTGGTCACCTTGAGGTAGTCGTTAAGCTGCTCGGGCGAAGTAATCCTGCGCGTATCGTTGCCCCCCATCTAAAGCCTTCCTCGTCGTATTGCCTCAGAAGCGCCAGGCGCTGGGCGGCGCATCCGCATAAAAGGTCTGCGACATCCTTGCATGCCGCGCTGCCTTTATTGTATGCGTTTCATTATAAGTCATTGGTTTTTGTCAAATAATAATTTGAATGGAACCCGATACAGCCCTCGCGCGTCACCGAAAGAGCACGCGAAGGACTCCTGTTTATCCTCAGGTGCGAGCGAAGGGCCCATTTCCCCTGACAAGCGAAGGAGCCAAGCGTTTCGGACCCGTCGATCAGACCGCACAGGCGCTTATTCACCGCTCGTTCCCTCAAGACCAGCGCCAGGCTGGCGCTTCTTTATCGCCAGGAGCCTCCGCACGAGGTCGACAGTCCCCACTGCACCCACGGCAATGCCGACAGCGATAACGAAAGGCCGCATCACCGAGTTGCAATGCATAGCAGGATCGGCGCATAAGCCGATGATGAGCCCGGGCGTTGCCGCAACCAGGAAACCGAGCAGCCCGCAGGCCAGCGAGAGCCCCCGCCGCTCGCCCTCATCGGTCTCGAATATGCGGACGATGGCCAGAATTGCCATCACGGCGCCAATTCCCAACACGGCCCGGGAAGCCCACAGGCAACTCGATGCATCCTGGCCGCCATGCGCCTCGCACGGGCCAGCAAAGGTGGCGACGCCCGCTAGGAGCAACGCTGCGAGCGCAGTCAGAACAAGCCCGGCAACAGGTTGCGCTTTCGGCTTCTCCATAGTCGCCCCCTTCATGCATGTTTCCGTTTGCCGGCGCCTATCGTATCATGCCGAACTTGCATGACGCGCTACTGCGACACATACGACGCGATGCCGTCATGATTCTCAACGATAAGAATCGACTCGAGCAGGCGATGCCGCACGTTGAAGTCATCGAGGTCGAGCGGGCACAGCTCCAAAATCCTTTTCAACCGATACGCAAGGGTGTTCCGATGAACGTACAGCGCGTTGGCGGTCACCTGTACATCGCGATCGTTTTTCAGGAACGCAGACAACGTTGGAAGGAGCTGCACGGCATGCATGCGGTCGTATTCGCGCAGCGTCATGATCGCCGGATGGCAGAACGCCTCGAGCTCCTCGATGCACGAAAAGTTCAAGTAGGGTTGGTATGCCGCCACGTCGCCGTAGCATACGACGTCATCTTCTAGGCCGATAGCATCGCGGACCCGCAAAGCCTCGCGCGCTTGCCAGTAAGCGCGCGGCGTATCTAGGAAGCTGTCTTGCACGTCGCTTACGGCAGCGCGACATTGCTGGTTGCGACAGATGCCCTTGACCTTTCGCAGCACCGAATCTTTCTCGTTATGCAACTTCAGCTGAAACAGGGCGATTACCCGCCCGTCATGCGAAACGGCTCGACAGCCCTGACGGTCCTCGAGCAAACGTGCCAAATGTTCGCGCCGGAAATCGCTCGACACCGACAGCTCGACGATCGCCACGACCGAGAGCCCTTTCGCGTCGAACGCGAGCGCGTCCAGCTGGCTCGAAATATAGCCAGGATCCCGAAGTCCCCCTGTAAGCCAATCGATTACGAAGTGCTCGTAGAGCGGCCCTCGCCTCGACTGGTATGTCGGGTCCGCCTGCATCGCCCGCAAGACGATGGAGCCCACCCTGTCAATGAGCTCAAGATCGCACGGCGTTATGTTGCGGTACATCTGCACGACGAACAAATGCCCCTGCACCTTGCCGCCAAGGCGCAAATTCAAATTGGCAAACGGCGTATAGAAGTACTCCGACCTGACCACGGTTGCCACATTCGAGGATTCGATGTCGTGAAGCTCGTCGCTGCGAATGAGATTTGCGATGATGTCGTACGAAAGGTATCCGCGCTTAGCCGCGTTCATCCAGTTGACGCTCATTTCCTCCATGTCGGGGTCGTCGACGATCGCCATCACCTTGAAGCTCGAATCGACAATGTACACGGGATTGCCGAGCAGCCGCGAGAGCAATTCGACGATTTGGCTCAAACCATCGAGGCGCCATGCAAGCTCGCTCATCCGGGCGAAGGCGTCGTCGAGCTCATCGACGATATCGGACACTGCATTATGAAGCGCCGCAGACCCAACTGCTCCTTCGACGATAAGGCTCGGCTCGCGCCAACTGTGCTCCGGCATGCCGGAGAGCACGAACGAGCAAGATGCGGTGGAATCATGCGCCGCGCCTTCTTCGCGCCCTTCAGGGCATATGTACAGCGTATCGTCATCAAGCGCCGCGGCATGCTCCGGCAGCAACCGCACCTTCCGCACATGCGCGTCCCGGTCGTTCATCGCCAGCGTGCGAAAACCCTTGCCGCAAAGGCGCTCGGCTATCAGCCGCAGCGAGTACTGCATACTCCCCCCTTCCGTACCGCCGATGAGTCAGGCTACCAGGTAGGTGGTTCATTATTATGCAAGTCGCACAATTTTTTGTTGAAAGAATCTCATTGCTTACCGAATACTTGCATTCTACATCTGTGTACGATGTTTTCAGTCGCGGCAAGATAATCCTTTCAGCAGCGTTTTTACAAGGAGATGCTATGAGCCTGTATGACGAGCGCCTTCAGCGCACACTTGATGCTATTGGCATGAAAAAGGTCGATAAGATTCCATTCTCATATAGCGGGCCAGCTTATATCGCTCGAGCTCAGGGCCTGAGCATCGCCGACGCCCTGACAAAGATCGACCGTGCCACCACGGCCGTAATCGACTTCCTGCATGACCATCCGGGCATCGACACCATGCACAACCCGGTGCAGAATCCCTATGGCCTCTCGATATTGTGGCTCTCGCAGATCAAGCTCCCCGGCGAAGAGCTGCCCGACGACGAGCTGTGGCAACTCGACGAGAAAGAGCTCATGACCGAGGAAGACTACCAGGCCATCATCGACGAGGGCTACGGCCCCTGGGCTGCGCGCTTCATGAAGGAAAAGATCGGCGACCCCATCGGCAAGATGGCCCCGCTGCAGCCTGAGCGCGCCAAGGTCAACGCGCGCATCAAGGAAGAGGCCGACGTGGCCGTCATCAACGGCGCCCTGGGCGGCACGCCCATCGAGGGCTTCTGCGGCGCACGCACGCTCATGAACTTCTTCATGGACATTATGGACGAGCCCGAGCTGGTGAAAGCCGCCATGGACAAGGCGTTCGAGTTCAGCTTCCCCAACTTCTGCAAGACGCTCGAGACCAACAAGCCCATCGGCACGTGGGTGGGCGGCTGGCGCGCGGCACCGAACCTGATGAGCCACGAGACGTTCATGGAATTCGTCTGGCCCTACGAGGTGCAGTACGTGAACGCCGCCATCGAACGCGGCGTGCTGCCCATCCTGCACTTCGACTCGCCGTGGGATAGCGAGCTCGAAACGCTGCGCGAGCTGCCGGCGCGCAAATGCCTGCTCATGCTCGACGGCTCGACCGACATCCGCCTGGCACGCGAAGTACTCGGCGACCACATGGCCATCCAGGGCGACGTACCCGCGACACTTTTGGCCATGGGCACCGAGAACGAGACATACGAGTACGTGACCAAGCTCATCGACGACGTGGGAAGCTCGACCGGCCTCATCGTCAGCTCGGGCTGCGACTGCCCGCTGAATGCGAAGAAGGAAAACGTCGACGCCATGATTCAGGCGACCATCGACTACCAAGTGAAATAGTTTCTGGCGCGAGCAAATTCGTCGTCAACGCGACTCGGGCACCGGTACCTAGCACCGGTGCCCGAGCTTTTCCACAGCAGGCTTAGAACATGCCTACCGCAAGCTTGCGGACGGCGGCGAGCTCCTGCGGGAAGACCTCCTCGTGGCGCGCGGGCTGGCGTTGACGGCGATTACCTTCTTCATGTTGGGCTCCCTCTGTACCTACGATTGCCATCGATGCGCAAGGCGTTGCCGTCCCAAAACGAGCTACGCCAGCCATCTATCGCTCGATATTACTATAGCCGCCCCGCCAAACCACATAAGATGACGCAGCATATAAATGAACATTGGGGACGGATGTGTTTGTTCATATTTCGACAGTATTCGAGGAAGATTCTCAGAACTCGATCTACCGCTACCTGCTGCAATTCAGCATCGAAGCCAACGAAGCCGCGCTCAAGCGACACCTAGGCGTGCCCAAGCTATCGAGCGAGCGCGCGTTCGAAGCGCGCCACTTCGCCCACGGCAACATCGGCACCGTCGTCGACTGGCTGCGCGGCTCGCTCGACGCCACGCCCGACCAGCTGGCCAGCTGTATGTTCGCCTGCATGCCCAAGGTGCTGCGCGAAGCCTATGCGACCGCAGCCAAGGCGGCATCCGCAAAACCCAGCGGGTAAGCTTCCCCCTTGACGCCCGAAAGGCAAAGCTCTGACACTTTGGGAAGCCTCCCTTTTTGTCAGAAACGCATCGCCCCTCACCCACATGCCCAAGCAGAGCGGCGCATAGGAACGCGCCCCGCGCGGGATGGCCGCCTACAATCTTTAAAAGCTTGCGAAGCGCAAGGTACGGCTTTTGATGCGGCCTCGCAATCCGAGTCGAGCGGGCGCACAGGAGCACGCCCTTGCTGTCTACTTCTACTGAGCGTCGCGCAGCTTGCGCAGGCGCATGACCTCGACGGCCACGAACCAGGTAGTGGTCACGAATGCCAGCACGTCCGAGATGGGCACGCACAGAAGCACGCCCGTAAGGCCGCTCACGCCGAACACCGACATTGCCACAGGCGGGAACAGCAGGTACAGCGGAATCAGGAACAGAATCTGGCGTGTCAGCTCCAAGATGGTGGCCTTCATGGGTTGGCCGCTCGACTGGAAATAGCTCGAACCCATCATCTGGTAGCCCACGAACGGCAACCAGATCGCCATGATGCGCATGGCCATGCAGGCGAAATCCATCAAGTCGTCACCCACGCTGAAGGGCACGAGCACCCACTGCGGAACCAGCTCGAAGAACACCCAACACACGCCCGCGAGCGCAGCGGCGGCGATGCACGACCACTTGAGCGTCGAGAGCACGCGATCCCATTTCTGCGCGCCGATGTTGTAGCCCAGTATGGGCTGTGCGCCTGACGTTATGCCGATGACCATGGTATAGGCCAACCCCAAAACTTTCCAGATGATCGAAATGGCGGCGAAGGCGTTCGTCACGCCGATGGGGTCGGTTGCCGCATATATGTTGATGACATGGTTGAGCACGAGCGTCACCACGGCCGTGCCGCACTGCATGATGAAAGATGCAAGCCCCAAAGATAAGATCTTCACCGCAAGTGCAGACTCGAGCAACAGGGCGCGGGCGCGCAGCCTGAACGGCGCGCCCTTGAACGCCGCGAAGAACACGACGACCGGCACCATGCCGATACCCTGCCCGATAACCGTGGCAAGCGCGCTGCCGGCAATGCCCAGACCCATAACCAGCACCAGAAGCGCATTCAGCACCAGGCACGCGCCCGTACCGAGCACGCTCGTCGCGAGCGACATGTTGGGGCGGCCCGCCGTGCGCAGGAAATTGTTCATGCCCATACCGAGCGATTGGAATACGAAACCGATGAGCACGATCTGCAAGAAGATCTTCGTCGGCCCCCAAAGCTCGCCGCCTGCGCCGAGCAGGACGAGCAGCGGATCGATCAGGAACAACCCAACCGCCGCGGCGATGATGCCCATGATGACGAGCAACGATGCCGTGTTCCCCATGATCTTCTCGACGCGCTCGCGGTTACCGCGCCCCAGCTCGATGGCAGCTAGCGCGTTACCGCCGATGCCCGCCACCATCGAGCAGCCCATGAGGATGCTCATGACCGGAAACGCCAGCTGCGTCACTGCCGCCCCGATGCCTGGCACGGCGATCTGCAGAAACACCGTATCGATGATGTTGTACAGCGAGTTGAAGATCATCATGATGATGGCCGGCACCGAAAACTCCACCAGGAGCTTTCCGATGCGCTCTTTGCCCATCCGATCGGGGTCGGCTTTGCCCGCAGGTCTCGCCTCGACGCTCTGGTCCTTGATTTCTTCGCTCATCGAATTACCGTTCATACCTGTTTCGTCCATCAATCAATGAGTGTTCAGGGTAACACGCCTCGGCGGCAATGAAAAAGAAATGAGTCGGAAGAACAGTTCTCCCGACTCATCGTGACCGCATACGGCAGCGTGCTACAACGACGCTCCGAAGCCGGCCCCCTGAACGGCGGCGACGAGCGCATCCGCATCGTAAGCATGGCCCTCCACGACGGCGTTGGCATCGTCGAGGCTCACCTTTGCCGACGTAACGCCCTCGACCCCTTCCAGCGCCTCGGTCACGCGCGCGACGCATTTCTGGCAATGCATGCCCTCGACGTTAAGCGTCGTCGTCTCTTTTTTGCTGAATAAACTCATTGTCGTCTCCTGTCTGCGATTTCCTAATCCTATAGTTTAAACGTTGACGGGCCCAGCAGCGCCCTCGCGCCCAATTGCCCATTTGGGCTTCCAGGCACGCAAGCGCAACGCATTCGTCACAACGAAGATGCTGCTCAGGCTCATCGCGGCTGCTGCGATGTCGGGCGTGAGCGTTATACCGAAAGGCGTCAGCGCACCTGCGGCCACCGGTATGCAGATGACGTTGTAGAACAGCGCCCAGAACAGATTCTGCTTGATGTTGCGCATGGTAGCGCGCGAGAGCTGGATTCCGGCTGCGACGTCCATCAGGTCGTTTTTCACGAGCACCATGTCGGCGCTCTCGAGCGCAACGTCGGTGCCCGCTCCGATGGCGATGCCCACATCGGCGCGCGCAAGGGCCGGTGCATCGTTCACGCCATCGCCCACCATAGCCACCTTGCCTTCGCGCGCGAGCAGCTGAACCTGAGCGTCCTTGCCATCGGGAAGCACTCCGGCGACCACCTGGTCGACATCGACCTGTCGCTGGATCGCCTGAGCAGTGCGCTCGTTGTCGCCGGTCAGCATGACCGTGCGTACGCCGAGCGCATGCAGCTCCTGTACGGCCGCAGCACTGGTGGGCTTCACCTGGTCTGCCACCGCGATGATGCCGAGCGCTTGGCCGCCCCACGCGAAGTAAAGCGGCGTCTTGCCCTGCAGAGCCAACTCGGCGCCAAGCTCCTCGAGGCCACCCAAATCGATTCCCTCGTCACCCATCATGAGCGCATTGCCGCCGAACGCAGCCGCTCCTTCGGTCACGCCGGCCAGACCGCGGCCCGGTACCTGGCGAAAATCCTTCACGGGAAGCTGATCGCTATTCTGCTCGGCAGCGTAATCGCAGATCGCGCGCGCAAGCGGATGCTCGCTTTTCTTCTCGAGCCCGTACGCGAGCATCAGCAGATCGCCTGTCTCAATGCCCTGAGCCGGTATCACGTCAGTAACCTCGGGCGTGCCCTTGGTGATGGTGCCGGTCTTGTCGAGCACGACCGTGGCTATGTTGTGCGCGTTCTCGAGCGCCTCGGCGCTCTTGATCAGGATGCCCTGCTTGGCTCCGCGCCCCGTACCGACCATGATCGCCGTCGGCGTGGCCAAGCCCAAAGCGCACGGGCAGCTGATGACGAGCACCGAGATCCCATGCACGACCGCCTTCGACACGTCCATGCCCGAAACGACGAGCCACGCCACGAACACGGCTACCGCAATGCCGATGACCACCGGCACGAATACGGCGCTGATGCGGTCAGCCAACCGTTGGATGGGGGCTTTAGAGCTCGTCGCATCGTCTACCAATTGGATGATATGGGCGAGCGCCGTATCGGCGCCCACGCGGACCGCGCGCATCTTGAAATAGCCGGCGGTATTGACCGTAGCGCCGGTTACTTGCGATCCTTCCGGCTTGTCGACGGGGATGCTCTCGCCGGTGAGCGCCGACTCGTCCACGACGCCTGCGCCTTCCACCACCACGCCGTCAACCGGGACGGATTGCCCCGCGCGCACAGCCAAGACGTCGCCCGGCTGCACGCGCTCGATCGGCACTTCCTGCTCGACGCCGTCATCGCCCACGAGCGTAGCCGTTTTGGGCGCGAGGTCCATGAGCGCGGTGATGGCATCGGTCGTGCGCCCCTTCGAGCGCGCTTCGAAGTACTTGCCCAACGTGATCAGGGTCAAGATCATGCCCGCACCTTCGAAGTACAAATCCATCGCCGCCGCATGCGCCGTCGCCATGTCGCCTGCCCCCAGCGCCGCGCCCATACGGTAGAGTTGCGCGATGCTGTACAGGAGTGACGCCGTTGCGCCGAGCGCCACGAGGGTGTCCATGTTGGGCGCTCCGTGCGCCAGCCCCTTGAAGCCGTTGCGGAAGAACTTGAAGTTCACGAACACGATGGGGATGGTCAGCAGAAACTGGGTCAGCGCCAACGTCATGACGTTGGCGTGCCCCAGGAAGACCGAGGGCAGGGGCCACCCGTACATATGGCCCATATCTATATAGAAGAGCGGAATTGCGAAAACGAAGCTGACGATAAGGCGCATCTTCACCGTCTTCGCCTCCTGTGCGGCTGCGTTTTGGGGCTTCGACGCATTCGTGCGTGCACCTGCGGCAAAAGCCCCCGCCTCGCCCGCATCCGAAACGACGGGCACCGCGCCGTACCCCGCCTTGTCGACGGCGCTGCTGATGGCTGCGAGGGTCTCGGGGTTTCCGTCGTAGCTGACCTCCATGCTGTTCTTCAGCAGGTTCACGACCGCCTTGTTGACGCCCGGCACCTCTGACGTCACCTTCTCGACGCGTGTCGAGCAGGCTGCGCAAGTCATCCCCGTGACGTCGAATTTCTGGGTTGCAATTACGTCTGCCATCTAGCGGCCCCCGAACTTGCGGATGAGGTCCATGGCTTCGTCGACCACGGCCTCGTTGCCATTGCGCACCTGCTCGATCACGCACGTGTGCAGGTGGTTCTCGAGGATGAGCTCGCTTACGCGGTGTACGGCCTTCTCGGCCGCCATGAGCTGCAGCAGCACGTCACCGCAGTACCGGTTGTCTTCGATCATGGCCTTCACGCCGCCGAGCTGGCCTATCGCCCGGTTCAGTCGACGTTGCAGATTGGCCTGAAACTCGTCATCGCGCGGCGTTTCCTTGTGCCTGCATGTGCATTCCCTTGGCTCCATTGTGCCTCCAATATACTCCCTGGGGGTATTTTTCAAGGGAAAGTATAGCGCTGCCGACTGAAAAGCCAACCGTGCAAATAAACAAAAAGCCGCGAGACTCCGCCCAATCCGGGCAAAGCCTCGCAGCCGATTTCCTCGTGAAAGAAAAGGCTATGCCTTGAGCCAGTCCTTCGCTTCCTTCTCGGTAACGGGAACGATGTCCTCGCCTGCGCAGTAAGGACTGTCGGCTCCACCGAGGCCCCACAGGAAGTACAGGCCGCCCTTGGTCTTGTACAGGGTCTCTTCGTAGCCGGCCGGGTCGCCATAGTAGCTGTGGGCGCGATTGCCCAGCGCTTCGGCCTTGCTCGTATCGTATACGTGCTTCTTGCCTTCGAACACCTTTGTCTTGCGCATGTTTCCTCCTAAAGGACGACGCCTCTACCTCTACTTGTCTATCGCTTTTCCGCAATAGCTAGCTCGTTGCTAATGTATCACTATATGACGAATAACGCACGTTCGCGGGATTTGGAAACACCCACCGCCCCTCTTAGCGCGACGAGCCATACTTTATTTAGAAGGCGCGCACCCAAAAGCACCAGGTTGAAATGCCGCCTTCACTTCCTCGTCAGCACCGGGGAAATACGGGCACTCCTTGCGGCGACACTCGGCATTGTTTGCGAAAAACGAGCACGTCACCTCAACGGGCAGCTGCATGTTGGCGCCAAGCGTCGCATCGATATAGGGCACCGCGGCAATAATGGCCGTATAGCCGGTTCGCTTGCAACAGCGCGGTCCTCCCAAGTCGGCCAGACGGCCCAAGATCATCGACGTCAGGCGCTGGCACTGCGCCCAGGGCTCCTGCGACAGAGGGGTCGAGCCGTTCAGCACGCTCATGGCCTGGCCGGCCGAAACCGCGGCACCGCATGCGCCCCAGAACCCACACGCACCGCCAGGCACCTGCAAGCTGCGCTTCCTAAGCTCGGAAAGCGCCGCGGCTTTATTTAGGGGCTCGCCTTTGGGGTTCTTTCCGCCAGCGTTGGCATACGCCGTGATGAGCGCTGCGCCGATGAGCGTATGATGTTCGGGGCCGTTCGGGTAAATCGACTTGTCTTGCATGGCCTCGTTGACGATCTCGATGGGATCGGTCGATTCGGACCTCGAGCACAGTCCCAAGATGTAGTCGACGCCTTCAACGCGATGGCACGTGTTACATATATAATGCCCTGATTCGCAGGCGCAATGTCCGAGCTCTTTCTTGCCGCAAATGTGGCACGTGGCTTCCCGCGCCTCGCCCCAATAAACCAGCGGGTCGCCGCAGACCAGGCAGTTCGCTTTCCCTATCGTCATTTCGCAATCCCCCCCCAAAAGGCGACGGCAGTAGAGCTTCTTTGCCAACCGCATTGCTCCGCAGCAATCAACAATCAGGTTATCGTTCTCGTTGTCGTTTCACAGATTAAACCAACAGGAGTACCATTGCGAACGGCGCACCTAAGGGCGCGCCAAAAGACGAGAGATTCAGAAAAGAGGTAGCGGTGGCAAAGGAACACTGGGCGACACCGGCCGCTGAGCAAGGCAAAGGACACATCGACCCAAAAAGGAACCAGGGAAACGCGATTGTCGAGGTCTTTGACCGGCCCGAAAGCGCGCGTACAAAAGAAGAGAGCGAGCACCCCGAGCTTTGGGAGCCCAACTACGTTTGGAGGCCTGAGAAAGCATACCGGCCCGCTGAGCCGCTGGAGCCCTGGCAGCCTGCCATGGAAATCGACCCGGCAACGCGGCCCGAGACCATGAAGCTCGCCAAGATGATGATCGACCGCATCCCCAAGAAGCTCGGCATCCAGAAGATCACGCCCGCCGACCCCGAATGCTGGGGCTTGCTTTCCGTGTTCACCGAGGAAACGGCCTACATCGCCAACCACATGGGCATCCGCAAACCCATGACCATGGCGCAGATCGCCGAAGCCTGCGACTGGCCGCTCGAGAAGGTCGAGCCGCTCGTCAACCACATGGCGCAGGTCGGCAACCTGGAATACAACTGGGAAAACCTCGACGGCAAGAACCCCGGCCACGAGAAGCGCTTCGCCGTGCCCGTGCAATTGCCCGGCATGGGCGAATTCTACGCCATGAACGAGGCGGCGCTCGAGGAGCATCCCGAGATGAGCACCTACTTCGAGCGCATCGCATACATGGGGCCGGCGCAGATCGCCGACATCGTCCCGCCCGGCGGTGGCGGCGTCGGCATGCATGTCGTCCCGGTAGAAAAGGCAATCGAGCAGGAGGAGCATTCGGCAGATGTCGAGCACCTCTCGTACTGGTTGAAGAAATACGACCGCTTCTCGTCGGCCGTGTGCTCGTGCCGCATGTCCGAGACCGTGCGCGGCGTGAACACCGGCGACGATCCCGAGGGCTGGTGCATCGGCGTTGGCGATATGGCCGACTACGAAGTACAGACTGGCAAGGGGCGCTACGTCACCTACGACGAAGCCATGGAAATCATCCGGAAAGCCGAAGACCTGGGCTTCGTGCACCAGATCACCAACATCGACGGCTCCGAGAAGATCTTCGCAGTATGCAACTGCCAAAAGTCGGTATGCTACGGCCTGCGCACGAGCCAGCTATTCAACACGCCGAACTTCAGCCGCTCGGCTTACGTCGCCCACGTCGATGCCGACGCGTGCGTAGCCTGCGGACAGTGCGTCGAAAACTGCCCCGCTGGCGCAGTGAAGCTCGGCCAGCGCCTCTGCACGCTCAACGGACCCATCGAGTACCCGCGCCACGAACTGCCCGATGACAACGAGTGGGGTCCCGACAAGTGGGACCCAGATTATCGCGACAACAATCGCATCGAGACCTACGACACCGGCACTGCGCCCTGCAAAGTGGCCTGCCCCGCCCACATAGGCGTCGAAGGCTACCTGCGCTTGGCCGCACAGGGACGCTACACCGAGGCGCTCGCGCTGATCAAGAAGGAAAACCCCTTCCCCGCCGTCTGCGGTCGCGTGTGCAACCACCGCTGCGAGGATGCGTGCACACGTGCGCTCATCGACGACGCCGTGGCCATCGACGCCGTGAAGAAGTTCATCGCAGAGCGCGACCTGCAAGCCGAAACGCGCTACATCCCACCGGTGCTGCAGCCGTCGCTGCGCGGCCCCTACCCCGAAAAAGTCGCCATCGTGGGCGCTGGCCCTGCCGGCTTGTCGTGCGCATACTATCTGGCCACGCTGGGTTATTCGCCCACGGTCTTCGAGCGCAACGAGAAGCCGGGCGGCATGATGACCTACGGCATCCCCTCGTATAAGCTCGAGAAGAACGTCGTGGACGCCGAGATAGACGTGCTGCGCGAACTGGGCGTCGACATCCGCTGCGGCGTGGACGTTGGCCGCGACCTGACGCTCGACGACCTGCGAAAGCAAGGGTACAAGGCTTTCTACCTGGCCATCGGCGCACAGGGCGGACGTTTGGCCGGCGTTAAGGGCGAGGACGCCGAAGGCGTGACCACAGCCGTCGAGCTGTTGCGCACCGTGCTGGCCGACGAGGACCACGAGATGCCGGGCAAAACCGTCGTCATCGGCGGCGGCAACGTGGCCATCGACGCCGCCCGCGCCGCCGTGCGCGCAGGCTCGAGCGAAGTGGCAATGTTCTGCCTCGAACAGCGCGACGAGATGCCCGCGACGCCTGAAGAGCGCCTCGAAGCCGAGGAAGATGGCGTGGCCATCGACTGCGGTTGGGGCCCGGCAGAAGTGCTCGTCGAGAACGGCCGCGTGAGCGGCATCGCGCTCAAGCGCTGCACGCGCGTGTTCGACGAGAGCCACCGTTTCTCGCCTGTCTACGACGAGACCGACCTCAAGATCGTCCCGTGCCAGAACGTGGTCATGGCCGTTGGCCAAACCATCGAATGGGGCGAGATGCTGGCCGGCTCGGCTGTCGAGCTCGACCGCGGCGGACGCGCGCAGGCCGACGCGCGCACGTATCAGACCGCCGAGCCCGATATCTTCGTGGGCGGCGACGCCTACACGGGCCCGAAGTTCGTCATCGACGCCATCGCCGCAGGCCACGAAGCGGCTATTTCCATCCACCGCTTCGTACAGCCGGGCAATTCGCTCACGCTCGGCCGCAACCAGCGCCGCTACGTCGAGCTGAACAAGGACGATGTGGCCATCAACCCGCTGAGCTACGACCACGGCCCGCGCCAGGCCGAGGGCGTCGACTCGACCATCGACCATCACCGTTCGTACCGCGACTGGCACCTGACGCTGACCGAAGAGCAGGTACGCGCCGAAACCGCCCGTTGCCTTAAATGCGGAGCGAGCGTCGTGGATCCCAACAAGTGCGTCGGCTGCGGCGTGTGCACCACCAAATGCGACTTCGACGCCATCCATCTGAGCCGCGACTTGCCCGAGTGCTCCACCATGTACAAGAACGAGGACAAGCTGAAGGCGATCATCCCCTACGCCGCAAAGCGCAAGATCAAGATTCTGAAAAAGAAGATTCGCAAACAGAAGTAACCTATACAGTGAAAAATGTGTAAAAGGGGTCAGACCCCTTTTACACATTTCCGGCTGCGTGAGCTCTTAATCGGTGAAAGCATTCGGCCAAGCGCCGATGCCATGAAATAGTCGGAAAGAAAGGACATGCTATGCCGAAAGGAAAAACGGGACTGTTAAGCGTCGCCAAAGGCGCCGGAACGGCGCTGGGAGTAGTGGGCGTCGCGGCAGGCGCTGTCATCGGCAGTTGCCAAGCCGTCTACGAATGGGGCAAGGAGTGCTATGCCACGCCCGCCGAGCAGGCGCTCACCTATCCCGGCGACGAGTTGATGGAGCGCTTCGACCAATCGTTGGTCGAGACGGTCACGTCGGCCATCACCATTAACGCGCCGGTCGAGAAAGTCTACCCCTGGATCTACCAATGGGGCGGCACTAAGTCCGGCTCCCTCAGCTCGGAAGTGCTCGAGCGCGTATTCGGGCGCATGTCGATCTTCAACCGCTACGAAATCTGCGAGGAATGGCAGATGCCCGATTCGTTCATGCCCGGCGACTTCATGGAATGGGACCGCTCCGGCATGGGCTGCGAGGCGGCCGACGTCGTTGCCGACAAGTACATCCTCAGTTTCTCGGACATCAAGCACCCGCCTCGGGCGCGCGGCGCTTACGCCATCGCCGGCGGCACGGTCGACGACATGAACTTCATCTGGGGTTGGTACTTCGTTCCGCTCAAGGGCAACCGCACCCGCTTTATCTGCCACTGGAAGTACTATGGCAGCAAGAATGCGCCCACGCGCTTTGCGCTCAAGCGCGCCATCCTGCAGTGCGGCACCGCCATGCAGCGCTGGCAGATGGAATACACCAAGAAATGCGCCGAGGGCACGATGCCCGTGCACAATCATGTGAAGCTCTACCGCAAGATTTTCGGGCCGTACCATCACGTACCCGACGAAATCCAGGACAAGACCGACTGCACGCATGTGCGCGACGGCCGCGAAGCACCTGCAATCGAGGAAGTGCGTCCCGCCAAGATGGCCGATCCCGCCTGGCCGCCCGTCGAAGGCCCGTGGGACGTGGACTACGACTACTACAAAGAGCGCATCCCCCGCGCAATCGAGGAGATCAAGCAACAGGCCGCCAAGCAGCAGGCTGCTGCCGAGGCGAAGATCGCAGCGCTCGAAGAAGAGCTCGCCGCCCTCGAAGCCAAATAACACCGACCAAAGGGCGTGAACATTCCTCCGTCCCTGTTCACGCATACGAGAAAGGAATACTGATGGATAAGAACACGCGCATCGCGATCATCGGCGGCGGCCCGGCCGGGCTTTCCGCGGGCATGTACCTGGAGCAGGCCGGGTACGAGAACTACACGATCTTCGAGCGCAACGGCTGGGTGGGCGGCAAGTGCTATTCGCCCGAATACAAAGGCCGTCGCTACGAGCTGGGCGCCATCATGGGCGTGCCCTCGTACTACGCCATCAAGGACGTCGAGGACTTCTGTGGCATCACGCACGACGGCCCGCGCCTGAACCGCAACTACAAGGACCTGAAGGGCAACGTCATCGACCCGTTCGACCCGAAGAAGCACCCGCTGCACGCGCCGCGCCTGCTTCGCATGAAGAGCCAGGTCAAGAAGTTCGGCGAGCTGCTCCTGACCAAATACAAGGGCTACGACGTCAACGGCCACCGCGGCGTGGCGCAGGGCCGCTACGACGGTTACGCCGTCACCCCCGAGCGCGAGCACATCGAAGGCGAGAACCCCAACCTCAAGGACCTCGCCCTGCCGTTCAAGGAATTCTGCGAGAAGAACGGCGTCGAGCTCGTGCAGGACATCTGGATTGGGCCGTTCACCTCGTTCGGCTACGGCTACTTCGACGAGATCCCGGCGGCCTACGTGCTGAAGTACCTCGATTTCCAAACCACCATGAACTTCGTGAAGGTCAACCTCTGGACCTGGAAAGACGGCACGCAGTCGATCTGGGAGCACCTCAACGACAAGATCAAGAACCCGGCGCGCCTGAACTCCGACATCACCAAGATCGAGCGCAAGGACGGCAAGGTCTTCATCACCGTCAACGGCAAGGTGGAAGAGTTCGACAAGCTCATCGTCACCGCGCCGCTGCAGTACTTCGGGGACTACGCCGACATCCGCGAGGACGAAAAGAAGTACTTCGACAAGATCGACTACGAGCGCTACGACGTTCAGGGCTTCCTCACCGAGCCCGACAAGGCGCCCGAAATCTCGTACTACATCATGGACAACATGGTGCCCGAACGCCTCGGCCACCTGATGGTGTACTACCACCGTTGGCCCATCCCCGACCCCGACCAGATGTATGTCACCTACGCGCTGCGCAAGCACCGCGACCTCAAGGAAGTCGACTACGAGGAGTGCAAGAAGACCGTGCTCGCCGACCTCGAGACCATGGGCAACCCTGCCAAGGAGGTCATCGAGGAACGTTCGTGGTACTACTTCCCGCACGTCTTCACCGAGGACTACGCCGCCGGCTGGTACGACGACGTCGAGGCGATGCAGGGCAAGTACGACACCTACTACGCAGGCGAGATCATGAGCTTCGGCGACATGGACGAGACGGCCGAGTACAGCCGCGAGCTCGTCGAGCGCTTCTTCAAGTAGAAAAGCTCGGTGCGGGGAGGCTCTTCGATGCGCTTCCCCGCCTTTTTATCAGCTTTTTTGCTTTGGAAACGGAGTCGTATCCGATCGTCCGCTCTTGGGAGGTCGGGGTGGGGCGTTCGCTTGGCTTCGCCTAATCTAAGTGAATTACAGGAACAGTGGCTGCAGAATCGCTCACGCCCCACCCCGACCTCCCAAGAGCTACCTGCAACTATCCCGAATCAAATATCAGCGTTCAGCAGTCTGCTGAAGGGATTGGCCATAGCCACAAATGGCAAGACCGCGAGCGCAATCCTAATTGCAGACGCACTCCAGACCGACATCATCGAAAGCGTTTGCGACCGGAAAAGAGAGGGGTTGACTACATGATTCGATACTCGGGTTTTGACGACTTGCTGAATCATATGGTCGCCTCAGCTCCCGAGAGAATTGCTCTGCTTTGCTGCGACGAAACAGGCAAGATTCGAAGAATAACCTGGTCGGAACTTGCACGACGCATTGCGCAGCGGGCAGGCGAGCTTTCGGGCAGAGGGCGCAGCTGTGAGGCGATTCTGGCTGATGGATCGGTGAAATGCGTTGTCGAGGTGTTTGCGGCTGTTCAAGCGGGGTTGCAGGTCGCGCTCCTCGATCCGATGATGCCCAATCGCGTGCTTCTGCCGCTCTTGGATGCCGTCGACGCCGATTGCGTGTGGGCACCCGATGCAATGCGCCAGGCAGAGCTCGAGGAGCAGCTGGCACCTAAGCGCAAACCTGCATTCGGCGCCCATGGCGTGCTCTTCTTCACGAGCGGCACGACGTCTTCGTCGAAAGCGGTTGTGCTCACCGACGAGAGCCTGATGGCAAGTGCCTTCAACGGCGCCTCGCTCATGCCGCTTGCGCCTGACGACACGCTTATGTGCCTGCTGCCGTTGTCGCACGTGTTCGGGTTCGTCTGCGGCCTTTTGTGGGGACTCGCCTGTGGCGCCCCCGTAGCGCTCGGGCGCGGTGCTCGCTACTACGTCGACGACTTGGCAACGTTCAAGCCGACGGCAGTCGCGGTCGTGCCAAGACTGCTCGAATACCTTATTGCCCGCAAGGCGCTCGTCGATTGCCTGAATCTCGTCCTGGTCGGCGCGGCGGATTGTCCCGACAAGACGCTCGAAGCCGTAAGACAACGCGGAATCAGGGCGAGCTTGGGGTACGGCCTGACCGAAACGAGCTCTGGAATAGCGCTTAGCATCGGCGACGATTTCCACGCCATGACGGTCTGCCCCGATGACGAAGTGACCATCGCCGAGGACGGCGAGATCTTGGTGAGCGCGCCCACATGCCTGATGCTAGGGTATTACCGCGACAACGCCAAGACGGCAGCCGCCGTGAAGGGCGGCGTGCTACATACCGGCGACAAAGGCTTCCTTGACGAGGCCGGTCTTCTGCACGTATCGGGGCGCATGAAAGACGTGTTGACGCTATCTGGCGGAACTAAGGTGTTCTTGCCTGAATACGAAGCCGCACTATCCGACGCTTTGGGAGAAACCGATATCGCCGTCGTGCTCTTCGGGGGCAAGCTGGTGCTCTCGTGCGGGCGGCTCGCCCAAGACCTCACGGACCGGCAGATCATGCAAATGCTCGAACCGGCGCTTTCGCTATTCCCGCCAAACTCACGAATAGCGCGTATAGCACGCCTCGGCCACGCGTTGCCGCGCACCGGCGCCGGTGACGTTGAAAGATGGAAGATACAGGAGGAACTCGAACATGGCAACCGCTGAAGAGATCAAGGCCCGCGCACGTGAAATCATGGCGCAAGACCTACCCGAAGACTACAACCCCGACCTCAAGGACGACGAGCCGCTCATCGTCGAGGGGGGCGTCGACTCGCTTGGCTTCATCCAGGTGCTCACCAAGCTCGAAGTCGAATTCAACGCACACGTCCCCGACGAGGAATGGTGGGACGCCCAATCGCTCGACGCCCTCGCCGAAGTCATACTGCGCAACCAGCACTAGTCTTCGGGAAGCCAGGTACCATGCACGAGTTGGGGATCGTTTTTCATATGGCCGACTTGCTCGAAGACATTGCGCGTGAGCAGCAGCTCACGCGCATAAGCAAGGTCGTGGTCGACTTAGGGGAAGTATCGGGCGTCGTCACCGAGTTCTTCGACGACGCATGGCAATGGGCCGCCAATCGCAGCGACCTTCTGCGTGGTGCTGAACTCGAGGTTCACCAGGTCGAAGCAGTCACCGTATGCAATGCATGCGGCAAAACCTACCCGGCCGTGGCGCACGGCCGCATTTGCCCCCATTGCGCAAGCGCTGATACCGAACTTCTGCGCGGCCGCGAACTCGAGATCCGCGAAGTCGAAGCCTACTGAAACAATCACCCAGGGTAAAGTGTTCGTCAGGCAAAGCCGAGCTGACGCGCGTCGCCACCAGGGCTTTCGCAGCACGCTGCAGGCAAAGAGGATACCTCCCCTTCGGTTCGGCCCTCACGAAAGCAGGCGCGGCAGCACGTCGCGCCCTCGGTCAGCCGGCAGCTGAACGACAGCTGCGCGTCGACGCCCGCGATCCCGCACATGAACCCTTCATCGAACGCCGACATGAACCAACAATCGGCAGATGTGTATCGCTGCGCGAACGAGCAAGGGCCAAATTCCAAGGCGCCTGGGAAATAGGGTGCAACGCAACTTTGCGAATCGCCGCGCAGCTCGATGCCGATGCCGCGGTAAAGGGCTTGCGTCAACCGGAATACCGACGCAGCGCGGGGCCGCAGCATCGATCGAACTTGCGACCCAAGCCGCAGCGCCACCTCGCGCAAGCGAGCACGGTATTTACGGGCAGTCACCTCGTCAGCAAGCGCCGCTTCCATGCATGCGGCGGTGAATTCGCGAAACGCATGCAACGCCTCGTCGACGGTTAGATCGCCGACAGCGGGAGGCTCTACGTCGAACGCTTCTGCAAACGCGCCCATAAGAACCGCCACCTCGAACTTGCGCGCAAACGAAGGCGGCGTTACGTCCAGCAATGTCTCGAAAGAAGCCAGTATCATCGCATCTCACCTCGATGCAGGGTGTCGGCGGCTTCGCCTAAGGGCGCTTGTTCCCAATTGTCGTACAAATCGCTAATTAAGGCCGCACGCGTTTCGGCGACGATATTGCGGCGCACTTTCAAATTGGGCGTCAACTCCCCTCTTGCGACCGAAAGGGGCGCAGCCGCCACTACCCAGCGCTTCACCTGCTCGGGATGCGAAAGCTCAACGTTGACCTTCAGCACGGTGGCATCGAGCGCGCTGTAATCGTAGCTCGCCCCATCGTCCTCGAGCCACAAAAGGGCGGTCGTAAAAGGCTTGCCATCGGCAACGACCATCGCCTCGAGCGCATCGTTGCCACGAACGAGCAGCACTACGCGCTCGAAACCGGATTCGAGCAAATCCCGCACCACAAAGCTGCCCAAAAAACCGCTACCGCCCGTGACGAACGCGCATAGACCCATGTTTCACCCCAACTCGTGATTGCTTCGTTTCAATTGTATGCAATTTTTCTCGTTATTTCGACATTTTATGAGAATGGGATGAAACGTCTTGCGCAAGCGCGCTGCCCGCGCGGCAATTCTACGCTTGCCCCCTTAACTGGAAACGTTTACCTTCAGCCACGGAAAAACGAGATGGGCGTTATAGCGAACTTCCCCGCCAAGCGCCGATACATAGTAGGTGCCGGGCTCGTCGAAGCCGATGGTCACCAGTCCATCATCCTCGTCGGTTATAGCATCAGGTATGGGGAGCATGAGCCCGGTCTGAGGATCGACGGTAACCAGTTGCGCCTCGGTTACGTCCGAGAGCAAACGATGGCTTTTGCGATCCGCGCGGTTCATAGGGCCGCCGTAGCCGTACATGAGACCTTCGAGCTTCAAGGTCACTGGCTCGCCCGCAGCGAGGTCTATTTCGCGAACACGCTTCCCATCCTGCATGAAATACGTGTAGTAATCCATACCGTAACTATCTTGGAATGCGAACACCTCTATCGCGTCGCCGTCTTTGATGCGTGCCCGATCGAACGGAAGGCCTTTGTAACCGCTATCAACCGAATACGTACTGCCCAACTCGTAGGCATAGCACCCATTGATCGTAAACCCCGAATAGAACGCCTTCTTGCCAAAAGCAAGCCCCAGCCAATGCCGGGAATGCATCTGGAGAAACTTCGGGCAGCTCTCGGGAGTGAAAGCTGACCCCACTACGAGCTTATGGGCTTCGACGACCGCATCGAGCACCACTGGCTCGTCGCTTTGATTGACAGGATCGACCAGGCCGTACCGGGCCGCTTCGCCGGGAGCCACCACGAGCTCGGTAGTTGGAATCAAAAGGTAGATGCCGTCGACTTGCGCCGAGAACCGCACTCGTATACCGTCCATGGTCTACCCCCAAGCAGTCAGATATGTAATACCCTCCTGGATTCTGACATGTGGGGCTCCAAATGTAATTAGTAGTTTCGCGTGGAGTTTTCGCAAAGCTCAGCACGTGAAGGCGCAAGGGCTCGTCATGGTTCACAAGGCATCGCAAATTATTACTAACAAAAACAACAAACGCGCCAGCTGCAGCCGGGCTCTGGCAAAGACGAGGCCGGATTGAACCCGCAGGCACCCTCTTTCCTTCGTGCCATTAAGTTAGATTAGTAATAATTCGCTCTTATCGCTGATACTTTATTGGTATCAGGGTGTTTTGTAGCCAGATATACTGCAGAAAAAATGCCTCACGGACAAAGGGGACTCATGAGCGAATTCTCCGATGATCGCATCTCCCGCTACATCATGCATGCGTTCGGCAGATCTACGCAGAAAGCACGCATCCCCCGAAAAAAGCCCGGGTCGCTGCAAGCGGTGACCACGGCGCGCATCGTGCTGTCCGTGCAATACAACGGCGAATTCAAGTTCATCCCCTATGCTCCCGTCGATATACGAGCAGATTCCGCCGAATGGTACGGGTACGAAGACGGGATTCCCTACGGACAGTCCCCTTCAATGCTCGACGTCATCACGCAGGCGCATGAATTTGTCTTGGGCGATCAGTTCAATGAGGATTCATGTCGCGAATTCCTCGACATCGACGAGGACGGCATTTTGCAGCGCATGCTCGGTGTGCCGGGCCCCTTCACCTGCTTCGTGATCAACGGCCAGTACGCTTACGATTCCGACAGCGAATACGGCCATATTGGCTACCGCGGGCTCGGCTACGCCGAAACCCCCGTTTACGACCTGGATGTCGTCGAGGTCTTCGGGTTCCCGAGCAGTGTGGGCATGGACTACTACACCTACTTCATGAATCCCGACGGAAGCTGGATTCGCTATGCCGAGATATCGCCAGGCGAGCAGATCACGATTCGCCATGAAGGGTTCCTCTTTGTCATAGGCGGCCCATACCAGCACGAAGACCGCATCGAGCAGCGCATGGTCGCTCCCATCCCCGAATCCCACCTGGCCATCGTCAACACGACCACTTTCGAGCTCGAAGACATCCCCGAAGCGATTACCGACGAAAACGGGCTCGTAACGTTCTCGCTCGATAAACCAGGTGATTACTACATAACGGCGCATGATGGCATCCCCCGCCACAAGCGTGCCAATCTCTCGCTGCCCTGGCTGCCCGTTATCGTGCGGTAACGCATGTATCGCCGGGGCCTGCCGGCAATACACCAATACACCTCCCTTGGTGCCGGCAGAAAGAGGGGGCTACCGCAGCAAGCACTGCGGTAGCCCCCTCGTCACGTTTGCGATGAAGACCCTAAGCCTGCGAACGCCGCTACACGACCGTCACGCCATCAGCGTCGAACCGGTAGTTCTTGTACGAACGGGATCCGTCATCGGCGATGTAGTACACGGTCGCGCCGTTCGGCGCGTTCAGGACCTCAAGATCGGTTTCCTTGCCAGTCCATTCCTCATCACCGGCATCGATGACCACATCGAGTGACTTATCATCGGCGCTCATGTAAATCTCGCGCTTGCCCTCGTCAACGCCAGTCAGATGGTACCTCATTGTCTTACCTCCTTGGTCACTGCCTGCCCGTATCGGCTGACAAGGAGATTCTAGAAGCCGCCATTTGGCAAAACTACTGTTTTTAAGGCTCTGTACTGGTGTTTTTTTGAAAATCGGACAAGCTCGCGCAGGCTGTAGCCATCGCTTTCGCGGCCGACGACGCCGCATTGCAAAATAATCCTACAATCGCGGCCACGGTGTTTGGACGTAAAAAAGCGGCACGCGCTTGGGGATGCACGTGCCGCCCGCGCCCGTTCGGCTAATCCGGACGCGCGAATAGGTTTGCCGCAAAACTATCGCTTAACTCCAAACAGCTTGTTGCGGAATGCGGTCAGATAGCCCTTGCAGAACGGATCTTCGCCCATCAAAGCCTCGGTCGCATACATCGCCGCAAGCATGTCCTGCGACATCGGGTCCATGATGGCGCTGTCCATGCCGTTGTACATGCACAGCGACAAGAACTGCATGTTGATGGCCTTGCGGTACGGCAAGCCGTAGCTGATATTCGAAAGGCCCGAGGTGATGTGCACTTCGGGGAACGCGTCCTTGATCATCTGCATGGTCTTGATAAAGCTGACCATCGACTCCTGATTGGTGCCGAGCGTGGTCACCAGCGGGTCGAAAAGGATGTTGTCGTGCGCAACGCCAAACTCGTCAGCCTTTTCCATAATCTGCTGGGCAATCTTGAATTTGGTCTCCGGGTCATCGGGGATGCCCGTGTCATCGCACGTAAGAGCAACGACCTTCCAGTCGGTTCCCGCAATAGCCGGCAGGATGACCTCGCACTTGTTCTTCTCCATCGAAATGGAGTTCAGGCAGCCTACCGTGTTGGCACGTGGCATCATGTCGACGATGACCTGCGGATCGGGGCTGTCCAGGCAAAGCGGTGTATCGGTAACTTCCTGCACCAGATCAATCAGCCACTCCATGGCCTCGTATTCTTGGTCGGGTTCGACACCAGCGCACACGTCGATGTAGGTCGCACCAGCGTCTGCCTGCTTCTTGGCGATCTCGCGGATGTAGTCGTCGTCGCGGTTCTGGATGGCCTCAAGCGTCTTGGGGATGAATCCGTTGATTTTCTCGCCAATAATGATCATCGTAACGTTCCTTTCTCGTAATCGGTTCGGTCTTACCGCATAGCAGAGCGGCAAACAGTCCTATCTCGAATCGTCGGAAACGAGGCCTACCTGGCGCGTGTCGACAAAGAAATGCTCGTTTTGTTCGTCGCGGTCCCAATCGGGAATCTCGGTGGCCAGCGCTTCGACGCGCGTCTCGATGTAGATGTCGTTCTCTTCAGCACCCGACTTGGCGTAAACGTCGTTGCAGTTTACGGTCAGCTCGACGTTGTGAGCACCATTGTCCTTGGCGTTTTGAAGCACTTGCTTCTCGGAGAACTGCTTGGCGTATTCCTTGGCCTCGTCGAGCGTCGAGAAGAACTTGCGCTCGTAAGCCGAATGCAAGCTGAACCCGTCGTTGTTGTCGCCGGGTGTGATCAAGATGACCACGTTTTCGATGACGCGTGCCACCGCTGACCCGACGGCGTTGGCCACTTCGGCGTTCTCGGGAATGAACAGCTTGCAACCGATGCGCGCTGCCGCCCGGGGCACCCAAGACTTCACGGGAGCGCCAATGGCAATTAGCGGCAAGCTGATGTTGAATGACGCGTGCACGTAGTCGTTCTCGAGCGGATGCAGCTGCTTGCCGAAGAAATATGCGGCACCCGGATCTTCTAGCAGGTCGAACTTGGCACCTTCGTAGTTGACGAGGCTTTGCACGCTCGTATAGCACAACCTGTCGACCACCGCGTCGATCGCGCGCGTCACGAACGAGTCGAAATCCTCGTTGAAACGCTTGGCGAGCTTCTTCACCGCCAGCCGCGCTGCGTCTGAATTCCACAAATCCAGCTCGCCACAAGCGTGCAGCAAGTCAGTCGGGGTAATCGAGATCCTGCCCAATACTCCTGCATTGACAAGTCGGCGCAGATCAAGCAAGTTGGGCAGGGTCCCGAGTTTCTCAGCCAGCACGAAGATGTTGTGCGGTCCATCTTCAAGTGCGGCAATGGCCCTGCGCTCCAAATCGGTCAGGACTATAGTGGCATCGCGGTTGTTGATCTGGAAGCAATCGACTACCTGGTCGAAGTTGAGCAAGTACCCGAACGGTATGTCGATGAGCTCAAGCTCGTGATAAAGATAGGGGTATTTATCGACGGCGTCGCAGAGCGGGTGCACGCGCTGCGGGCCGATTTTCAGCTTGCGGTTCATGTCCATCTGGATGTAGCTGTCGCCACCCAGACCGAACGTCGAGATGGCAGCCGCCTTCACCCGCGTGAAGAAGTTGCCGACGTTGGCGCCCTCTTCGTCGATGCGCGGAACGCCGTTCTTGGTCACGGCGACGTCGGTGGTCGTGCCGCCCATGTCGAGCACAAAGCCGTTTTCGACGCCCGAAAGGAACGTGGCGCCGATAATCGAGGCAGCGGGCCCCGAGAGCAGCGTCTCGATGGGCTTGTCCTTGGCCTTGTTCTCGCCGATGAGCGTTCCGTCGCCGCGCACGACCATGATTGGGGCCTTGATGCCCTTTTCGTCGAGCGAGCGACGCACAGCCTTCAGCAAATTGTCGATGATGGGCATGAGCTTTGCGTTGAGCACAGCCGTCACTGTACGTTCGTGGATGCCGAGAGAACGCGTAAGGTCATGAGCGCACACGACCGGCACGCCGAGCACTTCCTTGACGAGCTCCTTGGCCTTCAGCTCGTGTTCGGGATTGCGGATGCTCAGGTAGCCCGATATGGCGACGGCATCCACCTTGCCGCGCATTTCCTCGAGCGCGGCGCGAGCGGCCTGCTCGTCGAAAGGCTTGCGCTCGAGGCCCTTGACCGAATGCCCGCCGTCAACGACATGCACCTCTGTAGCCGGAACCTCCCAGCGGCTGTCGAGCTCGAAACCGATCATGAGCAGACCGACCTCGCAACCGGCACCTTCGACGATGGCGTTTGTGGCCAACGTAGTCGAAAGCGAAACGATCTCGATGGCGTCGTAATCGTCAAATTCGACGAGGTTAATGCAGCTTGATATGCCGCGGCTCAGGTCATCGCGCGTAGTACGGCTCTTGGCTTTGGCAAGAACCTTGCGGTTGGCGCGGTCGAACACGACTCCGTCAGTGTAGGTTCCTCCCGTATCGATTCCGAGAACTAATGACATTGTCGTCTCCGTTCCGCCGCCTTTCTGCGGCCTTGCCTTGTGTTGGACATTACAGGTGAGCCGGATGAAGATATCGTCCAGCTCACCCCTGGTTCATGGCGCCGTCGCCGCTGAAGCTCACGGCGCCATTCCTATGACTAACGCGTCTTTATTCGCCAGGTACGTGGCCGACTGCGTTCTCGACGCACTCGCGAATCTTCGCAGCGAGACCCTTCTCGAGCGGCTCCGGCTCGTGGTTCTCGATGATGTCGCGAACCTTCTCGTTGGCGACCTGGGTCAGCGTCTTGCCGCCCGCCTTCTCCCAAATCTCGCGTGCGCCGCGGTCGACGAGGCGAGCCTGGTAGTCATGGCGGATATTCTTCGGCTCGAAGGTACCCTCATCGGGCTCTTCGTAAGGCTCAGCCGGCTCGAAGCGACCGCCGGGACCGACTTTCTCGATTTCCTTCAGGTCGAGGGTCTCGGGCGTGGTCTCGATGCCAGCCGTAAGACGGCGTGCCATGCCCAGAACCTCGTCGGCAATAACGACCAGGTCGAGGTTCGAGGTGGTGCCGTACTCGGCGTAGCCCGTGTCGTGGTTGAGGTTCGCGCCGGACATGTTGGTCATGGCCATGGACAGAGCGGCCTCAACGCCCGCCTGCTCGTCGATGACGCAGGTGTCGGTGCAGCCAGCGGTGCCGAACAGCGGAATCTTCAGGTAATGGGCCACATCGGCCAGGCCGGCGAGCATCAGGTCGAGCTCGGGGGCGCCATAGCTGAAGATCGTGGACCCCATGTCGAGGACGGTGTAGACGCCGCCCATGATGAACGGGGAGCCTTCCTTGGTGCACTGACCCAAGACCAGGCCGGACAGCGACTCGCACAGACCCTGGACCATAACGCCTGCCAGCGTCGCGGGTGCAGTGCCGCCAGCCATGATGCACGGCGTGTAGATGGTGGGCAGGCCCTTGCGTGCGCCGTAGACCATCTTCTGCGCGGCTTCGATGCAGTGAACGCCCGGCGAAATCGGCTCGGCGTACAGGCAGATGAACGGATGGTTGCGGAGCTCTTCCTCGCCGCCCGCGATGATCTCGGCCATCTTGATGTTGTCTTCCTGGCCATACTGGTCGTTGCACACGGTGATGATCGGCTTATCGGTGTTCAGCACCATCTGCTCGAATTCGTGACGGTCGGAAACCAGCAGCGACACGTCCTGCACGATGCCGAGCGACATCGCGTAGTCGATGTTAGGCAGTGCGTCGAGCACCTTGGTTGCCCAGGCAACGCTCTGACGGGTTGCACGATGGCGCTCGCCGGTGTAAGGATTGCGGGTGAACGGCGTGCAGGGGCCCGAACCGAAGTATGCATTGCCGCCCTCGAGGAACAGCTCGCGTTCGCCAGTGCGGCTGTTGCACAGCACGATATGCTTCTGGCAAGTCTGGATAGCGCGCTCGGTGATGTGCGGCGGGATGTGCGCAATGATGCCGTCGATGGTGCAGCCGGCCTTGCGCAGGATCTCGAGAGACTCGGGATCGTGGAACTCGGTGCCAGTCAGCCACATGGCTTCCTCAGCTGCAAAGACCAGTTCCTGGCACTGAGACTCGGTGAAGACGTTCATCTTCACGCCGGTGTTGGCCTTAAGATTAGTCCTGTATCTCATTGAACTTTCCCTCCCTACTTGGCGCTCTCGATGATTCCGTCAATGGCGCCTGCAACGCCTTCGTCGAGCGTCGGCAGGCTGTACGATGCCAGGAGCTGTTCGGTCTTCTCTTGGGTGCGCTGGCCAAGGGTGCGCGAACCCTCGGCTACCCAGTCGTCCAAGCGCTTGCGGTTCATCAGCGTGGGCCAGAACTGCTCGCTGCGGAAGTAGTAGCGGGTGTGCTTGGTCGCCAGGTAATTGCCGGCCGGCTGAACGTCTTCGATGACGCCGCGGGCCAAGCGGTCCTCGTCCATCTCGACGCCGCGGATGATGCGACGGGTCTCGCATGCGATCTCGTCGACGAGCACGAGCAGCGCCGGGTTGGACGCCACGCCGCTCTCGACGATACCGGCACCGATGATCAGGTTGTTGCCGGCCAGGCCAGCTGTGAGCGTCGACATGGCCGACTCCAGGCCGAGCTGCGCGTCAGAGCACTTCGAGTCGGTCGCGCCTGCAAAACCGAGCGAGGGGATCCTCAGGTAGCGCAGGATGTTCGCATAGCCGGCGCCAAGCAGGCTCACCTCGGGCGAACCGTAGGGACGCATCTCGTTGACGGTGTCGTTGTTGGTGAAGAAACCGCCGGTGATGAACGAGGCGCCTTCGCATACGAACTGCGAAAGGGCGAGCGCGGCGATGGAGTTGGCAAGGGCGACGATCATGACGCCGGCGCTCTCGGCCGGGGCGGTGTCGCCGGAAACCAGCTCGTTGGACAGAATGACCGGTACGCCAGCCTCGGCTGCTACGGTGATGACTTCGAGGGCGTCAGCGCCGAGCGTCAGCGGTTCGGCAGTCACGACATGCAGAGCCATGAACGGGTCCATCTTCAGCTTGTCAGCGCCGCCCTTGATAGCTGCGGCCATGTCGATGATGGCCTTCGCCTGCTTGGCGTTCTTCACGTTCTGCAGGATGGGCTTGGTGGTGGCACCAGCCAGCACCTTGAACTCCTCGAGCTCGGCGATCTCGGCGTCGACGTCGGTCGGGAAACCGCCAGCCATCGCGAAATCGATGTCCTTCAGCATCTGGCACAGCTTGCCGTAGGTCTCGACATCTGCCAGCGCGAAGGGACGCTCGTTACCCGTCGTCTGGTCGAAATAGGTGTGGGGGGTGTAGCCGGGGCCGTAATGGGCCTGGCCCATCTCAAGGAGCATCGCACGCTTGCCAAAGCGGTCGCACAGGGTAACGCGAGAAGGAGCGGCCCTCAGCGCCCATTCGCTCTTGGCGCTGGGGATGCGCACGCGGCTGCCCTCGACGAAGCATCCGGCTTCGGCAAACACCTTCTGGGCAGCTTCGCTCTGGATTTCCACGCCGGTACGCTCGAGCAGCTCGAGCGTCGTAGCTACGATCGCCTCGCACTGGTCGTCAGTCAGCATCTCCCAATGGATGTTCTGATGGACCTGGAAACCTGCGGTCGTATACAAACTTCTTGTCCTGTACACTCTCTGCCTCCAATCTCTTGAATCAATCGATTAGCCTATGCCGCAGCGCCAACCAGACGCTTGCAGAGGTCAGCAGCAGCAACCGCGTCGGGCGAGTAGCCGTCGGCCGCGATTTCGTCTGCGAAGTCCTGAGAAACCGGCGCGCCGCCGATGATGACCTTGACGTCGTCGCGCAGGCCCTCCTCCTGGAGCAGTTCGATGGTGCTCTTCATGTGCAGCATCGTCGTGGTCAGCAGAGCCGACATGCCGATGATGTCGGGGTTGTACTTGCGTACGTCTTCGACGATCTTCTCGGGGGATACGTCGACGCCCGCGTTGATAACCTCGAAGCCTGCGCCCTCAAGCATCATGACGACCAGGTTCTTGCCGATGTCGTGCAGGTCGCCCTTGACGGTGCAGATGTAGACCGTACCCAGAGTCTGGATATCGCCGGCCTCGATGAGGGGCTTGACGATCTCGACGCCAGCGGCCATCGCTTCGGCAGCTGCCATTACATCGGGCACGAACATGACGTTAGCCTTGAACTGAACACCAACCTCCTGCATACCGCCCATAAGACCCTGATTGATGATATCCAGGGGAGGAAGACCCTCGTCAACGAGCTGCTGTGCGAGTTTCTTGGATTTCTTCGCATTACCGTCGACTACTGCCTGAGCGATGTCTTCCAACGTTGCCATAAGTTCCTCCTTAAAAAAACCTTCCATACCGTTGCTCTGTCCTATATGAGCCCAGGCGCACGGCGCGCGCTCCGCGCACCCGGGAGACAGCCTGTATCGGCTCTTGGGCTAATCGCCCTTCTTGTTTGCCGCCCTTTCATCCAGCCAGCAAACGTCATTCTCTTCTTCGCCGTCATAATCCTTCTTCACCTGACGGGCGAGTGCTATGCACATGAACGCTACGACCACCATGAAGGGCAGCGCCGCCACGACCGATGCCGTTTGCAGAGCGACGAGCGCACCCGAGCCGCTGACGAGGATCAGGATGATGGTCACGGCACCTTGCGCGATGCCCCAACCGGCACGTGCGGCCTTGGTCGGATTCTGGGTGCCGCCGAAGGTGAGCATGGGCAGGACGAACGTCGCCGAGTCAGCTGCACCGACGAAGCAGATGACGATGAGCACGATCGTCAACGGCGCCATGATTTGGTAGATCGGCAATTGCTCGAGCACCGAGAACGTAGCGGTCGTGTACTGAACCTGAGTCGCTTCGGCAATGGAGTTGCCCGAGACGCTGTTGGTGAAGAACGCAGCACCTGCGAAAATCGTGATCCAGATGAACGAGAACCCTGCGGGAAGAAGCGTTCCGCCAAGGAACATCTGGCGCAACGTGCGACCCTTGGACACGCGGGCAAAGAACGTGCCGCAGAACGTGCCCCAAGCAATCCACCAACCCCAATAGAATACGGTCCAATTGCTCAGCCAGGCCGTGTCACCGTACCAGAACGATTGGTTCATGAACGTGGTGATGTACGAGCCGAGCGTCCAGACGATATCGCGCAGGATGAACGAGGTGCCGCCGAACACCAGCAGGAACACCATGAAGAAAATCGACAGCCACACCTTGAAGTTGACCACCGCCGACATAGCCTTCTCGAGGCCCGCAACGGTTGCCAGCGTGAATATCGCGGTGATGCCGCCGATGATCATGGCGATGACCAAGCTGTTGGTTCCGAGCCCTTCGACGCCGTACACGAACTCGACGCCGCCGGCAATCTGCATTGCGCCCAAGCCAAGCGAGGTCGCCACGCCGAATACCGTCGCAAACACGGCCAGGATGTCGACCGTCTTGCCGATGCCGCCATAGATGCGGTCGCCAATGAGGGGATACAGCGTGGAGCTCACAAGGAACGGCAGGCCTTTACGGTAAGCCGCATAACCCAAGCACATGCCCACCAGGCCAAATATGCCCCAACAATGCACGCCCTCGTGCATGAACGTAATGCGGATGGCGTCGATTGCGCTCACTGGGATATCGGTGGCGAAATTCGCAGCTGTCAGTTGTTCGGGCGTCAGCGGAACGACTGGAGCATTTGCGAAGACGGTACCGTCCCCGTAAGACCCGCCCATGCCGCTTGCATGCAGCATGGGTTCAGCCATGGACCAAAACACCAGCCCGATGCCGATGCCGCCGCCAAACAGCAGGGCAAACCATTGGAAATTGCTGAATTCGGGCTCGTCTTCGGGTTTTCCCATCTTCAGGTTGCCGTACTTGGACAACGCGATGTAAAAACCGAAAAACAGAAAGATCATCATGGCCAGCAGGTACAGCCACCCGAGCTCATTGCACAAAAACCCATTGACCGCATTGATGACGGCGGCCAGGTTATCTGGCAAAACAAGCCCCCATGCCGTAAACACGACCACGATCACCGCCGAAACGATGAGCACGATCCTATCGGGCTTCTTAGCGGTCCCGTTTTCCAACTTCTCGTCCATCTCCCCTCCCTAATCGTGGAATCTCACAGGAGTCTTCTCTGCTCGCTGTTGCTGCAAATCTACGATTCGGGGAGTTGGATAGATAGCGCTTTACTCGCCTATTGGGATAGGAAAAAACAAAAGGTCCAATGGCCGGTTAGTAATTATTTGAAAAATGCGTAGACGTTTTTCATCAATAATTCCTGCTCAAATGCCATATCAAACATTTTTCGGCGATTTGACCAACATCTTTTTATTAAGTCCGACATCAAATCATTTTGATATAGTGAGGGCGTCGGAACCGGGTTGCGGCGGCGCCGGCAATTGGCTTTGTTCTTTATGCGATTACGACAAAACCATACTGGATTTCAGCTGCCTGAATGCACTTCATCCGGGCAGCTTTCCAAAGGAACGGGAGGGTACCGCCATGCCCGAGATTGCCTTGGGAGAACTGAAAACATCAGATCAGACGAACAGGCGGCTCAAGGCGCTCCTCTATTTGATAAGCGACGTCCTGGCGCTCCCCTGCGCCGTGGTCAGTATTCAGGAAGACCGCGTCATCTACGAGTTTCCGACGCACCATATTAATGCCTGCTTCTGCAAACGACTCGAGTCCATTACCGGCAACCACTACAGCCTCAACCATTTCCTCGAGCGCTGCCATCGCGTCGGCATCGACTCGAACAACAGTATCTACAACTGTCCTTTCGGGCTCATCAACATCCTCGTTCCCGTTTTCGATAAGACCGATTACGTGGCAGCCCTGCAGGTCGGGCCCTTCATAGTCGAGGATTCCGAAAATCTCCTGCTCAGACACGGGCTTTCCGACATCGACATCAGCTCACCAAGCGAATCGCTGCAAGATGCGATTCAATACCTTCGGCGTCTGCCCAAAGGAACCACCGACTACCTGGTCACGATAGCGCGAGTGGCCCGGGCTTTTCTTTCAGACGAGCAAATCGACGTCCAGCTGAAAGCCCCAATCCACGCGTTACCCGAAAACGGGAAAGAAGCTTCGGATTACGATTTGATTTACGCCATACAGCAATTCGTCGCCGAGAACTATGCGAATCCCAATATCTGCCTCGAAATGGTGGCGCGGCACGTATACGTTCACCCTTCCTATGTAAGCCATATCTTCTCCGAGAAGTTCAATACCGGTTTCAGGGACTACGTCAACTGGCTGCGCATAAAACGCGCCAAAGAGCTCCTCACCAGCACGAGCAAGCCCATCGGGGAAGTATGTCGCATCATCGGCTATTCGGACCACAGCTATTTCAACAAGATCTTCCGACGCTGGGAGGGCATGACGCCAACCGAGTACCGGAGCGCTGTAAAGACCGGGCAGATTGACGCCCCCAAACGCGAAAGCGGCGACACAGTCGCCATTACGGACCGTTAATAGCTGATCACAGGAGCCCCGTTCGAAATGCAAGCCCGCACCGTTCTCATCGCCTGCAACACGCTGAAAGCTGAAATCGAGCATGTTTCTGCCCAGCATGGCATTGCCTACAAAATCGTATGGCTCGAATCGCAGCTGCACAACGAGCCAGACAATCTGACATCGAGCCTACAGCGCGAACTCGACGCCGTGCACGACGCAGACGTGGTCCTGCTTGGCTACGGCAACTGCGGAAACGCCATCCCAGGCCTGATTGCGCGCGATTTCGAACTGATCATCCCGCGGCTCGACGATTGCATCTCGATGCTGTTCGGGTCACAGGCCGCCCGCACCGAGTACTCCGAGGAGAACCGCGCCATCTACCTGACCGAAGGATGGATGGACGACGGGCACAACATTGTGGAGGAATACCGGCGTAGCGTCGAAAAGTACGGGCAGGAAACCGCCGACGACATTTACGAGGCGATGTATCGCCATTACCGTTCGATGACCTACATGGATACCGGTCTTTACGATATCGGCTCGCTGAAGGAACGGACGTGCCAGGTTTGCCAGCTGCTCGGGCTCGAGCAACGCACGGTGCCCGCTACCCTGTCTTACGTCGAACAGTTACTTTGCGGGCCCTGGCCCGAAGACCGCTTCGTCCATGTCGCTCCCGGCCAAACCGTTCCGGCAAAACCGTTCCGCTACCTCTAGCGCAAGCAGGCGCCCGGGCGTTTGTAGGAATAATTCGCTCTGTTACCCCGCAGCCAAGATTTCCGGGCACTCGCGTGCAGCTTCGAATCTCCTTTCGCGTATCATCAGCTGAAAATCGGCAACGTAAAGCCACATAATGGTTGGACGGCAGAACAGGACTGGAGCAACTATGGACAAGCGCGAAACGTACGAGTACCTGAAAGATCACGACATCGAATTCGAAATTACCGAACACGAGGCCGTGTACAACATGGAAGAGCTCGACGCGGTAGACCTGCCCTACCCTGGCGACGATGCCAAGAATCTCTTCGTGCGCGACGACAAGAAGCGCAACTATTACCTGATAACCGTAAAGGGCGACAAGCGCATAAACCTGAAGGACTTCAGGAAAACCTTCGAGACGCGACCGCTGCGATTCGCATCGGAAGACGACCTGATGAACATCATGGGGCTGATTGCGGGCGCTGTAACGCCCCTGGGGCTGCTGAACGACGAAGAGCGAAAAGTGCAGTTGTACATCGACGAGGACTTCCTCGGTGACGCCGGGCGCATCGGCGTGCATCCCAACGACAACACCGCCACCGTCTGGTTGCAGGCAAGCGATCTCATCGACCTGGTACGCGACCACGGCAACGAGGTGACCGTCTTCAAGGCTTAGCCGCCCATAGGCTGGAAGGCCCGAGGGGCTTGGCCCGTTTTAACCCAGAGCCCCCACCACGATTCGCTCGAGCTCGGCCAAATCGATGAGCAGGGCAATCGCAACAAACTGGCATTGCACATCGGGACCGAGCGCAAGCTCGATATTGCCGTCGCAGGCAGGCTCATGCTGCGCGTCGGTTGCCGAAGCGTGCGCAAACTCCTCGCCCACCCGCGCATAGGCTTTTATATGCCCCACAATGGCGCCGCAAGATTCAACCTGCAAAGCTATGGACTGCAGCGCCCCTACAAGCGCGCCGAACGTCTTGCCCGAACCAACATGCGCGCGGATTGTCGCCGATACGGTCGAAGCTTGCTCATGAACATGTGACTCTAACGTCACATCTGCCCATGCAAGGCCGACCGTCCGCTCATGAGCGCCTTCGTGATGATGCCCGTGATTATGCGCATGGTCGTGATCATGGTGGTGTTTATGGTCATGGCATCCGCACGTGCAATCGGGTCCATGCTCTTCGTGAGTCTCGATCATGCTATTCCCCCAAGATCTCGTCGAGCAGCGCAGCGTCAACGGGCTCGCTGGCGTTTACGTGGACGATGGGCACATCCGGGTTAATCGCATGCACATCTGCATCGACCTCGGAAACCGCATCCGCTTCGACCAAGTCAACCTTGTTCACGCACACGATATCCGCCGGCTCGACCTGGGCGGTCAGCAGGATCTGAAGCGCCAGCTTTATGCGCTGCCAACGCGATGCGTCCACGAGCGTCACGATGCGCACCCCATAACCGCCGTACTTGGCCAAATTGGCAGCCATGGAATCGGGCGTTGCCACGCCCGTCGCCTCGAGGATGACCAGATGCGGGTCGAGCTCTTCCTCGAGCTTCTGCAACGCGGGAACGAGCTGGCCGATGAGCGTGCAGCACACGCAACCCGAAAGCATCTCGGTCACCGAATAGCCGGCTTCCTGGATGATGCTCGAGTCGACCGACGCAGAACCGATCTCGTTCTCGACGATGGCAATGCGAAAATCCGCACCCTCGCGCTCGCGCAAGCGCTCGATCATGCGCACGAGCACCGTCGTCTTTCCCGAGCCCAAAAACCCACTTAGAATAATTACTTTCGGTTTAGCCCCCATGCACTCCTCCATCTTTTGCAAAACGCACAACGCCTTAAGCGCGCAAAACTTTTAGTTAATACTATCAAAAGAAGCCGCAATGCGACTGCTTCGCCGGCAACGACGCGCCCATCGTGCCTAACGTGGGCATGTTCGCATCGTGCGACCTGGTTGGACTCGACCAAGCTGTGACCGACCGCATCTGCGCCGCGCCCATGATTCCCGACTCGGCGCTGCCCGGCCTGCACGAAGCTTGCGAGGAAGAGACCGACCACCTGCATGCCATCAACCCCACAAGCGACTGAGAGCTGTACATCAAGCACGCCGAAGAACTCGGCGCCGGCACCCACGACTACGAGCTCGTGGAAGTGAAGTAGAACCGCCTCCGGATAATCTCGTCAAGCATTGAGTGGGGGTCTGCCTGCAGCTGCAGGCAGACCCCCAGCTGCGCCAAAGCAAAGCGAGTTGGGAAACTCCCTTGCGAATAGTGTCCAAACTTTTCGCAATTGCCGACTTGTAGCCCATAAAATACCTGTTCGGTAATTTAGCCCTTTGAAGTTGGACACTATTTCATTTGCGTGACGAGATTGCCATAGCGCCCGTTTCACACCATGCCCTGCAACACTCGATTCGGTTACTAATCAGTCACCAGTAGCCCTGTCCAGAAGGGCAATGGGGGTGCAAGCGATAACCCACCTCCCACCGATCTGCAAGAGCCAAATCCACGCAGCACTATAGTTTCGGTGCTTGCGCAAGAGCTTGCCAAACACATTTTCAAAAGCTGCAACCACGTACATCGGTTTTCCGCCTTAAAAATGGCTGTGGTATGAATCCGATGAAAGAACGAATCCAAATCGGTTAGCATGCAGTGCTGGACAATTCGGAAATCAAGGCATGTATCACGCCTGCACAAAGCGGTATCGGAGCACGCATAATGGAAAACGGCAAAATAAAGGGTGCGCTTTACGTGCTGATATCAGCCGTATGCTTCGCGTTAGCCGGCGTGCTCATAAAGTCGATCGACTGGAACGCGCTTTCCATCAGCGGCGCACGCAGCATCTTCGCCGCCGGCGTGCTGTACGTGTACCTGCGCTCGCAGGACAAGCGACTGACCGTCAACAAGCCCACGGTCGCGGGCGCAGTCGTCAACTTCACCATGCTCCAGACGTTCGTTGCCGCGAACAAGCTCACGACCGCGGCGAACGCCATCGTCTTGCAGTTCACGATGCCGGCTTGGATCATCCTCATAAGCCTGTTCGTGCTTCACGAGAAACCACGCCGCTCGGCCGTCGTGGCGTGCATCGTCATCTTCGCGGGCATCGTGTGCTTCTTCTTCGACAAGCTCGGACCAACGGGCCTCGTGGGAAATATCATTGCCGTGATCTCGGGCATCGCCTACGCCGGCGTGTTCATGATGAAGCGCATACCGGGCTGCGACTTCGAGAGTGCGGCCATCCTCTCGTTTTTGGGTTGCGCGGTGTGCGGGTTGCCGTTCATCGTGCAGGAAACCGATTTCGCGCCAACCGTGATCGCAGCGATCGTTGCCCTCGGCGTCGTGCAGGTGGGCTGCGCCTATATCTTCCTATCGAAAGGGCTCGACTACGTGAGTCCGCTCACGGCATCACTGCTCTCGACCATCGAGCCCATCCTCAACCCGATCATCGTCGCCGTAGCGCTCGGTGAGACCATAGGCCCGCTCTCGCTCATCGGCGCCACGCTCGTCATCGTAGCCTCCACCGCCTACAACGTGCATGTTGCACGCACGTGACCGCCACGCGCACCGGCAATGCCGCTGAAGCCCCTGTTCGCATGTTGGGAGGCTAAACGGTGCCCCAACTTTCTTATGCAAGTTCTGCGAACTGGTGTTTTATACGATCTTTACCGCAATCACGCAAAGATTGGGCACCGATTTCGCATCCGGGAAGCGGTCGGACCAGGCTGCGAGCACAACTTGCTTCCCCGTGGTGCAGCTGAAAACGCCGTCGGGCGCGTCGCCTTTAACGCGGCAAAGCTTCAGATCATTCGGGCAAGCGCATGTCTGACGGCACGCGCTTCACGCTCGAAGCGATGATGCCGCCAAGGATGAGTGCCATACCGAAGAGCGTACCCACGCCAGAAGGTTCCCCGAGCACGACAATACCCAAGATTGCCGCAATAAGCGGGCTCACTGCGAGCAGGATCGCCGCGCGCTCGGCGCTGATGCGGCTTTGCGCTATCGGTTGGAAAGCGAACCCGAAACACGTGCACATGACGACGAGAACGATGAAGTACCCCCATTGGATCGTCGTCTGCGGAAGAACCGGTGATTCGAACACGAGCCCTGCAAGCAAGCCAAACAGACCGATGAAGCCCACCTGCAGCACACCGAGCCCCGTCGCGTCGTCATCTCTGGCCACGCGCGCCGTCGCGATAATCGCGATGGCGTAAAACACGCCGGCAAACAGCGCGAGCAGCTCGCCAAGACCGAACGCGCCAAAGCCCTCGCCGAGCGTGACAAACCCGACGCCCACCATGACGACGGCCGTGCAAATCACTTCCTTGAACGTCGGCAGCTTGCGCTCAATCAGCGCCTCGATGAGCGGCACGAACACGATGGCGGTGTTCTCGAGAAACGCCACCGTCGAAGACGCCGCCATGGTAAGCGACACGAGCTCGAATCCCATGACAACGAAGAAAAGCACGCCGAGCACGAGTCCGTGAACGAAGGTGGAGCGCGTCATGGCGCGCATGTTCGCACGGAACATGATGGCGAGAATTGCGAAGGCGAGCAAAAACCGCATGCCCATGAGCATGAACGGCCCCATATCGACGAGCAGCAGCTTGCTGAACAGGAACGCCGTCGCGCGCACCCCGATAACCGCCGCGAACAGGATCGACGCCGTTCCTGCCGTCAAGTCCCTCCGTTTCACTGCAACGCTCCTACTCATATCGCCGCCGCCATCGCCTCGATGCGAATACCGCCGGAATAGGCCAGCGGACGCGTCCATAACTCATTTTCATGAGCACCGGCGCACTTCGAGCACTTGCTTCGAAAAGCCTAAATGCCCAGCGTCGTTAACTCGAGCGGCTCGGCTACGCGAATGCAGGCAATTCTGCAGGCGCTTCTTCCAATCATTTCGAAGCGAGCCGAAGCCACGCGAGCGTCCGCGCCGCCGAACCGCTCGCGTTAACAACGTTGCGGCATTTTCTCGGCTCTCCAACCGCAGCCCTCCAAGGGTCGCGCCGCACCATTGCCCAGTTTTTTCCTTTGCCTATTGTATTGCCTGAGTTGTTTTGCGCATAACGCTATAATCTCAATGTTGTTTCGACATTTCATCAAAACAATGCCAAGAAAACGCTTACGCAAAGAAGGAAGGGCGCCATGGATGCCGTGAAATGCGCCGCGTCACCATGGCGCATCGGCTTAAGCGTATCCAAGAAATCGGCGGCGTCGATTTCAATGATTACGACCAGATGCTCTACCTGCAACTATCTTTCAGATTGTTTAACCTTACGGAGTAGCGGATGCGACAAAGAAGCGCTGTCTGGCCACGCCGTCGCGCTGCCCTACACGAGCAAATAGTGCCCAAACTTTTCAGATTGCATACTTACAATCTAGTGCGTGAACAAGGAGGAATGTTCACGCGTCGGGCGCTTGGGCGAAACGGGTTCTTGCTAGCGTGAGCATTCCTCCGTCCCCTGTTCACGCAAGCATTGTCGCTCGTCGTGAACGTGAGGCGCGCGTCGACGGTCAGCTTGTATACTGAAAAGCACGCAGTAGGCCAATGGGCAAGGGCCAAGAACAGCAGGCCGCAAATCTGGCTAGGGATATCAAACGCATCGAGCAACGGGGACGCCATGGAGCACACCATAGTCGAATACCTGCATGAGCAGCGCGCTTCATTCGAAGACGTGCCGCTCAACGACGTCGATAGCCTCATCCTCACGACGATCGCGTACTTCAACTTCGAGAACGGCGCAATCGGCCGCACCGTCCCAAGCGAGCTTGTGCCGTTGCCGATTGCAATCTGCGGCATCTCGCACACCGAGCTATTCGGCGGCATATGGCTCGAGCGCATGGGCGGCGACGAGTTCCTCGCCGCATTGCTTGCATCCCCCCGATTCATGGACCTGAGCATAGGCTATTACGTTAACGAAGTCTCGGGCCATTTCGAAAAACAGTTCGCCGCCTGCACGTTCTTCTTCCCCGACGGATCGGCGTACGCGGCTTTCCGCGGTACCGACAACTCGCTTGCAGGCTGGAAAGAGGATTTCAACCTGACGTTCATGAAGGAAGTGCCCAGCCAGATCAGCGCGCGAACCTACCTCGAAGACATCGCCGGCACCAACCCTGCGCGCCTGTACGTAGGAGGGCATAGCAAGGGCGGCAACTTGGCCGAATACGCAGCGCTCACCTGTCGCGAGCAAACGTTCGCCAAAGTCGAACGAATATTCAACTACGACGGCCCTGGCTTTGCGTTCGAGGTGAGCAAACGCAAAGACGATGCAGCCTACAAAGCAAAACTGAACAAGACTGTGCCCGAAAGCAGCGTGTTCGGCATGCTGATGGAAAACCGCACCGACTACCGAGTCGTTCGCTCAACAGGCGTGCTGTTCGCCCAGCACGCATCGACGCACTGGGTCGTCGAGAACGGCGATTTCACCGAAGTCGACAAGATAAGCCCCGAAGCCGCCATCCTATCGAGCACCATGAACAGCTGGGCGAAATTATACGAGCCCGAAAAGCGGGAGCTGTTCATCGATGCAGTCTACGACATCTTCTGCGCAGCAGATGCAGATACCTGGCGCGAGTTTTCCGAAAACCGCTCGGAAACCGCACTCGCCGTGGCAAGCGCGGTAGCGAAGCTTCCCGCCGATATGCGCGCCACCCTGTTTGGGATGGTACGCGATCTCGCCCCTATCGCGGGAAGCGAGGCCGCGAAGCACGCCCGCGCCTACTTGCCCGACCTCGAACAACTCGCCTCGAACATGCAAGTCGGAAACCAGAAAGAGTAAACGGGCATCACGCCGGGCGTCAACGTCGGCATCCAGCAGAGTTTCCAGAGCATTACCGATGCCGCATTCACCTGCCAGAACGGCTGCGCTTGGCGCTGCGCAGTGCAGCGACAAGATAATGGCAAATCCCGGCGACGAGCACCGCAATCGAAGCATATTGCGCAAAACGCACCACGAAGTGCGCCCCGTGGTCGGCAGACGCGAACTGAACTCGGGCAAATAGGTAATCTGCCATGCCGAGCTGCACAAAAGACCATGCGCCGGCAAATGCAACGAGCAGCCAAACTGCACGCAGCGCCCACGTCGCCGCTCCGTTTCGCATCAGCGCCGACCGGTGGGCCCCCAAACGCGCAATCATGCCCCTAAACTGCAAGCCAACATGGGCAAAAGCGAAGACGAAGGCCCAATACGAGCACAGCATGTGCATGGATCGCGCCCAAGAGGCACCAGGCAGGGCAGGCAAGAACCATAGCGCGTGCTTCGAGAGCACGACTGCGCTGACGACCTGGCCGATTGCGCATACTATGATTCCTGCCACCGCAATCACCTGCAGCACCCGCTCTGCCGTCCACTTTCCGCGGAGCAGCGCCGCAAACCAGCGGCGGTTCAATACGACATGCACGATGACGAGCAAGGCGAACAAGATTCCCAGGTACTCGTGAGGAGCTTCCTCTACAAGCGCCGTGGCCATTACGCAGATCAGGTCGATCGCGAGCAAGATATCGACGACGATGCGCAACGCGACCGATGGCCGACGGGAACTTTTCGCCTCGATACTCATACGTTTTCCTAGCCAAGCCAGGCGTCGACGGCAGCCTGTGCCTCATCGCGGGAGTTTTGCGCCGTAGTGCCGGCTATCGACAAGCCCTCAAGAACAGTAGCGCCTGCGCACGTCGACTGAATCGACCCCTCCGTGCCCGACAAGCCACTCCCTCCATGCGTGCAGAACGGGTGAATCTCCTTGCCGGCCCAGTCATGCGCCTCGAGGAAGGTGTAAACGCACATGGGCAAATCACCCCACCAAATGGGGTACCCCAGATAGATGGTCTGGTAACCCGATATATCGAAATCCTGCGCAAACGCCGGCCGAGCTCCTTCGTTCTGTTCGGCAAGGGCCACATCGCAACACTCGTCGTACCCCTCGGGGTACGCTTCGGCAGGTTCGATTTGGAAGATGTCGGCGCCGGTTTTCTGGGCGATCATCTTAGCGACGATCGACGTATTGCCCTCTTCGATAACGCCGACCCCGTAATTCTCGCCCGCTCGCGAATAGTACAAAACGAGCGCATTCGCAGCAGCCGCAGCCGATGCCGAAGCAGCTGCCGATTCGGCTGAGCCGCTCACCGCAGCCGACGCCGAAGCACTCGACAACTCGGAAGACGCCGTAGAAGAGGCGGCTTCGGCAACGCTCGAGGCGCTCGAGGACGAAGCTGCCGAGGCGCCCGATTCCGCGCCACGCGCTCCCGAGCATGCCGGCAAGACCATCGCGGCAGAACCAAGGGCAAGAAGCCCCGTTGCACTTAGAAAAGAACGCCTTGTTACCATTTTTTCTCCCATCCGCTCTGTACAGTATCGAAACACGTAGTGCGCATTTCCTGGGCTTCTTACGCGACATATTGTCACTAATTGTGGAATTGTAAGCGACATACTGTCACTATTACAGAGAGATTTGCTAGAATTCACGTCGCATACAGAAGGAGGGGTCGTGAGCGATTACATCAGGGCACGCTCGCCAGAGCAAAAGCAAGAGCGCATGCAAGCCATAATGCAGGCTGCCGACGAGCTGTTCCAAGAACAACCCTATCATCAGATAACCATGGGGGCCATCGCGCAAAAGCTCGGCTGGTCGCGGTCGAACCTCTACAAATACGCCGCAACTCAGGAAGAGGTCTTTCTTGCCCTGCATTCGGCCAAGAACCGCGCATGGCTCGAGGATTTGGAACAGGCGCTCACGGCAGTCCCCCTCGACCCCGCAACGTTTGCCCGCACATGGGCGGAATCGACCGAGCGCCACGCCGGCTTCCTGCGGTACCAGGAAATCGTTATCTCGATTATCGAATCGAACGTCACGCTCGAGCGGCTCACGCAGTTCAAACGCGACTTCGCAGACATGCTCGGGCCCATCGTTGCTCTGCTCTCGCGCCAATGCGACATCGACGCGGCTGCAGCCACCGACCTGTACCTGCGCCTGCTCTTTCAGGCCCCGAGCCTCTATAACCATTTCCACTGCGCCGAGCTAACCAAAAAAGCCATGCAGGCCGCTGGCCTGCCCCTCGCGCAGGGCTCGTTTGTCGAAGCATACGCACAGTTCGTTCAGATGTGCATCGAGAACGCCTGAGGGATGTGACAGGGCTCGCAGCCCTGTCACATCTGAGGTTAAAACCCGAGCAAACGCGTGAGCGAATCGGTGTTTGCGCGCATGGTTTCGATGAAGCGCAAACCGCCTGCCGGCAATATTCGGTTCGAGAACAAGAGCTTGGCAATCGGTCCGACTACGAAGAAGTTCACGAATGCGGCAATGGGTATGATCAGGGGCAACGTAGTAAAGTAGTTAAAGGCAAAGTTGTTTACGCCAACGAGCAGCAACGTTGCGATGGCGCACATGATGGGCGCCATGCACAGCACGTTGAGCACCGTCATGCCCACGTTTCGCTTGGTTCCCCTAAACCATTTCAGCACGGTTCGAGGAGCGAGGAACCCGACGAGCTTATCGCCGATATAGGTGCGCACCAAAAAGGCAATGCTGAACATAAGGGGATAGAGCCAGTGCGACTGGGCGAGGAACTCGAATCCAGTATGCCGTATGCCGTTTATCGTGACCATGAACGTCACCATGCCGCCGACCATGAGCACCTTGAATATGGTTGCGCCGTTGGTCATGCGCGGCACGGGCACGGTGCCGCGCATGCAATCGCGGTAGGTGAAACGGCGCGCGTCCTGCTCCTCGCTCTGTTCGGGCACCGCAGGGCCGTAGCCGGCCCACCCAAGCTTCTCGGATTGCGGTTGGCGCATAGACGCCTGTTCAACTTGCTGCGTTTGTGCTTCGTGTGTCATTATTCTCCCACTTCGGATCGAATGCTTTAGACAAAACGACACGAGTCCCCAATCCCTCGTTGTGGGAATAGAGTTTCGACTTCTCTCGATTTCGCTCGCTGATGTGCTGGCTTGAATCTGGATACGTGAATCGTCTTGTTCGCGTTCTACTGTAACGTTCGAATTTGAACGAAATATGAATGTGGAGAACGAAAACAGAGACCCGCCGCACGTCGGTGCGCTTGAGAAAACAACGGGGGTCGGACCCAAATGGTCCGACCCCCGTCAGTCGATTCAAACTGTTTTGCCAGGCGCGATCGTGCCTACAGATGCGGATACAGCGGATGTGCCGCGCAGAGCTCCTTGACCTCTTCCCTGATGCGATCGGTGACTTCGTCGCCTTTCTCGAGGATCTCGAGGATCCACTTGCCGATCTGCACGGTCTCTTCCTCCTTCATGCCACGCGTGGTGATGGCGGGCGTGCCGAAGCGCACGCCGCTCGTCTCGGCACGAGGCAGCGGGTCGAAGGGGATGGCGTTCTTGTTGGCTGTGATGTTGGCACTGTCGAGCAGCAGCTGCACCTCGAGGCCCGTGCGGCCCTTGGAGCTGACGTCGGCGAGCATGAGGTGGTTATCGGTGCCGCCCGTGGTCAGGCGCACGCCGCCTTCCATGAGCGTGTCGGCTAGAACGGCCGCGTTCTTGACGATCTGCGCCTGGTACTCTTTGAAGCCCGGCAGCATGGCCTCACGCAGGCAGATGGCTTTCGCAGCGATGACGTGCATGAGCGGCCCGCCCTGCGTACCGGGGAATACCGCGTGGTCGATGCGCTTGCCCAAACGCTCCTTGCACAGGATGATGGCGCCGCGCGGACCGCGCAGGGTCTTGTGGGTTGTGGACGTGACGACGTCGGCATACGGCACGGGCGAAGGGTGCACGCCGGCTGCTACCAGGCCGCCGATGTGCGCGATGTCGACCATGAAGTAGGCGCCCACCTCGTCGGCGATTTCGCGGAACTTTTCCCAATCGATGAAGCGTGGGTATGCGCTCGCGCCTGCGACGATGATCTTGGGACGATGCTCCTTTGCCTTGTTGAGGACCTCGTCGTAGTCGATGGTCTCGGTTTCGGGGTTGACGCCGTAGGTCACGGCGTTCCAGTAGCGGCCGGTAATCGATGCACGCGCGCCGTGTGTCAGATGCCCGCCAGCGTCGAGGCTCATGCCCAGAATCGTGTCGCCCGGCTCGAGCAGCGCGGTGTACACGGCGACGTTGGCCTGCGAGCCGGCATGTGGTTGCACGTTTGCGTACTCGGCTTTGTAGAGCGTCTTTGCCCGGCGGATGGCGATTTTCTCGATATGGTCGACGTTCTCGCAGCCGCCGTAGAAACGCGCGCCGGGATACCCCTCGGCGTACTTGTTCGTCAGGTGGCTACCCATGGCCTCCATGACCGCTTCGCTCGTGAAGTTTTCGGAAGCAATGAGTTCGATGTGGTCGCGCTGGCGCTCGAGCTCGTCTTCCATGATGTAGTAGATGTCGGGGTCGGACTGGCGGATGAAATCGTAGTTCATGGTCGCTCCTCGTCGTCGGCATGCCTGATGTTTATGCAATCGATGCGCCAGCACTGTGCGGGCGTGTTATTACAATGCTGATACTTTACCATGACATGAAGACTCTCATACGCCGCGCGGAGGCTAGAGGCCAGTCGTGGCTGTGCAAGCGGGGTGCAGCTGGTATACTAACCAAATCCTGTCAGAAAAGGGGATTTGTATGGATATGGAAACACTCGTAACAATTACAGACACAATCGACACTTACATGTACACGTACTTCCTGGTGTTCCTGCTGATCGGCGCCGGTGTTTACTTCACGATCAGGACCAAGGGCGTGCAGTTCACGCACCTCAAGGACATGTTCGCCGCCATCACCGAAAAGAAGCACGTGCCCGGGCAGAAGAGCGTTTCGTCGTTCCAGGCTATGATGGTTTCGACGGCCAGCCGCGTGGGCACGGGCAATATCGCCGGCGTTGCCACGGCCATTGCCGTCGGCGGCCCGGGTGCGGTGTTCTGGATGTGGATCATGGCCCTGATCAACGGCTCGTCGGCATTCGTCGAGTCCACGCTCGCGCAGATTTGGAAAGTGCGCGGCGAGGGCGGCGAGTTCCGAGGCGGCCCTGCATACTACATCGAGCAGGCGCTGCATAAGCGCTGGCTCGGCATCGTTTTTGCCATTTCGCTCATCCTGTGCTTCGCCCTTGGCTTCAACGGGCTGCAGACCTACAACATGAGCTCTTCGATCGAGTACTTCTACAACCAGGCCGTCGCCGGCCAGGTGGGCGTGCCCGGCTATTTCGAGACGCGAATCCCGTTTGCCATCGGCATCATGCTGGCCGTCGTCTTCGCGTTCGTGCTCTTTGGCGGCACGCACCGCATCAGCTTCCTGACGTCGGCTATCGTGCCCGCCATGGCGATCCTCTACTTGCTGCTGGCCGTCGTCATGGCCGTCATGAACGCAAGCGCTCTGCCCGCTGTGTTCTGGCTCATCTTCAGCGAGGCGTTCAATGTGCAATCGCTTGCAGGCGGTTTTGCAGGGTCGATGATCGTCCAAGGTATCAAGCGCGGCCTGTTCAGCAACGAAGCCGGCATGGGCTCGGCTCCTAACGCCGCCGCTTCCGCAAGCGTTTCGCATCCGGTCAAGCAGGGTCTCGTTCAGACGCTGTCGGTCTTCATCGACACGATTCTGATCTGCACCTGCTCGGCTGTGATGATCATGATTTTCGTACAGGGCAATATGGGGCTCATCCCGTTCGGCGGTGCCGAAGATGGCCTGACCAACATGCCGCTCGTGCAGCAGACGATGCTTTCGGCTTTCGGCGATTTGGGCATCATCTTCATGACGATCGCCATCTTCGCGTTTGCGTTTTCGAGCCTGATCGGCAACTATTTCTACGCCGAGCAGAACCTCAAGTTCATCACGCAGAATAAGACCGTGCTCGTCGTCTTCCGCCTGGTATGTGCTGTGGTCGTGTTCTTCGGTGCGCAGTCGAACCTGACGCTTGCCTGGAACCTTGCCGATATCTTCATGGGCATCGAGGCTATCATCAACATTGCCGTGATTCTTATTCTGGGTAAATGGGCGTTCAAGGCGCTCGACGATTACAAAGCCCAGAAGGCGCAGGGCCTGGACCCAGTCTTTGTGGCCGACTCGATCCCCGGTATGCCTGCGACCGAATGCTGGCATGAGTCTCGCGAAGAGCTGCCTACGATCGACGAAGGCGTTGTTTTCGGGACCCTGGAAGACTAGCTACTGTAGAAAAAGTAGGCAACAGGTCATTTCTCCTTCGGCTTGCGCTTGAGCCTGGATACCATCGGGCAAGCAAGTGTTGAGCCGAAGGAGTTTTTTATGCCGTCTTTGGTCGCACTGCGGCGCCTTGCTGACGTACTATGGTTTCTGAGCTTGTAGAAAAACAGTGAGCAGGGAGTGTACTGTGGCAGACCTGAATTCGACGCCTTCGGGCGAGCGCGTGCATATCGGATTCTTCGGGGTTCGCAATGCCGGCAAATCAAGCCTTGTAAATGCGGTAACCGGCCAAGATTTGGCTGTGGTCTCCGACGTAGCGGGCACGACGACCGACCCTGTGAGCAAGGCCATGGAACTGCTGCCCGTTGGCCCGGTCATGATCATCGACACGCCGGGGATGGATGATGCCGGGTCGCTTGGCGAGCTGCGCGTCCGCAAGGCGCGCCAGGCGTTGCGCCGGTGCGATGTTGCGGTGCTGGTCGTTGACGCCACGCGCGGTATGCAGCAAGCCGATCGGGACCTGATAGCGTTATTCGAGCGGAGCAACGTCGCCCACCTGGTTGTTTACAACAAGTGCGATTTGCTAAAGAAAGACGCCTGCAAGCAACTGTCGGCCGATGGCAGTGCGATTGTGAGCGCCGCCAGCGGATCAGGCGTTCACGAGTTGAAAGAGCGCATTGCACAGCTCGCGGAAGGCGCCGAGAAGCGAAAGCTGCTCATAGGCGACATCTTGGACGAAGGCGACCTCGTCATCCTCGTCATACCTATCGACGAGTCAGCACCGAAAGGGCGCATCATCCTTCCTCAACAGATGACAATCCGCGATGTGCTCGACGCCCACGCAACATGCCTGTCGTGCCAACCCGAAGAGCTTGCCAACGTGCTCGAGAGCCTGGGACGTCCGCCTCGCCTTGTGGTTACCGACTCGCAGGTGTTTCCCGAGGTGGCGGCAATTGTGCCCGAAGATGTGCAGCTGACTTCGTTTTCGATTCTAATGGCCCGCTACAAGGGCGAACTTGGGCAGTTTTTGGGCGGTGCGCGCGCGATTGCCAGCTTGGAGGACGGCGATCGCGTACTGATTTCGGAGGGATGCACGCACCATCGCCAGTGCGAGGATATCGGCACCGTCAAGATGCCCGCTTGGATCCGCGCAGCTTCGGGCGCCGAGCCCGTGTTCGAGTTTACGTCTGGCGGCGAGTTTCCCGACGATTTGTCGGACTTCGCGCTCGTGGTGCATTGCGGCGGATGCACGTTGCCCGACAAAGAGATGGCCCATCGCGTCGAGGTATGCCAGGCGCAAGGCGTGCCCATCGCTAACTACGGCATGGCAATAGCCAGCATGAACGGTATCCTCGAGCGTGCGCTACGCTCGTTCGAGGCGCAGTAACCGCAAAAGGGCAAAAAGGCAAGGCCGCATTATTGCTGCTAGTTCCAGATTGTTGAGCGGGGTTATTCTATTGTGCGGATGATAAAGGAGCATCCTTGCTCGCCGGCGATTCGACGTCTAGCCTATCTTCGAGTGCATAGCGCACATTGGTTTCCCGAAACACGTAATCCATAAACGAGCTGGCAGATCCATTGGGTATAAGCGATTTCTCAAACCCTTCTGCATCTCGTGTGACCAGGTAATCGGCCTTTATTTTCTGTGCGCAGACATGCACCAGGCTGTCTTCGAAATCTTTCCAGCGCGCCTGTAAAGCCGAGTGTATATCCGATTCGTCAATCGAGCACACGCTCACCCATTCGAGTGTGTCTTCGAGTAGCTCATGGGCCGTTTTTGAATCGAGCTCACGGCGCATCAGGTAATAAAGGTCGGTGTAGGATTTAGAGGAGACCCAGAGCTCCACATCGCCGAATGCGTGCATAACTCTCATACGTAAAAGGCCGTCTTCGTCATACGGCCTTTTGCATAGGATGTCGTACACAATATTGGTATCAAGCAAAACGCGCATAGTAATCATCCCTTGCCTGATTCAGCGCGTCTTTAAAATTCGAACCATCATAGCCCTTCGCTTCAAGAACCTCGCGCTTGCTCCAAGTGTGCTCAAAGATCCGCGCGTCGTCCCCCGAAAGGACCTTCACCTGAGGTGTTACGGGTTTTTTGGTAGGTTCGCTGCCCGGAAGCCTACCCCACTCGATAACGTACTCGTAAGCTGAGTTCACAAGCTCTGTAGCCGACGATCCTATCTCTTTGAGTTTTGAATCCCCTCGCTTCTTTATCTCAACTGGCACCCGTGCAGACACCATAGCGTCCATGCAAGCTCCTTTCGTAATACAGTATGACAATTATATTGTCATACTGTATTACAGGCAAGCAGTTTCTTTAGCTTTCGAGCTTTTCTAACGACGAGGTTAAGCCAGTTCGACGCCCTTTCAGGCATAGATATCTAGGCCGCCCGAGATGCTCATGACGGTACCGACGCAATACTCCAATAGCAGATGTGACAGGGCTGCTAGCCCTGTCACATCCTCTATGCGGAAAGCTCTATGAGCAATGCCTTCGCCAGGATAATAGCTATCTATGACCCCGGTTGCCATATCTAGGAAGCCGAAATCGGCGCTTTCGTTTGTGCATTTTCACAAACGAAACGAGCGGCAAACGTCGCGTCGAGCGAGCCGCAGAGCGTTCCTACAATGCATCAGCTACGAAAGCGGCGCGGCGGGCAGGCTCAAACCAGCTCCCGATGTTTCGAAAAGCATTTCATTCGCTGATTAAAAGACGCTTCTTTTACCGGTCTGCTACAATTGCCGAGTTATTCTAACTCCGAAAGGGCACCTCGTGAGCAAATACAGCACCAAGCAAATCGCGGGCTTCATCATTCCGTCAATCGTGGGCATCCTGCTGTTCATGATCCCCATACAGGTAGGCGGCAGTTGGACGATTGCCGTCAAGGTCATCGCCGACGTCATCGGAAGCGCCCTCGGCGATTTCCTGCCCCTGCTCTGCGTCATCATCGTAACGATTTCGGCTGTACTGGGATTGGCCTCGCTCGGCAAACCCTCGTTCATCACCAGCTACCCCATCATAGACGCCACGTTCACGGCTACGCCAGTATGGGCCATCATCCGCGTCGTGGGCGCTGTTTTCATATGGCTGACGTACTTGGGCGTCGGCGCCGAAGACGAAAACAACCCCCTGCACATGATCACCTGCGCCGACGCGGGCGGCTTCGTCTTGGGAGACCTTCTGACCGTGCTCGTGGTTATCTTCCTGCTCGCGGGGCTTCTGCTTCCGCTGTTGCTCGACTTTGGCCTGCTCGAATTCGTCGGCGCCCTTCTGACCAAGGTCATGCGCCCCCTGTTCAAGATTCCCGGGCGCGCCGCCGTCGACTGCATCACGTCGTGGATCGGCGACGGCACCCTCGGCGTCATGCTGACCGCCAATCAGTACGAAGGCGGGTACTATTCTGCGCGCGAAGCGTCCATCGTATCCACCACGTTCTCGGCAGTGTCGATTACCTTCAGCATCGTCGTTTTGGCCCAAGTGGGACTCATGGACTACTTCGGACTCTATTACCTGCTCATTTGTGCGGTTGGCATCATCTGCGCGCTCATTTTGCCCCGCATCCCACCGCTTTCGTTGAAAAAGGACACCTACCTCGTCGAGGGCAAGGCCATGCCCGACAGCTTGCCCGAGGGCTACGACTCCTCTGTGGAGTACGGGTTGAGCCTGGCTGTTCAGCGCGTAGACGAGCATCGCGGTATTGTGCAGTTCCTCGAAAACGGCGCGAAGAACGCCGCCGGCATGTGGTTCGGCGTAATGCCGGTCGTCATGTGCATCGGCACGCTCGCGCTCGTGCTGGCTAACAACACACCCATCTTCGATTACCTGGGCATGCCGTTTATGCCGCTGCTCGAGCTGCTGCAGGTGCCCGAAGCCGCGGAAGTGTCAAAGACCATGATCGTCGGCTTCACCGACATGTTCACGCCATCAGTCATCGCGGCCGAGGCCGTGACGAGCGACATGTCGCGCTTCATCGTGGCGGTCATCTCGGTCACGCAGCTGATCTACTTGTCAGAAGTCGGCGGACTGATCCTGGGGTCCAAGATTCCCGTGAACATCGTGGAGCTGTTCATCCTGTTCCTCGAGCGCACGATCATAAGCTTGCTCATAGTTGCCCCGATAGCCCAGCTTATCTTTTAGCGTCGCGCAGATCGCATAGAGCACGCACAGGCAGCCCATACTGGGCGCTTAGGAAAAACTTGTACGCTTGTCCGGTGCGAAACAGGCGCAATAGGGCAGCGATGGTTCTTCTGCCAAGTTATTTCTCGCCGAGTACAGCCGCTAACGCGTCCATTACCGCATCCACGTTTATGGGCTTGGCCACATGCCCGTTCATGCCAGCTTCCTTCGAGGCCTGCACATCTTCCTGGAAGGCGTTGGCCGACATGGCGATGATCGGGATGCCTGCAAGTTGCGGGTCATCAAGCGCCCTGATGGCGCGCGCCTCCTCGTAGCCATCCATGACGGGCATCTGGATGTCGGTTACCACCACGTCGAAATGTCCGGGGCCTGCGGCAACCAACATGTCGACAGCCTGCTTGCCGTCGACGGCTTCTTCGACCGAGAACCCCGCCTCCTCCAGGACGATGGTGGCAATCTCGCGATTGATTTCGTTGTCCTCGGCAAGCAGGATTCGCATGCCCTTAAAGTTTATTGAATCAGCTGACAGCGCTTGCGCACCCGCTGCGCCAGGTTCGTCGCAGCCTTCCTCTTGCAGCTGGAACTGCAGGCGCACGACGAATTCGGTGCCACGGCCCTGCTCGGTTATAACCTCGATCGTGCCTCCCATGGCATCGACGATGCGCTTCGTGATGGCCATGCCCAAACCAGTGCCCTGAATGCCGCTCGCAGTCGAATTGCGTTCGCGTTCGAAAGCATCGAACACCCTCTGCGCGAACTCTGGCGACATACCCATGCCGGTATCTTTGACGTGCAGCTCGTAACTGCCAAATCCCTCGGGCGCGCTGTCGAGCTGAACCAGCCGCACTTCAACCCGACCGCCCTGCGGCGTGAACTTGTACGCATTGCTTATGAGGTTCAGCAGCACGCGGTTCAGACGGCTTCGATCGCATCGAACAAGACCGCAGTTCATCCGCGAGGCATCGACAGCATAGTCGATGCCTTTCTCGCGCATTTGGGTCTCGAACATGTCGCGCACGGCGCCCATAACCTCGCCCAGGTCGGTGTCCTCGTCGAAAAGCTCGAGCTTACCGCTTTCGATGCGGCTCATTTCGAGCACGTCGTTTATAAGCGCCAGCAGGTACTTGCTGGATGCGTCGATCTTCTCGAGGTAATCATGCACCTGGTTCAGGTCATCGCTCTTGCGCGCAAACTCGGTATAACCCACGATAGCGTTCATGGGCGTGCGGATATCGTGCGACATGTTGCTGAGGAAGGTCGTCTTGGCCTTGCTGGCACGCTGCGCCTCCTCGAGGGCGGCGCTCAATCGTTCGCTGCGCTCGATTTCGGCGCGGCGCAACTCGGTCGTGTCGGACTTCAGGAGCAGGTAAAAGCCCACCTGGCGGTCAACCACGTAAAAGACGAATCGCTTGTAGAAGGTTTCTCCGTCGACTGCCACGGCAACGTTTACTTCGTATGGTTCGTGCTGATCTAGAGCCTTGACGATGCCATCCATGCTCAGCGCGTCGAGGAGCTGCGCCCGTTCGGCGTCATCGCCGCACAGAACCGGAGCAACCTGCTCGCGTAAATACTGAGCGTAATCGCCTTCCCGGCTCAGCGGGAAAACGCTGCCCTGCTTCCTGGCATCAGGGTCACCGATAACCACGCCGTAACGCCCGCCGACAAGGTAGGTGATCATATCGAACTGCTGTGAGAGGGCCTTGTCCGACAGCACCTCGTTAACCTTTTTGTCGTTATACGGCTCTTCGGTTATGAACGCGACGACATCGCCGGTTTCGGGATGCGCTGCTAGCGCCGCTTTCACTTTCACAAAGCAGACCTCTCCCGATGGCAGACAGCAGAAGAGCTCTTCCTCGGCCGTCGAGAACCCCGCCTCGAAGCGCCTCAGCAGCTCCTTGCGGGTGAACGAACCCCCGCCTGGCAAGCTATCGGCATCGGTGAGCATGCGGCCCCTTCGCCGTTCGAGCAGTTCGGTGTATGTCTTGGCTTCGAGATCCGAGTCGGTGAGCGCCATGCCCGCACGATCCTCGATTACATCGGTGGTCAGATTTACTCGAAACACCGACAAATAGCCCCTGGCTAGGCTCTCCAAACTGCCCTTTATTTCAGAATACATCGCCTCTGAGCGACTGTTGGCCTCGCTCAACCGATCGATAATCCTATACATGATGCCCAGCACTATCCACACAAAAACGCTGCCGCCGAACAGAATGCCGCCGATGATGAGGTCAGGTTCGCCGAAAAACGCAACGCCCAAATAGCCGAGGAGGAACGAGACGAGCAGCGCAAGGGGAACGTAAAGAAGCGCGCTTCCCCCGCCCAGACTCTTCAGCGCCTTCATCTTCTTGACGAAGCCGTAGCAGCGTGCAATGTTGTAGACCATCAACGCACTGCCAGCGTAGATCATCGCGTATATCGCAAACGTCATCAAAACTCCCGACCGCTGCGCCACAACCATTTTGATACAGGCTATTTTACTGTAAGAACCCGTGTGCTCAGACGAGCGATTACGCGCAAAAAGGGTCAGACCCTTTTGCCTATGGCGCTTTTGCACATTTGTAGAGTCATGGATACAATACGATTCATGGCAAGCAAAAAACCTTCGGCAAAAGCACGGCAAATAAGCGAATTCAAGGCGCAATTAGGCGGCTTGGACGACCTGTTCGCGCGCGAAGAGAGGCGCCACGACGACCTGTCCGCCAAAAAGGAGGCGGCACTTCGCACAAAGGCCTGCGAGTCCAAGAACCGCTACCCCACGCGCGGCGAAGCCGAGCTCGCCATACGCTCCTGCGCCGAACACGGCAAGACCGGCCTTCATACGTACCGCTGCCCGTACTGCAAGGGCTGGCACCTTACCTCTCATCCCAAAATGTGAAAAAGGGTCAGACCCTTTTTCACATTTTCAGGGGACTGCACCTGCTTGCTTCATACGGCGTACAATGAGCAGGAAACAAAACGAAGATGAGGAGGCGCACTATGGGTTGCTACGAACGCGAACAGCAAGCAATCGCTGCCGGCACAGGACAGCGCGGCGATGCGGCAAGGGCCTATTTTGCCGAAGTCGATGCGCAGACAAGCGAGGAAGCGTCGTGTCTGACCCATCGTCCTGACTACACGCGCACGCTTTTCGCCCCCGAGCACGATGACATATACCGGGAATTCTGCCGCTATATCGACCTCCCCGAGCCGCGTTTTTTCGATGCGGTCGAAAACCCCATGAGCATCGAGGGCTGGACGGCCCCGCAGATCTACCACACGATGATCGCGTCCAACCCCCGCATCGTCGCACTTGACGGCGGCGCAATCTACAGCATGCTCGTGCGCTTGCGGACGCAGCCCGAACTGGCAAAGAAGGTGCTCGATTTCCATCCGACCTGCTACCAAAACGGCTGCGGCAACACCTACCGCCCGAACGGCGAATGCTAGTTGCCGGCCATATCTGCGTTTCGAAAGGCAAGGCATGAACGAGCGGTTCTCGCGCACGCAGCTCCTGCTGGGACCCGACGCCATGGATGCGCTCGCTCGGGCGCACGTGGCCGTATTCGGTATAGGCGGCGTCGGCGGCTATGCAGCCGAGGCGCTCGCGCGGTGCGGGGTCGGCGCCATCACCATCGTCGATGACGACGTAGTCGGCCCAACCAACGTCAACCGCCAGATTATCGCCGCAAGCTCTTCGATCGGACGCAACAAGGTCGACGTCATGGCCGAGCGCATTCGCGACATAAACCCCAACTGCGACGTAACGCCACGCAAATGCTTCTACCTGCCCGCAACGGCCGACCAATTCGATTTCACCAGCTTGGATTACGTGCTCGACTGCGTCGATACCGTAACTGCCAAGCTGCAGCTCATCGAACGCGCGCACTCGGCGGGCACGCCCATCATCTCGAGCATGGGAGCCGCCAACAAGCTCGACCCTACGGCATTCGAAGTTGCGGACATCTACCAAACGAGCATCTGCCCGCTAGCCAAAATCATCCGCAAGGAATGTCGCAAGCGCGGCATCGACCACCTGAAGGTCGTGTATTCGAAAGAGCCGCCCCACGAGCGCTTCGGCGGCACCTCGGTCGAGGAGGTCCGACGCGAAGCGGGCACGATCGATGATGGCGGGCATCGCGTCGCGCGCGCGGGCATTCCGGGGTCCGTCGCTTTCGTGCCCCCCGCAGCGGGCCTGGCCATGACCGCAGAGGTGGTCAAGGACCTAACGGGAATCCGCTGAACCCTGTTGGGTCACCTACCGGATAGGCGATGCATCCTCTTGCAACTCATCCGCTTCCCAAGGTTCGCTTTTGACCGCACTTCCTTATAATGAGGTCATACGCATAAGACTTCGACGTAAGGAATCCTCATGGACAAGCCGATTCTGTACTACTGGGCGCCCTGCCCCACCTGCTCGATTGCCACGCACTATGCCGACGAACACGGCATCGAGCTTGACCTGCGCGATGTCGAGCAGGAAGAGCCGTACAACGAGCTGTTGGCCCTAGGCGGCGATGCCAACAAGATCCCGTACTTCTACGATGGCGAACAACTCATCGAAGGCAACGACGCCGTCATGGAGCACCTGAAGACGCTCGCGTAATTGACAGAAAGGGGAGACTCCCCTTTCTAAGAAGGGAGACTCCCCTTTTTGTCACACCATCTTTTCGGTTAAAAAGGAGATGCCATGGCACAGATGCTCTACCAAGGGCACGGTTCGTATCGATTCGTGCTCGATGACGGCACGGTGGTCTACGTCGATCCGTTCGCAGGCGAAGGGTACGATTTGCCCGCTGACCTGATTCTGGTCACGCACGAGCATTTCGATCACAGCCAGGTGAACAAGATGCCGCACGCGCAAGACTGCCGCATCATCCGTGCTGCCAACCTTCATCCGACACCGGGCGAATACTTGACGCTCGAATCGAACGGCGTGCGCATTACCGCCGTGCAAGCCTGCAACAAGAACCACCCGGTAGGCGAATGCGTCGGGATGGTGATCGAGTTCGACGGCGTTACGTTCTACGCCTCGGGCGATACCAGCATGACCGACGACATGCGTTCGGGCAAGCTCGCAGCGCTCGCAATCGATTACGCGACGTTCCCGGGCGACGGCTTCTACAACATGGACGTCCCAGAGGCGTCCGAATGCGCCAAGCTCGTCGAGGCGCGCCACAGCATCCCAGTGCATCTGGTACCGGTCAACGACCCGAACGACGCAACGCAGCTCTTCAGCCGCGAGCGTGCAGAAAGGTTCGCGGGACCCGGACGCATAATCCTCGAACCAGGCCAAACGCTCGACCTGAAGCCCGCATACAGCTAAAAGATATGCCAGCTAAGCGTCCCAGGATACCGATTGGTGCCGATTACCTGGGACGCTTGATTGGCGCCTCCTTCATCAGACAACAGAGCAAGGGATACCCATGTTCAGAAAAATGCGCCGCTACAAACAACAGATGACCGATGAGGAAGCCCGCGGCGTACTCGAGCGCGGCAAGACGGGAATCATGGCCGTGAACGGCGACGATGGATACCCGTACACAGTACCCATCAATTACGTGTACGCAGATGGCAAAATCTATATGCACAGCGCGCTCGAGGGGCATAAAATCGACGCCATCCAGGCAAATGACAAGGTATCGTTCTGCGTCATCGACGCAGATGACGTCGTGCCGGCCGATTATTCCACGAACTTCATAAGCGTCATTGCATTTGGCCGGGCACGGATTCTGACTGACGAAACCGAAAAGGAGCGCTCGCTTCGCTTGCTCGGCGACAAGTACAACCCCGGGCAAGACGAAGCGCTCGACGACGAGGTTAGGAAGTTTTTCAAGCGGGTGCATATGATCGAAATCACTATCGAGCATCTGACCGGCAAGAAGTCGAAGGAGCTTGCCAACGTCGCAGGCCCGCTCGACTAACCGCCAAATCGACAGGGATCTGGCGTTCAAGAGCATCTTGAAGGCTCCGAAAACTTGAATGATTCGAAAAGGAAAGCGCATGAGGAAATCGAGCTACACGGTTGTCGTCGACGGCGCACGTGGCGAGCACCTTTTGTACAACACCGCCAACGCCGCGTTCGCAGCTCTTGATGACGAGGCGTTTGGTTGTTACCTCGCTGGCGAAGGAGCGTTCGCTGACGCGCTCGTCGAAGCTGGATTCCTCACCGACCTCACCACCGAGGAGGAGCTTGCCGCACAGAAGGCGTACTTCGATGCGCAACGTGCGGACCGCTCAGAGCTGACGCTGGTCCTGGCGCCAACGTACGCCTGCAACCTGCGATGCCCGTACTGCTACGAACAGGGGCACAACGCCATAAAGGGCAAGATGAGCCCAGAGGTCATGGACGCGATCATGCGCTTCGTCGAAGCTCGTTACGCCGAGCATGCTTTCGAAAAGCTCACGGTGCAGTGGTACGGAGGCGATCCCTCGCTTGCGCTCGACGTTGTCGAAGAGCTCTCGACGCGCTTCATCGACTGGTGCGATGCGCGCGCAATCGGCTATTCTGCGATGATGCTGACCAACTGCAATCTCATAGACGAAGACGCAGTGAAAATGCTAGCGCAAGCTCGCGTCGGCTTCGTTTACGTGACCATCGACGGTTTCGAAGAGACGCACAATGCCCGGCGCGTATCCGCGATGGGACTGAACTCCTTCCAGAAAAACATCGATGCCGTGAAGCTGTTCGTCAAATACGGCATCGAAGTTCGCGCCGTCATGAACGTTGACCGGGTCAACTGGCCTGAATTCCATCCGCTGCGCAACATGCTGCGCGACGAAATCGGCATAGACCTCTCTTGCGGGCGGCTGTGCGACTATGGGCACTTCTTCGGCAGCCGCGGTTTTGCCAAACCAAACTTCGACCTGTTCGAGCACGACGAGTTCTCGCGCATGATGCACGAGGAATTCGTAGAAGGCGGCTTCGATGCTGCGACGATTGCGGACATGCTGCAGCCCGTCCCGCGCTTCTGCAATGGACAGCGCGATAACTATTTCGTGATCGATACGATTGGCGACGTGTACTTATGCGATGGCATCATCGGCGAGCAGGACCGCGTGATCTTCAACGTGCTCGACGAGCCGACGCGCGAGCAGCTGCACTCCGTCAGCCACGATCCGCAGGACAGCGCTCAATGCCGCAACTGCCATCTGCTGCCGATCTGCCAGGGCAACTGCAACTGGGAGCGCCGCGCCACGGGCATGGTCTGCCATCCGCTGCTGACGACGCTGCCGGACTTCCTGCGCGATTACCGCTCGTGTTTCGACGTGGAACCCGCCCCCTTCGTTCGCCTCGCATAAAGGACCGTTTGGGTCGTTCCCCAATTAAGCATCCCACCGCGTTTCCGCAGGCGGGGACGCGCTCCGGCTTGGCTTCGGCTAAACCTAAGTGTATTGGTTCCTGACTACGCTTCGCGTATTCAGGAAATAGTTCTGGAAGCATGCGCGGGGGCAAGCTGAAGCTTGCCCGGCATCGCTGAAAACGAGCCACCGGCTCGTTTTCCGGGCGCTCGGCCCCTGCAGAATCGCCGGAGTCACGCCCCCGCCTGCGGAAACGCTCCGCTG
>DFIX01000043.1 GCA_002371495.1 Eggerthellaceae bacterium UBA3686
GTGCCCGAAAACGTCGAGCTGCTCGACTTGGGCGTGTTGACCATGGACATGATCAACTACATCGATACCTGCGACGCCGTCATCACGGTCGATGCTATCGAGCATTCCGGTGAGGAACCGGGCACCGTGTTGCGCGGGACTCCGCAGGAGCTCGCCCCGTCCCAGGGCGCTAATATCTCGCTGCACGACCTGCGCTTGGTCGACTTGTTCGACGCGGCTGTGCTGCTCGGCTACGACGCCGAGGGCGTCTGCATCGGCATGCAGGTCGAGAACACCGAGCCCGCACTGCTTACAGAGGACCTGACCCCGCGCGTGAAGGCAGCCCTGCCTCTTCTAGTCGAAACCCTTGCCGCCGAGCTTGCACGCCTTGGTGCGCCCCTCATCAGCAAGGAAACCGGCGAACCCTACGTGAAAAATGCGTAAAACGGGTCCAAAGAGGGTCAGACTCATTTGTTACTGCTCGGTCCCCAGCAGCCCAGGTCAGCGGCAGGATGCGTAGCCGACAACCGCCGCTACTAACTTCCTATTTACGTAAAACGTGAGGAGCTGTAGGCCTAGCTTCCTGCCGCTGAACTGGGCGAACGGTCGAGAGGTTGATGTGGGCAACAACACCCCCTTTTCACATTTTTCAAAATAAGGGTTGCCAGGCGCGCGGTGCGTGGTATCATGCAAAGGCTTGTCTAGCCTTGGTCGGAAACCAAGGCAGAATAGGAGAACCAGAATGAAGCAAGGAATCCATCCGGATTACGTGGACTGCACCGTCACCTGCAGCTGCGGCAACACCTTCCAGACGCGCTCGACGAAGCCCGAGATTCGCGTCGAAATCTGCAACGCTTGCCATCCGTTCTACACGGGTCAGCAGAAGTTCGTCGACACCGGCGGACGTGTACAGCGCTTCAGCGACAAGTTCGGTTCCGCAACCGACCTCGTTGCTGCTCGCGAGGCAGAGCGCAAGGCAAAGCGCGCCGCTGAGGTCGCCGCTGCCGAAGAGAAGCGCAAGGCAGAGCGCGAGGCGAAGGCTGCCGAGAAGGCGAAGCGCGCTGAGGAGTACGCCAAGAAGGCTGCCGCTCAGGCCGAAAAGGAAGCCGCTGAGGCCGCCAAGGCCGAGGCTGCTGCCGAAGCCGAGGAAGTTGCCGAGGCTACCGAAGCTGCCGCTGCCGAGGTTGCTGCCGAAGACGCTGCTGCCGAGGAAGCCGCTGCCGAATAGCAAAACTGCGGTTGACAACGCAAATTGGGCCCGAGGATTCATCCTCGGGCCTTTTTGTTTATATATAAGTCATATTCAACGAGTGATGTTACGTATTGGTTGGAAAATAATACCAGGTCGTAGGCCGAAATAGCACCGCAAGAATTGTTGATTTCTTGTATACTTCTAAGTTGGTAGAAGCGAAGTTTTGTGCCGAATCCAGGTTAACGTAACTTCGTTTGTGCCGCAGATGGATTCCGCTGGGGGATGGCTTGGCTTACCGTGAGCCGGCCAGAGGCACTCTGCTGGATGCCTGGTAAGCAGTTGCGCAAGATGATGTTGGCACGTTGTGAAGCGAGGGGCGCAATAACTGCTCAGCTAAAGCGGGGACGGCCTGGGTGGGCTTCCCGGCCTAGCCTGCCATCTGCTTGGAATGATGGGTTTGAAAGAGAGGAGAGAGCCTATGAGCGAAGCAACTGCTAATTTCGGGCTTGTCGACGCGCTTGAAGCACGCGGCATCTCGAGGCGAAGCTTCCTTAAGTTCTGTGGCAGCCTAGCCGTGGCAGCAGGGCTTTCGGCAACAGCTGCGCCCCGTGTGGCGATGGCGCTCGAGACCGAGCTCGAAAACGCGAAGGGCGGTCTATTCCCCGTACTGTGGATCGAGGGCGCGTCGTGCACTGGTTGCACCGAGTCGTTCGCCCAGATCGAGACTCCCGACGTGGGCAAGGTCGTACTCGAGCTCATTGCACTGAACTACTCCGACGTTCTGTGCGCTGGCGCCGGCCACTCGCTTGAGGCGGCCAAAGAAGAGACTATCCAAAATGGCAACTACGTTGTCGTCTACGAGGGCGGCATCACCCAGGGCTTCGGCAGCAACACGCTGCGCGTCGCCATGGAAACCGGCGAAGAGATCCTGGTGCATGCGGCCGAGAACGCGGCTGCGGTCATCGCGCTGGGTTCCTGCGCCGTGAACGGCGGCTGGATGGCCGCTTACCCGAACCCGGCCGAGGCGACCGGCGTGTCGGGCATCCTGAAGAAGCACAGCATCGCAACCCCCGTTGTCAACATCCCCGGCTGCCCGGCCAACCCCGAGTGGCTCATGTCGGTGCTCGTTCAGGTTCTTATGATGGGCGGCGCCGAAGGCCTGCTGGCAGGCGACGTCCCCGCAGTGGTGAAGACGCTCGGCCTGAACGATGAGGGCAAGCCCCAGGGCATCTTCGGCGAGACCATCCACGACAACTGCGAACGTCGCGGCCACTTCGAGAACGGCGAGTTCGTCTACGAATTCGGCAGCAAGGAAGAGGAGCTGGGCTACTGCCTGTATCCGCTTGGCTGCAAGGGTCCGCAGACCAAGGCCAATTGCGGCGTCACCATGTGGAACAACCGCCGCAGCTGGTGCATCCAGGCCGGTTCGCCCTGCCTGGGCTGCTGCGAGGCCAACCCCAACGATCCGGGCGACAACTGGGTCGAGGTCAACACGCCTTTCTACAAGCGCGATCGCGACCTGCACATCGGCGACTGGTTCTTCCGTCCCACCGTGGTGGCGGCAGGCCTTACCGGCATCGTCGGCGCAGCTATCTTGATTCACCGCTTCGGCATGAAGAAGGCCGGCCGTATGGACGGCGGCGCCGACTTCGAGCCCATCCGCGCTTGGGACGCCAAGAACCCCGACAGGTCCATCGGCCAGTACGAGTACTCGGTCATGGGCGACCCGGTAAAGATGAAGGCGGCTCAGGAAGAGATCGCCAAGCAGTACGAAGTGGCCGAAGAGGCCGCTGCAGAGGATGAGGGGAGGTAACCCAACATGGCACGTTCAGTTATCGACCCGATTACCCGCATCGAAGGCCATATGCGCTGCGAGATGGAAGTCCAGGGCGGCAAGGTCGTTGACGCCTGGGTTTCCGGCGGCAGCTTCCGCGGTATGGAGAAGGTCGTCGAGCATCGCGCACCCGAGGATGCCGCGCAGATCGTTCAGCGCATCTGCGGCGTATGCCCGGTTTCGCACAACCATTCTTCGACCATCGCGGCCGAAAAGGTCTATGGCATCACCATTCCGAACCGCGCGCGCATCATCCGCAACCTCATTGAGGGCGCGCAGTTCCTGCACAGCCACATCCTGTGGTTCTACAACCTGGCGGCGCTCGACTACGTCAACCCGCTGAACGCCTTGACGGCCGACATCGCCGACACGTTCGATTTGGCCAAGACTGCCGGCACGTCTGCGAACACCGATTTCGCTGACGTCAAGGCCCGTCTCGAGAAGTTCGCTGACAACGGTCAGCTCTCGATCTTCTCGGGCAACTGGTTCGACGCCGACGGTGGCACCGCCTACAAGCTGCCTCCTGAGCTCGACCTGATCTGCACGGCCCACTACCTCGAGGCTCTGAAGTACCAGGCTCGCTCTTCCGAGATCGCTGGCCTGCTCGGCGGTAAGATGCCGCACGTCATGACCATCATCCCGGGCGGCACCGCTTTCGTGCCCACCGCGCAGAAGCTCGACGATCTGTGGGGCATGGTCAACGAGATCTACGATTGGGTCTCGACGACGGTCATCCAGGACACCCTGGCCATTGCGCCGTTCTATGCCGACGGTCTTACCTGGGGCGGCGGTTGCGGCCGCTTCGGCGCCTGGGGCGTGTTCGAGGCTCCGTCGATGCAGATGAACGACCGCTATCTGCCCGCTGGCGTCCTCATGGGCGGTCTGGGCGGCTCTGTCGACGATGTCGACGAGTCCAAGATCTACGAGTATGTCGGCCATTCGTGGTACGAGGGCGATGGCCTTTACCAGTCGCCTGACTTCACCACCAACCCGCTGTTCACCGAGTACAACGTCGAGGACCGTTACTCGTGGTGCAAGGCTCCGTCCTATGACGGCAAGGCGCTCGAGACCGGCCCGCTGGCGCGTATCCTGGTGGCTTACAAGCGCGGCGTGCCGTTCATCACCGAGAACGTCGACAAGTTCCTGACCGACCTCGGCAAGGGTCTCGGCCTTCCGGGCGCGGCTCCGGTCGACGCGGCAATCAGCATGCTCGGCCGTGTGGCTGTACGCCAGGTCGAGACGCTCTACGTTGCCCAGCTCATGAAGGAATGGACGCTCGAGCTCATCGAGGCTGTGAAGGGCGGCACCTCTGCCGACTTCAAGCCCGAGGATTACGCGACCGACAACTTCGACGGTTACTTCGAGACCCCCAAGGTCAACAGCGGTTCCGGCACGGGCTTCTGGGAGGCTCCGCGCGGTGCTCTGTATCACTCCGAGAAGGTCGTCGATGGCAAGATCGAGGGCTATCAGATCATCATCCCGACCACTTGGAACCTCGCTCCCATCAACCAGAACGGCGAGCACGGCCCCATCGAGCAGGCGCTCATCGGCTGCCCGGTCGAGGACATCGAAAAGCCCATCAACGCTCTGCGCCTGGTTCACAGCTACGACCCGTGCGTTTCCTGCGCGGTTCACGTCAGCGAGCCGGCCACTGGCAAGCACTTCGAGACCGTAACGAATCCGTGGGGGGTGAGGTAGTATGGCGCATCTTGCACATTACAAAGAAGCACATCCGCTTCCGTTCGTTATCACGCACTGGATCAACCTGGTGGCAATGGCCATCCTGATCATCTCGGGCCTGCTGATTCACTTCCCCGTGCCTATCAGCATGGGCATTGCACGCGGCCTGCACATCTTCGCGGGCATCGTGCTGGTCATCAACTGCCTGGTACGCGTAATCATGGCGTTCTTCGTGCGTTCGGCTCCGACGGCCGGTACGCGCGAGACCGTCAAGGATTACAAGACTTGGCTGCCCCAGAAGGATAACCGTCATCAGGGCGGCGCTTGGGTCAAGTACTACCTGTTCATGAAGAAGGACCATCCTCTGGGAGCCAAGCTCGGCGTTCCCCAGAAGATTTCGTACCTGCTGATTCCGATCCTCATCATCCTGATGGGCATTTCGGGCCTGTGCCTGTGGGCGCCTACCGCTCCGTCCGGCTTCTGCCAGTTCTTCCTGAACCTGGTCGGCGGCGCGATGAGCATGCGCATCATCCACTACTTCGGCATGTACGTCTTCATCATCTTCCTGTTCATCCATGTGCACCTGGCCACTGCCGAGGGCAACGAGCCGGTCAAGCTGATGTTCCTGCGCAAGGAGCACGGCGGCCTGGTTTACGACCCCGACAAGCACGTCATCGTGGGCGAAGACAAGATGGAGCACCTCGAGCACTAATCCTGCTTGAAATATGCTCGGAGCCAAGGGGCCTGCTCATGCGGGCCCCTTTTCTGTGCAGCGATGGGGTTGTTACTGCTTTTGTGTTCTCGGGTGCAGGTGCACTGTTTTCTGCAACGTCCCGCGAAAGGGCAGGTGGCGGCGCGCCTTCGCTTGGCTTCGCTTAGTTTTGGAATGGTTTGAAGTATGTAGCTGCAGAATCGCTCAGGTCACGCCGCCACCTGCCCTTTCGCTTGCGCCTCTTGCGGGCGGGGAGGGTTGCCGAGGCAATGAGTGTGGTAATGGGGCTCAGCTCTTCGCTACGTTATTGCAACGTGCCGCGAAAGCGCAGGTGGCGACGCGCCTTCGCTTGGCTTCGCTTAACTTTTGAATAGTAAGAAGCTTGAAGCTGCAGAATCGCTCAGGTCGCGCCGCCACCTGCACTTTCGCTTCGTCTTCACTTTTGGCGCGATAGGACTGCTGAGGCGATGTAGGTGCCAAAAAGGGTACTCCTGTTCAGCACCTTTTGCTAAAAGCAACATGGGCGCAGCCAAATGCTTTTTTCTAGTGCGGAAGCGATTGTGGTGTTTGGTGCGTCGAACTGATTTGGCAGTGTATTCGTGGCACAATGCATAACGATACAAGTCATGGGTAGCGCGAGTTCCCATATGCGGCAATGCGGCTTGATTGTGTTGTCACGTGTTTAATGCGAGAGATGTATATGAGCGAAACCAAGAAGCGAAGCGACCTTTCGCGCGCGTTTTCGGAAGATGGCGCGCTGAAAACCCATGTGGGAGGCCAGGCGCTGCTCGAGGGCATCATGATGCGCGGCAAGTACAACTGGGCTGTTGCCGTGCGCGAGCCCGAGGGTACAATCTATACCGAAGAGCATGAACTGGCGTTTGGCCAGCATAAGATCGGATGGTTGTACTGGCCTTTCATACGCGGTTGCCGTGCGTTCGTCGAATCGCTCGCACTGGGGTACAAGGCGCTTTCGATTGCCGCCGAGCATGCGTTCGTCGAAGAGGATGAAGAGGACGAGCCTGATGCTGGAAGCGCGAAGGGGAAGGGCGCGGCTGTTGAAGCTGCGGACGATTCTGCTTCCTTTTCGTGGAAGCGCGACTTCGGAAACCCAGACGAGATGATTGACGGGCTGGCCGCGCAACGGACGCTCGAGGTTGTCGATGGGGATACGGGCTTGCCAGTTGATTTCGAGGCAGTGCCGGGAGAGGATGCTTCGGCTTGCGAAGAAGACGGTGTGGTTGGGCAGGTTTCCAGCGTCTTGACGAGCCCGCAAGATGCGGGGGAGCTTTCGGTTGGTAAGGAAGCCCCTGACTTTTCTGCCTCCGACGCCGAAGCCGCCAATTCCGCCGAGAAGAAGCCCTTGCTTGGCGACAAGGAGATGGCTATTTCGATGGTTCTGGGGCTGGTGTTGGGCATCGTGCTGTTCATCGTGGCGCCGGCGGCAATCACGAACCTGATCGTGGGCGAATACGACGACAAGACGCTTCTGTGGAACGTCGTCGACGGCTTGCTGCGCATCGCCGTGTTCATCTTTTATATATGGCTCATCGGGCGGATGAGCGATATCAAGCGCATGTTTGGCTACCATGGCGCCGAGCACAAGACGATTCATTGCTTCGAGCACGGCCTGCCGTTGACGCCCGAGAATGCGCGCAGTTTCCCGCGGCTGCATGTGCGCTGCGGCACGGCGTTTCTGATCATGGTCATGATCATCGCTATCTTTGTGTACACGGTTACGCCGCTTAACGCGCTCATCAGCGCTTGGGGCGTGCCTGATGGTCCGGCGAAGCTCGCGCTCGTCATCGTCGTGCGTATTTTGCTGATGCCGGTTATTGCGGGTATCAGTTACGAGATCACCGTCAAATGGGCGGGGAGCCATCCCGACAACCCGCTGGTCAAGGTCATACTCTGGCCGGGCATGCAGATGCAGTACCTGACCACGCGCGAGCCCGATGACGGTCAGATTGAATGCGCTATCGCCGCCATGCAGCTTGTCCTCGAGCGCGAGCAAATGTGAAAAAGGGTCTGACCCTTTTTTCACATTTGCTCATTTCGCGCATGCTACTATGGTCACTGTCTGAAATCACGAGAGAAGGGGCCTACGAATGAGGCGCGATTATCCCAATTTGTGCAAGCCGCTGCAGGTAGGGCGCGTTACGTTGCGCAACCGCATGTGTTCGGCGCCGCTTGGCGCTACCGACATTCTGGCCGATGGAACTCCCGGCCCGCGCACGCTCGGCTTCTACGAGATGCGCGCCAAGGGCGGTGCCGCCGCCGTGACCGTCAGCGAGCTCGTCGTGCATCCCGATACCGACGGTTCCCAGATGCTTAAGCTTTCGCTTTCGACTCCGGGCCAGCTCGGCGCGTTTACCTACGTTGCCGACGCCATCAAACGTCACGGGGCGATTGCTTCAATCGAGCTCTCGCACTCGGGGCAGTACGCTGGCACGTACATGGTCGACAAGAAGAAAAAGGGCGCGCTGTGCCAGTACGGGCCGTCCGATGGCGTGCGTCCCGACGGGCTGCCGGTCAAGGCTCTCGAGCAGGGGCAGATCGCCGATATCGTGGCTGCTTATGCCAATGCTGCAGGCCTTGCAAAGCGCGCTGGATTTGAAATGGTCATGGTGCATGCGGGGCATGGCTGGCTCATCAACCAGTTCCTCTCGCCGTATTTCAACAAGCGCACCGACGAGTACGGTGGGCCGCTCGAGAACCGCGTGCGCTTCGCGCGCGAGGTGTTGCAGGCCGTGCGCGACGAAGTGGGGCCCGGGTTTCCCATCGAGCTGCGCATGAGCGGCTCCGAACTCTTTGATGGAGGCTACGACCTGGAAGAAGGCTGTCGGATCGCCGAGGCGCTCGAGGATCTGGTCGATATCATCCACGTTTCGGCCGGTTCGTACCAGTTCGGCTTCTCGATGACGCATCCGTCGATGTTCAGGGACCATGGCTGCAACGTGCACCTGGCCGCCGAGATCAAGAAGCATGTGAAAGTGCCGGTCGCAACCGTTGGCGGTCTTTCGGATCCCGCCCAGATGGAAGAGATCGTGTCGTCGGGCATGGCCGACATCGTGGTCATGGGCCGTGCGCTGCTGGCCGACCCCGAGATTCCCAACAAGGTCATGGCCAATCGCGGCGACGAGATCGTCAAATGCCTGCGCTGCTTCGTCTGCATGGCCGAGCGTCCCGTGACGCAGACGCGCCGTTGCGCCGTCAACCCGCGCATCGGCCGCGAGTTCGAGGGCATGGCCATCGCGCCGGCAGCCGAGAAGAAGCGCGTGCTCGTGGTCGGTGGCGGCGTTGCCGGCCTGGTGGGTGCGTGGGTTGCCGCCAAGCGCGGTCACGAGGTGACGCTTTGCGAAGCGCAAGGGGAGCTCGGCGGCATTCTGCGCTCCGAGCGCCCCTTGCCGTTCAAACGTGACATGTTCCGCTTGGGCCAGACCTACGCGCTGCTCTGCGAGCGAGCGGGCGTCGACATCCGCCTGAACACGCCAGTCGATGCGGCCTTTGCCGAAAAGTTCGCTCCTGACGCGCTCATCGCTGCCGTGGGTTCCGAGCCCATGAAGCTGCCGATTCCGGTGCAGGAAGACGTGCGCGTGCTGACGGTCGACGATCTGTACCTGGCGCCTTCGGTCGCCGCTGCCCCCATTGGGGAAGAGGCGGCGCCGAGCGCCAAGGAAGCTGACTCGTGGCTTTCGTACGGCACGACCGAGGTGAGCGAGGACCCGGCCGCAGCGGCAGTTGCCGATTTGGTCGGCGACGAGGTCGTCGTGATCGGCGGCGGTCTTACCGGCTGCGAGTGCGCGCTTCTACTGGCGCGCTTGGGAAAGACCGTGCACATCGCCGAAATGCGCGACGGACTGGCCATCGATGCCAACATCCGCAATCGTCCGATTCTGCTGGCAGAGCTTGCCGACGCTGGCGTGGACGAAGTCGTGAACGCTCGCGCGCTCGAGGTTACCGCCGACGGGGTCGTCGTCGAGACACCCGAAGGCCAGCGTACCCTTCCCGCGCAGACGGTCATTTGCGCCATCGGCCAGCGCTCGCGCCGCGCCGCAGCCGACGCCTTGCTCGATGCAGCGCCGTTCGTGCGTGTCGTGGGCGATGCGCGTCGTCCAGCTAACATCACTCTGGCCGTCTACGAAGCCTGGCACGCTGCCATGGACATTTAATGTGCAAAAGGGTCAGACCTTTTGCACTATGGCACTTTTGCACATTCGGCAATGAGGATGTAGTCCGTTATAGTGCTTGATTGCGCGATTGGATCGCGGAAGAGCAAAAAATGTGAAAAAGGGGTCTGACCCCTTTTTCACATTTTCTGTAACCGTGTGGTTACAGCGATGCGTCATCCTTGCACCGGATGAGCGCAATGCGTCGCAAAAGTAGAATTTCTGCCGCATGCGGTGAAAGTCGTGTATTCTTTCGTCTTACCGTTAGGCGCTCATGTGCGCCCGGCGGTATGACGTGTCCGCGCAAGCGGCGATTATGCCCACACACGTTAATAAACAAAGGGTATTCGTGTGAACGATAGCGGCTGTGGAATTCGGCCGCGGAACAGGAGAAACCAGTGAAACTGGTCGTAACCGAGAAGAACGACGCCGCCGAGAAGATCGCAAGCTTGCTCGGCTCGAAGGCGAAGAAGGACAAGGTCTTCAACACGCCCGTTTACCGTTTCGACGTCGACGGCGAGGAGTGGGTTACCATCGGCCTGCGCGGCCACATCCTCGAACCCGATTTCACGCCACAGCTCGTATACAAGAAGCGCGGCGGATGGCGCGGCGTGACTGCCGAGGGCGAAGCGGTCGAGGCGATCATCCCCGACACGCTTCCCAAGCCTCCCTTCAAGAAGAAGAAGCCGTTCTCGGAGGATGGCGTGGACCTGAAGGGTTGGAAGATGGAGGCGCTGCCGTACCTGGCCTATGCGCCCATCGAGAAGCTTCCCAAGGAAAAGGACATCATCCGCTCGCTGAAGAACTTGGCGAAGAAAGCCGACAGCATCTGCATCGCGACCGACTTCGACCGCGAAGGCGAGCTCATCGGCTCCGATGCGCTTTCGTGCATCAAGGAAGTCAACGAGTCGGTCCCGGTCAGCCGTGCGCGGTACTCAGCCTTCACGAAGGAAGAGATCACGCACGCGTTTGCCAATCTCGCCAAGCTCGACGAGAACCTGGCAGCGGCCGGCGAGTCGCGCCAGGACATCGATTTGATCTGGGGCGCGGCCTTGACGCGTTACCTGACGCTCGTGAAGTTCGCGGGTTATGGCAATGTGCGCAGCTCGGGGCGCGTGCAGACGCCGACACTGGCGCTGATCGTGGCGCGCGAGCGCGAGAGGCTGGCTTTCGTTCCCGAGGACTACTGGGTCATCCGCGGCTCGTTCGGCCAAGGTGACGACGAGTTCGAGGCGCCGCATGCCACCGCCCGGTTCAAGTCCGAAGAGGCCGCCAAGAAGGCGATGTCCAATATCGAGGGCGCGAAGAGCGCTCTTGTGGCGACAATCGAGAAGAAGAAGCGCACGGTGCGCCCTCCCGCGCCTTTCAATACCACGAGTCTCATGGCTGCGGCAGCTGCCGAGGGTTTGAGCCCTGCGCGCACCATGCGCATCGCCGAGAGCCTGTACATGGATGGCTACATCAGCTATCCGCGCGTCGACAACACCGTGTACCCCAGCTCGCTGAGTCTGACCGATGTCGTGCACACCATCAGCGGCAACCCGGCGTATGCGCCGTATTGCAAGCAGCTGCTGTCAAAGGGCAAGCTCACGGCCACGCGCGGCAACAAGGAAGAGACCGACCACCCGCCGATCTACCCGACGGCCAAGGCCACGCCCGACGATCTGCCCGCTGCCGAGTACAAGCTCTACAACTTGGTGGCGCGCCGTTTCCTGGCAACGCTCTCGGAAGCTGCGGTCGTCGAGGGTACGAAGGTCACCCTCGAGGTCCCGGGCGAGGGCGCAGGCGAACGCGAACCGTTCGTGGCAAGGGGCGACGTCACCGTACAGGCGGGCTTCAGGGCGATTTACCCGTACGGCGTGAAGAAAGACGAGCAGCTGCCGGCTCTTGCCGAGGGGCAGCTCGTCGCCTTCAACGGCGCAACCTGTACCAAGAAGCAGACCGAGCCGCCCGCGCGCTACAGCCAGGGCAAGCTCATCCAAGAGATGGAGAAGCTCGGCTTGGGCACCAAGTCGACCCGCCATGCGATTATCGAGCGCCTGTACACCGTGAAGTACATACTGAACGACCCCATAGAGCCCTCGCAGCTGGGCATGGCCGTCATCGACGCGCTCGACCAGTACGCGCCGCACATCACGCATCCTCAGATGACGGCCGAGCTCGAAGACGGAATGAGCAACATCGCCGCGGGCAAGACCACCAAAGACCAGGTGGTTATGAATTCGCGTGACCTGCTGGCCCAAGAGCTCGAGGCGCTGCTTCCCAGGAAGGAAGAGGTTGCGACCGCGCTTGCCGACGCCGTGGCTGCCGACGCATATGTGGGCAAGTGTCCTAAATGCGGCAAGGACCTGCAGATTCGCGCTTCGAGCAAGACCCGTAGCATGTTCATCGGATGCTCGGGTTGGCCCGATTGCGATGTGACCTACCCGCTGCCCAAGGGCAAGATCGAGGCTCAGGAAGAGCTCTGTCCGACCTGCGGCATGCCGCAGGTGAAGGTCACGGCGTTTCGGGCCAAGCCCCGCGTGCAGTGCATCGACCCCAACTGCGAGACCAACCACGAACCCGATGTCGTGGTGGGCATCTGCCCGGCCTGCACCGACAGGGGCATCATGGACGCCAAGCTCATCGCGCAGCGCAACCCGCGCACCCTCAAGCGCTTCATCCGCTGCGAGAACTACGATGACTGCGGCTGCAGTTACCCGCTGCCGCAATACGGCGCGCTGACCGCCACCGACGAAGTGTGCGAGGCGTGCGGCGCGCCCATGGTCATCGTCACGACGACGCGCGGTCCATGGAAGCTCTGCCCCAATTTCGACTGCCCCGCTAAGGAGCAGGAAAAGGAAACGGCGGCAAGTGGCAAGGCAGCGAAGAAGCCCGCTCGCAAGCGCACGACGCGCAAGAAGAAGTCGTAGGTGCGCCCATGGGCAAGATGATAACGAAAGAGCAGGTGGAAAGCGTTCTTCTTAAGGCGCTGCCGCAGCTTGCATTCGAGCTGCCCGCCGACATCCTCGCAGGCCTTAAGGCCGCTCGCGAAAGCGAGCGGAGCCCTCGAGCTTCTGAAGCCCTGAGGCTACTCGTCGAAAACGCGAAAATCGCACGCGAGGACCGCGTGGCCATCTGCCAGGATACGGGTTCGGTTTGGGTGTGCTTGGAAGTGGGGCCTGACGTCATGGTTGCAGGCGACGTCCTGTCGCGCGTCGATGCGGCGGTCGCCAGCGCCTACACCGAGGGTAACCTGCGCAAATCGCTCGTGCGCGACGCGCTGTTCGACCGTGCCAACACGGGTGACAACACGCCTGCGTTTGCCGAGATCCATACGAGCGAGCGCCCCGGTGCGCGACTGCACGTCATGTGCAAGGGCGGTGGTTCCGACAACGCGAGCCGCGTGGTCATGCTGACGCCTTCGGCCGGCCGTGCGGGCATCGTCGATGCGGTGCTCTCCTGCGTGCGCGAGAAGGCCGCCAACGCCTGCCCACCGCTGGTCATCGGCGTCGGCGTGGGTGCGACCTTCGACAAGGTGGCCGGCTTGGCCAAGATGGCGCTCATGCGCCCGCTCGACGTGCCGGCGCCCGATGAGCGTACGGCGGCATTCGAGGACGAGCTGCTGCGGGCGGTTAACGCCACGGGCATCGGCGCCGCCGCTCTCGGCGGCTCGACGACCGCGCTCGGCGTACGCGTGAAGACTGCGCCCTGCCACATTGCCGCGTTGCCCCTGGCAATCAACATGGGCTGCTCGGCCATGCGCCGCGCTACCTTCGAGCTGTAATGTGTAAAAATGAAAAATGTGAAAAAGGGGTCTGACCCTTTTTCACATTTGTTGGAAAGGAAGAGGATGGGTCGTACGATGATGCGGCTCGAGCTGCCGCTCGACCGCGAGCAGCTGCGCGAGCTGCGCGCAGGGGATGCATGCCTGCTCAGTGGCCCAATGTACACGCTGCGAGACGCTGGGCACATCCGCCTGCTTGCCGAGCTCGACGAGCAGGGAAGCGACGAGCTGCCCTATGGCCTTGCAGGCCAGGCAATCTTCTATGCGGGGCCCACGCCGGCGGCTGCAGGACGGCCCTTCGGTGCGATCGGCCCGACGACCGCATCGCGCATGGACTTCGCCGCCCCGCGCCTATACGACGCCGGCGTGGCGGCCACGATCGGCAAAGGCGTGCGCTCGGCGGCGGTACGCGAGGCCTGCATTCGAGACGGGGCCGTGTACTTCGTCGCCGTGGGCGGAGCTGCTGCTTATCTTGCGAAGTGCGTTACCGCCGAGGAAACCTTGGCGTATGATGATTTGGGTACCGAGGCCCTTCGCCGCGTGGAAGTCGTCGATTTCCCCGTGTTCGTGGGCATCGACACCCTTGGAAACGACGTGTACGACCTTGCTCGTGGCTAGCGGGCGAGGGTCCGAGATCGCGCGCTCGCGCTGGCGGGGCCAGGCTCTTTTGCCGGCAGCCGGGCGGTGAAAGATATGGAAACGATGGCTGACGAAACGAAGCAGGTCTCCCGAAAGGGCGTGTTCATAACGTTCGAAGGCGGCGATGGGGCCGGCAAGTCAACGCACATGCAGCTCGTGGCAGAGGCCCTTCGCGCGCGCGGCTACAAAGTCGAGTGCCTGCGCGAACCCGGCGGCACCATAATCGGCGAGCAGCTGCGCCAGACGGTGCTCGACCCGGGCAACTACATCATGACCGACGAGTGCGAGCTGCTTATATACGAAGCGGCCCGCGCACAACTGGTCTCGCAGGTCATCCGTCCGGCGCTTGAACGGGGCAGCATCGTTTTGTGCGACCGGTTCGCCGACTCGACTATCGCTTACCAGGCCTTTGGGCGCGGCCTCGACCGGGCGTTCGTCGACCGGGCTAACGAGTTCGCCTGCCAAGGCATCCGACCCGACCGCACCATCCTCATGATGACCGGCGGCGATGCCGACCTCGGCATCGAGCGCGCGACGCACCACAAGCATGCGGACAGGCTCGAGATGGCCGGCACCGAATTCCACGAGCGTGTGAACAGCGCTTTCATGATATTGGCGGACGAAGATTCCGAGCGCGTACGACTCGTCGTCTCGGACGAGGCGAAACCCCAGACCGCCGCAAAAGTGTTCGCGGCGCTTTCGGACCTGTTCGCTTGGATGGCCGATCCGGCGGTCTGCACGCTCGAGTACTTCGAGCGCCTCGTGCTGAATCGCGAGACGCTGGGGCGGGGCTAGCGCATGGCCGATGTGTTCGATCAGATATACGGCCAGCCGCGCGTTCGAGACTTCCTGCGCGCGAGCATCGCAGCCGACCGCGTGACGCACGCCTATCTGTTCACGGGCCCGTGCGGCTCGAACAAGACCCAGTCCGCCTACGCTCTTGCAGCGGCGCTGCTCTGCGACGATGGCGGATGCGCGACCTGCGATGTCTGCCAAAGGGTGAAGGCCCGCAAGCATCCCGATGTCCGCTACTTCGCGCCCGAGGGAGCCGGCGGCTACCTCGTCGACCAGATTCGCGAGGTCGTATCGGACACTGCGCTGGCGCCCATCCAGGCCGACCGCAAGGTCTACATCCTCGACCGCGTCGATTTGCTGGGAACTTCTGCCGCCAACGCTTTCCTCAAGACGCTCGAGGAACCGCCCGACGACGTCGTGCTGATTCTTTTGGGCCGCACGCGCGAAAGCGTGCTTCCCACAATCGTCTCGCGTTGCTCGGTGGTCCCGTTCAGGCATATTCCGGCATCCGAAGCGGCGGCTATTCTCGCGCAGCGCACGGGCGCCTCGCCCGAGCTCGCCAAGATTGCCATCGAGGCGTGCGGTGGTTCGATTTCGAGGGGGATGGAGTTCCTCAAGTCCAACGAGCGGCTGGCGTTTCGGCGCAGCGTCCTCGATGCTTTGGCGCGGCTCGACACGGCCGATACGTGGGACGTTATCGGCATGGCCAGCGAGCTCGTGGTTGCGGCCAAGGCGCCGCTCGACTCGGTGCGAGAGGCCAACGAGGCAAAGCTCGCCGAGAATGCCGATTTCCTGGCCAAGTCGGCCATCCGCCAGATCGAAGCCCGCAACAAGCGCGAGCTGACCGCCCGCAGCACCGAGGCGTTCAGGCAAGTGGCTGCCATAACCGCGTCGTTTCTGCGCGATGTGCTGGCCGTCTGCGCCGAGACGGGCGATTTGGTCATAAACTACGATGTACGCGATACGGTCGAAGCCATAGCGGCGCGCACGAGCGAACCTGCCGTGGTGCGCGCGCTTCAGGCGACGAAGAGCTTTAACGAGGCCCTTTCGTACAACGTATCGCCCGAAACATGCTTAGATGCCATGCTATTCGAGATAGGAGAGGCTCTGTATGGTACGCATAGCCCCTATTAGGCTTTCATTCAATCCAAAGACGTTGTGGTTCGACTCAGCGGGTCTCGACCTGCATGTCGGCGACGACGTAGTGGTCCAGACCGCGCGCGGAAGCGAGTTCGGCACGGTGGCAAGCGCGCTCTTCGATATGGAAGACACCGAGGCCAAGCGCCTGAAATCGCCGCTCAAGCCCGTTAAGCGCCTGGCTAGCGATGAAGACCGCGCCAAAAACGACGAGCTTTCGCAGAAAGCCGTCGAAGCGATGCCGGCGTTCAAGCGCCTGGCCGCCGAAAGCGCCCCCGACATGAACCCGGTGGCGGTCGAGTACCTCTTCGACGGCGACAAAGCCGTGTTCTACTTCGAGTCAGAAGAGCGCATCGATTTCCGCGACCTTGTGCGCAAGCTGGCATCGGAGTTCCACGTGCGCATCGACATGAAGCAGATCGGCGTGCGCGATTCGGCACGCATGGTGGGCGGCTTGGGCCATTGCGGTCAGGAGCTATGCTGCAGGCGATTGGGCGGCGAGTTCAACCCGGTGTCGATTCGCATGGCAAAAGAGCAGGACCTGTCGCTGAACCCGACCAAGATCTCGGGCACGTGCGGGCGCCTCATGTGCTGCTTGCGCTACGAGTACGATGCCTACAAGGATTTTCATGGACGCGCCCCGAAGAAGAACGCCAAGATCCAGACTCCCGATGGCGAGGGCAAGGTCGTCGACCTGGACGTCCCGCGCGAGGTCATTTCGATCAAGGTGGGCGATGAGAAGCCGGTGAAGGTGCCGTTGGCCGATTTCGAGCCGGCCGAAGAGGGCGCTCGGCCCAACGTCGTCGGCGAGGAGGCGTGGGCTGTGGCCAACGAGCCGCCCCTGTTCGCGGCCGATAGCGCCTTCGGCTTGTTTGCCAACCAGCTTACAGGCGAGGATCAACTCGCCCAACCCGGTAAGGTGCGCCATGTGCACGAAGAGGACGAGGCCAAGCCCACGCGGACTCGCCGTCGTCGCGGTGGGTCTGGATCATCGCGTTCGGATTCGACGCACGATGCCCCAGCAACGCAAGCGCCTGCTCGCAAGCCCCGTCGGCGCCGTTCGACCACGGTCACGGCCGAAGGGGAGTCGCAGACGAGCAAGCAGCCCGAAACGCAATCCCGCGCCAAGAAGGACCGGGCGCAAGGCTCCGTCGAGGGGCAGCCCAAGTCCTCTTCGCGCCGCCGTTCTCGCAGCCGTTCGACGGCAAAAGCGCAGGAAAAGGCGTCCGCAGTCGAGCAGCCGAAGAAGTCCGTGCAAGTGGGGCGCAACTCGTCGGCCCTGCGCGCCAACCGCGCCGAGAGGGCGGGCGAGGCCGCCCACGACGCGGCCGGCACAGCCGAGCGCAAACCCGGTCAGGGCAGGCGACGCCGCCGTTCCCACAAGGGCGATTCCGACAAGGCCGAGTAAGGCCGAGCAAGGTCGAGTAAGGTCGAGTAAGCGCGTCTGCGTTGGGCTCGCAACCCATCGGGACGCTTTTAGGAGGAACATTGAACATCGATTACGCAGCTCTGACCGACCTGTATCAGATCACGATGGCGCAGGGCTATTACGACCACGGCATGGGCAGCACGCAGGCGTGCTTTCACATGTATTTCCGCAGCTATCCGTTCAAAGGCGGCTATGCGATCGCATGCGGCCTCGACCAGCTGGCAGAGCTTGTCGAGACGTACCGTTTCAACGACGAGGACATCGCCTATTTGCGCGAGCTTCCCGCGCCGGGCGGTGGCAAGCTGTTCCACGACGATTTCCTGAACTACTTGGCCGATTTCAGGCTGAGCGTCGACATCGACGCCGTGCCAGAAGGCACTGCGGTGTTTCCCAACGAACCGCTCGTGCGTGTTTGCGGCCCCATCCTGGAATGCCAACTCATCGAAACACCGCTTCTGAACTGCGTGAACTTCGAGACGCTCGTAGCGACCAAGGCCGCGCGCGTCTGCCAGGCTGCCGAGTCGCCCGTTGCCGAGTTCGGTTTGCGGCGCGCGCAGGGCGCAGCGGGGGGCGTGTGGGCTTCGCGTGCTGCAGTGGTCGGCGGCTGCTCGTCGACCTCCAACGTGCTTGCGGGGCGCATGTTCGACATCCCGGTGTCGGGCACGCATGCGCACTCGTGGGTCATGTCGTTCCCGAGCGAGCTCGAGGCGTTCCGCGCATACGCCGAGTCTTTCCCCAACAATTGCGTGCTTCTGGTCGACACCTACGACGTCGAGCAGGGCATCAGGAACGCGATTACGGTCGGGCTCGAGATGCGCGAGCGCGGCCAGCGCCTGAGTGGCATTCGCATCGATTCGGGCGACCTGTCGTGGCTCGGCAAGATGGCGCGCCGCATGCTCGACGAGGCGGGGCTGACCGACTGCGGCATCGTGCTTTCAAACGACCTCGACGAATACACGATACGCTCGATTCGCCAAGACGGCGTGGATGTCATGAGCTGGGGCGTGGGTACCAAGCTCGCCTGCGCGTACGACCAACCCACGCTCGGAGGGGTCTACAAGCTTTCGGCCACGCGCGCAGAGGGCGAGGATACGTGGGTCGACCATATAAAGATCAGCGAGTCGGTGCAGAAGCTCACGACGCCGGGTGTGCTCGACGTGCGGCGTTACTATTTTGAGGACGGCCGCTTGGCAGGCGACATGGTTTTCGACACCAACGCCGAGGTCAACGCCTCCGAGGTCATAGTCGATCCGTATGACAGCTTGCGTCGCAAGAAGCTTGCCGGCAAGCGCTACCAGACGCTGCTGGTTCCGCTTGCCCGCAAGGGCACGTGCGTGCTCGCACCCGAGAACCGCTCGGCCATGGCCGCGCGCGAACGCACGAAGGAAAGCCTCGACTCCCTCGACGAGTCGCAGAAGCGTCTGCTCAACCCGCATACGTATCCGGTTGGGCTCGAGCGCGGGCTCTTCGAGCGCCGAAGCGCGCTCGTCGCGAAGATGAAGGGTTTCGAGTAGAATAGCTACTAGCTTTGGGAGGCGTTGGCGGGCCGGGCGTCGGCGGGGCGGAGGTACGCTGCTCGCCTGCTTAACCGCTTAGGCATGCAGCCCGCTTCCCGAGTTTCGGCACGCAGCTGCGCTACGTTCATATGGGGCGAGGGGGACGCTCATGATCCGCATAGTCACCGATTCCACCGCATCGATTCCTCGTGACGTTGCCGAAGAGAACGGCATCGAGGTAGTTTCGATGTACGTGAACCGCAATGGTGTCGAGTACGAGGACGCGACGATGGATGTCGATGCGTTTTACACCGACATCTACGACATGGTCGACAACATTCCCACGTCGAGCCAACCTTCGGTAGCTGCGATGGAAGAGGTGTTCGAGCGCGCTGCGCAGGAAGGCGACGAGCTTATCGGCATCTTCATGAGCTCGAAGATGTCGGGCACGATCGACAACGCGCTGAGGGCCGCCCGAAGCGTTGCCGCCCGTCATGCGGACTTCAGGTTCAGGATACTCGATTCCATGTCGAACAGTTTCGACGAGGCGTGGTCGGTTCTTGCCGCAGCTGCGGCGCGGAAGGCGGGCCATACGCTCGACCAATGCAGCGAGCTCGCGGCAAAATCGATTGCGGCATCGCGCTTTCTGTTCACGCCTGAGTCGCTACGGTTCCTGAAAGCCGGTGGGCGCATCGGCAGCGCGGCGGCGCTTTTGGGAACGATCATGAGACTGTGCCCGATTCTTACCGTGACCGACGGCTTGACCACGACCTTTGCCAAAGTTCGCACGCACAGGAAGGCAGTGGCCACGATAACCGAAAAGTTCAAATCCGATATCGAGCAATTCGGGTTGAAGAGCGTTATCGTGCACTACATCGGATCTCCTGACGAGGCCGCGCAGTGGGCACGCGATGTCATAGAACCCCTTTGCGGCCGCAAAGTCGAGGTTGTTCCGGTAAGTCCCGTCATTGGGATTCATGTTGGTCCAGCTATCGGAGTGGCCTACGAGTGCGAACGTGCGCTTCCCGGAAGGCTCACCTTCGATCCGCGCACATTGGTGTATTCTTCGTAATATGATTAAACAAACGCATTATCCGATAGCGCCATGCGAACCACCGAGGCGCATCGCCTTGCCTGAACGAAAGTGCTTTGATGACAGACGTTAAATGCAATGTGATAATCGATTCGTGCTGCGACTTGCCGCCACAGGTCATCGACGTGCCTGGTGTGGAAGTCCTGCAGTTTCCGTATTTGCTCGATGACGAGCAGCGCCTCGACGACATGTTTCAAAGCATCAGCTCGCGCGAGTTCTACGATCGCATGCGAAAAGGCGCCGAGGTATCGACTGCGCAGATTCCCATGATGGCCATAACCGATGCGTTCACGCGCGCCATCGAGTCGGGAGTGCCCACCGTGTACCTGGGCTTCGCCAGCGCGCTTTCGGGCACGTTCGAGACCGTCAGCATGATACGTGACCAGCTCGTAGCCGAGCATCCCGAAGCCGAGCTGTATGTGGTCGACACGCATTTGGCCTCGATCGCCGAAGGGCTTTTAGTCTATGAGGCAATTCGGCAGCGCGCCCGCGGCCTTACGGCCAAAGAGCTCGTGGAATGGGCCAACGAGGCGCGCTTCTACGTTAACGAGCAGTTCACCCTCGACGAACTCGAGTGGCTGCGCAAGGGCGGCCGCATTCCCTCGTCGGTTGCCTTCGCGGGCTCCAAGCTCGACGTAAAGCCTATGATGGACATCTCGCTAGACGGGCGGCTGTCGCTTTCGGGCGTAGCGCGCGGGCGCAAGAAGGCCATCAGGCAGTTGGCCGATTACTACAAGCGACGTGCGCTCGAAATCGGTACGGGGACCCATATCGTCATCGGGTCTGCCGATTGTCCCAAAGACGTCGAACGCCTGAAGGCCGAGCTGTACAAGGTCGACGAGACGGTGCTGTTCCTCGAGACCTCCATCGGCCCCGTAATCGGCTCGCACGTCGGGCCCGGGATGCTCGCCATCTCGTTCATGGGCCAAGATGCGCGCGACGACCTGTCGGTTTCGGACCGCATCGCCAAGAAGGTCCGCGGCAAATAGCCAAACGGGAACAAGCGAACAAGCAGGGAAATCTACCCAATTTGCCATCCCACCGCGTTTCCATAGGCGGGGGCGCGCTCCGGCTTGGCTTCGCCTAATCTAAGTGGATTTCAGGAACAGTGGTTGCAGAATCGCCGGAGTCACGCCCCCGTCTATGGAAGCGCTCCATTGACCCGGAATTACGGTTCGAGGCTTCTTCTTATCTGCGTTTAACCGCGTTATCGGGTTTTTGAGCTTTCGCGTTCTCGAAAACGTCTGGAGTTACGCTTTGTATCCGATTGCCGTGGTGCTCAAAAAACTCCTAACTCGATTGGATCTTACAAAGCTAGCTCTCCATTTTGTCGCTTGCTGGGATATGCGGTATTTGCCGAGCAGGGGGCTTTGTCGTACAATGCTCCTTGTGTTTGCCAGCGTGGCTCAACGGTAGAGCAACTGATTTGTAATCAGTGGGTTGCGGGTTCGATTCCTGTCGCTGGCTCCACGCCATTTCGCCAGGTGGGCGGGTCTTTATGGCCTTCCCGCCTGGTTTCCGAATCTCCCCTAAAAAGCGCCTTGTTTGGACAATGTTTGGACAACGGGAAAAATTACGCGCTCTGGCGCTGCTCCGGCGATGCAAGCAAGCCGCCCATGAGGGCCGCCGCCCGCTTGTCGTTTTCCTCTACCGTGTGCGCGTACCATTTCAGCGTGAGGGCGGGGTCCGAATGCCCTAGCCGCGCCTGGACCGTCTTCACGTCGGCCCCGTTGGCTAGTAGCTGCGTTGCCTGGGTGTGCCTTAGCTCGTGGAACTTAAGGCCCCTGAATCCGTTGGAGTCCCGCCAGCTTATCCACCACCGCTCATAGTTGCGGATGCTGGAAAAGCCGCCCACGTCGGAGCATACCACCGCCACGCCCGCCGCCAGGGGCCGCCCCTCCGCCGCCGCCCCGATCTTGCGGAGCTGCGCGGCCTGGAAGCGCTTCCACTGTGCCAGGTGCGCCACCGTCGCGGGGTCAAGCCATACCGTGCGCCTGCCCGCCGCCGTCTTCGGCGGCTTCGTCTCGCCGTGCTCGGTTAGGCTCTGCCGCACTTCCAGGCATCCCGCCCGGAGGTCTACGGCTCCCCACGTAAGGCCCAGAAGCTCGCCCAACCTTAGCCCGGTTGCGAGCGTGAGCCGCGCCCCGACGATGTTCGCGAGCGTCCCGAGTCCCCGGAGCGACTTCCGCCCCTTGTCGGCCTTCCACGCCGCCTGTCGTTCCTCCTTCCTGTCGAACGCGGCCCGTTCCTCGCGCTCCCTCCTTTCGAGGGTCGCGAGAAGCCGCCGCGCGTCCTTCGCGGACAATGCGCGCCGCTCCACGTCTTCCGGCTTCGGGGGCCTGACCTTCGCGCAAGGGTTGCGCATTATGTAATCGTAGTTGCACGCCTTCTGCATGATCTGCTTCAAGTGCTGGTAGTACTTCAAGATGGTACGGTTCTTTATCGTCGTGCCGTCCGCCCGGGTGCCGTCCCTGCGCATGTCGCGGAAAAGCCGCTCTATCGTGGCCGCGTCGATTTCCGCCAGGGCCTTGTCCCCGATGTAGCCGGATAGCTTCCGCACGCTTCGCGCCGATTCCTCTAGGGACTTGCGCGCAAGCTCGCCCGATTCCTCGCGGGCCTGCTGCCAGTCCTGCGCGAACTGCGCAAATGTTATCTTACGCCCCTCGGGTTTTAGTCCGCCCTCGCGGGCGGCCCTGAGCGAGTCGCATATCTGCCACGCTTCCGCCTTGGTCCCGTGGTGCGTCGCGTTCTCCTTGTGGCGCTCGCCCTCCGAATCGGTCCAGGAATAGCAAATGCGCCACACGTTGCGGATTGGCTTCCCGTCGCGGGTCTTGGCCTGGGTGACGCTGCCGCGCCCGTTCCTCGCGCCCGTTGTCTTCGCCATGTCTTCACCTCCTTTCTTTGTCCGTCGATTGCCTGCCGTATCTCCGCGCCCTCGCGGGCGGGTGTTAGCGTTTCTTGAGGGTTACTTTAGGTTCTCTGGTTTCGCCCGGGTGCCGACGCCGCCAAACTCTGCAAGCTTGCCCGCAATACTCGCGGGGCGTTCCCCTTTCTCCCGATATTACTAGGGGCCGCCCGCATACCGGGCAAAGGGCCACCCGCGCCGCGTCGATCTCTTCGCAGAAAGACAACCATAGCAGGGCCGCGCCCTTGTCCGCGTACCGTTGGAGCCGCCCGCCGATTTCGCGGGCTTCGATTCCTGCCAGGTTCGTATTACATAGCGCATCGAATAGGGATAGCGCAATTTCTGATAGCGTTTCGAGCGGGGCGGCCTGGTGGTCTTCGGGCGTTTCGGGTTCGTACATGAAAACACTTGACGCCGACAAGGTTAGACTCGCATTACCTTCGTCGGCTACGGTTAGGCTCCTAATCCCGCCGCCGCCGGCGTTGAGGGCTTCCGCCAGGTCTTCAATAGGCGCTTCGAATGCCGCCGCGTCCCTAAGCGCTGCCCAGAGAAGGTATCTGAGATAAGAGCGCCCGTTAAGTTCAAGGGTGATTTTAGGCACGCAAACTGCCAGCTCCGCGCCCGCTTCGGCGTCTCCGGCAAACTCTGAAAGCGTCATATGCTCGAGCGAAACGCCCGCGCGTGGGCCTTGCTCCGCGAAAAGCTCCGGCGCGGCGCTTATCGCTTTTAGCAGGGTTGCCGCGTCGATTGCACGCCGCATGTCGTAGTAATCGTCCATGCTCTGCTCTTTTTTGAGCACGTCGGACGCCCTAGACGAAAGCCGCATTAGGAACGGGTTTTCCTCGATGTAGGCAAGATAGTCGCTTTCCGTCTTTATCGAGTCGAAAAGCGCAAAAACGCTCTGGCGCATCGGTTCGGGTCCGAATACGTCCGGCTTGAATGGTGTCCAGTAGCTATCAACCATAATAAAGTACGCCTAATGACTACCTTTACTAGTACCGTGTTTATGTTGACAATAATAAAGCGTAGTAAATCGATGGTCAAGACAAAAGGAGCAATCAAGATGGATAGAAGCGAGATAACCCGACGCCGCGAAGCTCTGGGACTTTCCATGTCCGCACTTGGGCGCGAAGCGGGTTTGCATCCCTCCACGGTTTCGACAATCGAAAGCGGGCGGCTTAACCCGTACCCGGTCCAGCTCGAAAAGCTCCGCGCGGCCTTCGAGCGCCTGGAAGCCGCCAAAAACGAGCAGGGCTAGAAGATGGCCGCCGTTCGTGAGATAGCGTTCACCGACGTCGACGCCCTGGACGTGCTCGCCGACGATATGCCCGACGCCGACGCGGCGGGGATGTTCGAGGGTTACGGGGATATGCTGGGCGTTGATGACCTGAGCGCTATTCTCCACCTTGCAAAGAAAACCGTGCAGAGACAATGCGCGCGGGGCGATCTGCCCGCCGTCAAGATTGGCCGCCATTGGTACGTCGCGAAGCTGCGACTTGCCCGCCTGATGTTGGAGGGCGAATAGTGTCGGGCCATGGCCATGAAACCGCCGCCCGCGCTCCCCGTTACGCCGTGCTTCCGTCCGGCTGTATGGCCGTTCTCTTCGAGGGCTTGGGCATCGGGGGCAATTCTGCCGCGCGCGTCTTCGCGCTGCTTGCGGAGCATAGCACGCGCGGCGATCGTCTGCGCGATGATTCCGCCGTGTGGCTGGCTGATTGGCTGGGTGCAAACGCTCCGGGCGTCGCTCCCGGTAGGGTTTTTACTGTCCAGGTTTCGCAAACCGTCATAGCTTCGGCGCTCGGCCTGAATGCCCGAACCGTAAGGCGCGCCGTGCAAAAACTCGAAAAGATGGGAGTTTTGGCGCTGGCCCACGACGCCCGGAGGTATAGCTCCCCGCTCTACGTGCTCTGTCCGGTAGATGGTCAGGGGGGACAGAAAAGCC
>DFIX01000003.1:0-7095 GCA_002371495.1 Eggerthellaceae bacterium UBA3686
TCCGATGCTAGCCCCTTCGGGGCGGAGCATCAAACGAAATCCGATTAAGGCCGATTAGAACTGTAATGGGCTGGAACCACGCGCTGTGCGGTAGTCTGGAAATGTACGAATCGCAACAGCAGGTGCCGCCTTGGGTCTCGACTCTGGACGAATCGGAACTGCCAAGCGGCTTCTCGGTCGTGCGGGCCGGCAACATCGAGGACGTTGCAACCTGTCGGGGGGGTCGACATCCCCTATGAAGAGGGCTTCACTTACCGCGTGGCCGTGGATGGCTTTATCGTGTCTGACAACGTGACCGCCACCGCCGAGAACATCAATGCCGGGTTCACCTACAGCGACAACAATCCCGTGAAGCTGACCTTCACCCTCGCTGCGCAATAACCGTCTGGCATGGGTGCTCGCCCGTGCGCATGTTGTCGGTCGAGAACAAAACGATCCTTTTGATTCGAGCGCCTGCTTACCTCGAACGCGGTTTCCCTTGCAATACCGATGATGTATTCGATATATTATCTGTAACAAATTAGCCATTGAAGCACTTAGGCGGACTCTTTGCGGCGGCGGGGAGGAACACAATGGAAATGGATTTGCGGCTCAACATAGTCAAAGATTGCCCGTGTCTCGATCCCTGCCCTGCGGATGCGATGTTTCGTCATATCGGCGGCAAATGGAAGATCAAGGTGCTATGCACGCTCCACTACAATGAAACGCTGCGCTATAGCGACATTAAGCGCCTGGTGACCGGGATAAGTCCTACGATGCTAGCGAACTCGTTGCGCGAACTCGAGGAGAGCGGGCTCGTGGCGCGCGAGATTCAGGATACCATGCCAGTGCGCGTTGACTATTCGCTTACCGATGCCGGACGCAGCCTCATTCCCATCCTTGACGACTTGAAGCTCTGGATGGTGGCTCACGAACCCGACTTGTATCACGAGCTGTGACTCTCTTTGTGGACTGAACTCGCTTTCGCGGTTTTGACTTGCTACGTAAAACCGTAGCACATCCACTATTACTGCGTTATTGCCAAACGCCAACGCCTCTTTCATCATTGTAAGTACGGAATTTATAACGACTACTAATGAAAGAGGGAGTATATGTCAAAGACCGATTTGACACGGCGGACCTTCCTGAAGGCAACGGGTGCGGTCGGCGCTGCTGCCGCAGTTGGGGTGGGCGCGTGTTCCGTAGCGCCTCAAGCGTCTGGTGCCGTCGGGCAAGCGCTTGCAGACGAGGGCTCCGACGAGCGCATCGTGTGGTCCCATTGCCACGTGAACTGCGGTGGGGCGTGCGTGCTGCGTTTCCACATGGTTGGGGACACCATCAAATACGTGGAGTCCGACAACACGGGCAGTGCAGAATTCGGTGACATCCAGATGCGCGCGTGCCTGCGCGGGCGTTCGATCCGACGTTGGCTCGACCATCCGGACCGCTTGAACTACCCGCTGAAGCGCCGTGAGGGCACCAAGCGCGGTGAGGGCGTCTACGATCAGATCACGTGGGACGAGGCGCTCGATACCATCGCAAGCGAGTTCACGCGCATCAAGGAGACCTACGGTAACGAGGCGATTTTCATCCAGGAATGCTCGGGCGTCGAGCAGAACATCATGATGAACAACCCGTTCTTCCGCCTGTTCAATCTTCTGGGCGGCGAGGTCACGCGCTACGGCAACTACTCCAACTGCGCGATCAACTTCGGGTCGAACCCGTTCACCTACGGTGACAGCTGGGGTCGTCGCTCGTTTAAGTCGCTACAGAATAATCAGCTCGTAGTGCTGTTCGGAGACTCGGTCATGGATATGCGTATGGGCGGTGACGGTGCCGGTTACGACCTGAACGTCGCCATGGAGAAGCAGAATGTGCGCGTCATCATGATCGACCCGCGCCGCAACGAGGTCGCCACCAACAAGGGCGCCGAGTGGATTCCCATCCGCCCCGGCACCGACGCGGCGCTCGTGGCCGGTATCGCACACGAACTCGAGGAGCTGGGCCTTACCGACCGCGAGTTCCTGAAGAAGTACTGCGTGGGCTACACCGAAGACACGCTGCCGAAGGGCGCGCCGAAGAACTCGTCGTATTACGCCTACATCATGGGCAAGGGCTACGACATGGTCGAGAAGACTCCTGCCTGGGCCGCCGGGATAACCGGCATCCCCGAGGTTCGCATCAAACAGCTTGCCAAGGAAATCGGCGAGGCGAAACCGCTGTTCGTCGCACAGGGTTGGGGCATGCAACGTCATGCCAACGGCGATTTCGCGGCGCGCGCCGTCATGCTGCTGCCGCAGTTGGTAGGCCAAGTGGGCAAGCCCGGCACCAACGCAGGCACCCACGAGGGCAATGCGGGTTTCCCTCTGTCCTCGTTGCCGACCGGTGACAATCCCATACAGGCTCAGTTTCCCAACTACTTGTGGCCCGAGGCCATCAAGGACGGTCCGGCGCTCACCGCCAAGAAGGATGGCATCATGGGCGCGGATGCGTTGCCCGCATCCATCAAGTTCCTCGTGAACTATGGCAACAACATGCCAGCAGGTCAGAATGGCGATATCAATTACACGGCCGAGATCCTGCGCGACGATAGCCTGTGTGAGTTCATCCTATGCTACGACGTGATGATGACGCCTTCGGCGAAGTTCGCCGACATCATTCTGCCCGATCTGACGCCTCAAGAGACCTATTCGCTTTCAGCCGCCGGCGAGATGAACGACAGCTTGGGTATCTGGTTCGGCCAGCCCATCCGCGAACCGCTGTATGAGCGCCGCGAAGTGTACGAGGTGTGCGGCGAACTGGCCAAGCGCCTAGGAGTCTACGAAGAGTACTCCGAGGGTGGCATGACACGCGAGGACTGGTGTCGCAAGCTTTACGATGAACTGCGCGAACAGGTCGACGGCCTTCCCACCTACGACGAGGGCGTGGCGATGGGCATGTACAAGCGCAAGGTCGACATCGACGCGAGCACCGATCCGTTCATCGAGGATCCCGAGAAGAATCCGCTTGCGACCGAAACGGGCAAAATCCAGGTGTACTCGCCCGAACTGGCGAAGCTGGCAAAGGAGTGGGAGCTGCCCGAGGGCGACGCCATCGTGCCGATTCCCGCGTACGTTGCCGGCTTCGAAGGCGCGGGAACCCAGACCGACGAGCGTCCGCTGCAGCTGTTCTCGTTCCACTACCGCGCCCACACGCACTCGACCTACGCCAACAATGAGGTCATTCAGAAGAGCGCGACGCATCAGCTGTGGATCAATCCCGCCGACGCCGAGCCGCGCGGGATCGCCGACGGCGATACGGTGAGCGTGGTCACGGACCGTGGCGAGGTGCGCATCCTGGCCAAGGTGACCAACCGCATCGTGCCTGGTGCCGTTGCGCTACCCGAGGGCGGTTGGTACGACCCTGACCCGAACGGCATCGACAAGGGAGGTTGCATCAATACGCTCGTCAGCCGTCATGTCAATCCTGTCTCTAAGGGAACTGGCCAGCAGAGCAGCATCTGCGAAGTCAAGAAAGTAGGTGCGTAAATCATGACCCAGTACGGATTCTTCTACGACGCCACGCGTTGCACGGGATGCAAGACGTGCGAGCTGGCGTGCAAGGACTACAAGGATTTGCCGGTCGATTTCTCGTTCCGTCATGTGTACGAGGTCGAGGGCGGCAGCTGGCAACAAGACGATGCCGGCTTCTGGACGACCGATTCCTACACATACTACCTGTCGATGTCGTGCAACCATTGCGACGAACCTGCCTGCACGCACGCGTGCCCGACTGGCGCCATGCACAAGGATACCGATACCGGTATCGTCTCGGTTGACGAGGCGAAGTGCATTGGTTGTGGCTACTGTGCGATGGCGTGCCCCTACGACGCACCGACGGTATCGAAGGAAATTGGCCATTCCGCGAAGTGCAACGGGTGCGCCGAGCGCGTAGCTGCCGGCATGCAGCCCATCTGCGTCGAGGCGTGCTCGGGACGTGCGCTGTTCTTCGCGCCGATAGACGAACTGCCTTCCGGCGAGGGGCGTGCCGATATTGCACCGTTGCCCGCGGAGGATTTCACGGGTCCCAACCTGTACCTGAAGAAATGCGTGAGCATGCAGCCGGTTGCGACCGACGTGGCGATTTCTAACATCTTGGAGGTGATGTAACATGGCAACGGCATTCCACGAACTGCCCCTGGCGCTCTTCACGACGTTGGCGTCTATTGGCGCAGGTGCGTTCATTTCGCTCGCCGCGGCGTTTTTCACGGCGAAGTTTTCCGACGGACAACTAGCGCGCATCGATAAGATGACGCTCGTCCCGGCAATCGTGGTGGTCGTCGGCTTCATTGCGGCGTTCTTCCATTTGGCCAATCCTATGGCGGCATTCGGCGTGTTCGGCGGGCTGGGACGCTCCCCGATGAGCAACGAGCTGGCCGTGGCGATGCTGTTCGCCGTGGCTATGGCCACATATGTGATAATGGGGCTTGCCGGCAAGCTCGGCGGCGCTCGCAAGGGCCTTGTCTGCGCGACTGCAGTGCTCGCTGTGCTGTTTGCCGTGTTCATGGGGCTGGCATACGGCATGGTCACGATCCCGACGTGGTCGACGCCGTGGCCTGTCGCGCAGATGATCGGCTACGCCTTGCTCGGCGGTGCGGCGATGGGCGCTTGCGTGCTGGCGTTCTCGGATGCGCTCGACGCGGCGGTTGACGGCACGTTCAAGAGTGCGCTTATCGCATTTGCCGTGATAGGCGCCGTACTGGCCGTTGCAGGTTTGGCGCTCATGTACTCAGGCGCGGGGAGCGTTTCGAACGCTTTCGTAGCCGGCACAGACCTTGCTGCGGGTGCGTCCGGTGCGTTTTATGTAGCAGTTGCCTGTCTGATTCTCGCATGCGCGGCTGTCATTGCTGCTGCGCTCGGCAAGGGCGGCAATGCGGCATCGGCGATCGCTGTCATCCTCGCCTTCGCCGGTATCCTTGCCGGACGCTTCGTATTCTACGCGCTGCAAATATCGGTGGGCATATCCTTCTAGCCAATGCGCTTGTTTGCGGGGAGCGGGGACGGCGATCCCGCTCCCTGGTTGCGGGACAGGATTTCGCAACGCCATTTACCTAAGCAGACGATATGTACGCGGTATCGCTTAGCCAGACCCCGAAACCAGATGCGGTTTCGGGGTCTTCGTATCTGCGCGATTGATCTTTAGGCGCAAGAACGCGAACCGCCAGCAGCGACGATTGCCAGCGCATGCGCCTGGTGCAAAGCGAACATGTATACCCTAAGTTGATAAGAAGTTACTTAATCCTTGAAACTGATTTTGTATGATCCTGTTGTTGGAAATGCTAACGTAGCATACAAATGCAATATTTGATACATTTCACAGCAAAGGAAGCATGTTATATAAAAGACCAGGTGGCCAGGTAGGGCTACCTCTAAGCGCCGAGGGCTGATCCCCCGGCATTCTTATTTGCGGACACTGATGTTCTGAATGTTTTCGCGAATGGAAAAAACGAAACTATTGCAATGATTATGGCACAACAATACCGGAAATGGTATAGTTGTGCCATGTCTTATTACGATGACATATACGAGCACGCTGTGGACAACTACTACCTGATCTCGACGCGCGACGCAATGCGGAAGGGCGTGCCGAGCGTCGAGCTTGCCAAGCTAGCTCACAGGGGCAAGCTCGAGCACGTCTCCCACGGACTTTACCGGCTCGCCCGCTACGTTCCGCACCAGAACGACCCGTACGCGATATCCGTCGCGCGCGTCGGGGAAGGCGCCTACCTATACGGTGAGTCGGTGATAGCGATGCTGGACCTCGCGCCGACGAATCCAGCCCGCATCTACGTGGCCACCCCCCGGAGGTACCGGGGCGAGAAGCCGGATGGTCTCGTGGTCGTCGTCAGGGATAGGGGAGCCGACACGACCGCCTACGAGGGCGTTCCTTCCCAGGAAATCGGCGCGGCGATAATATCGTGCTTGGGCAAGCTGATGACAGAGCGTCTTCGCGAGGCGGCAGACAGAGCCCGCGAGGAAGGCTATTTGACCCGCAAAAGATACGAAGAGACGCTGGGGGCGATAGAGCATTATGAAGGGCAGAGCGAGTCGGGGTCAGAAGATGTAGCGTTTAGGTGACAACTCCTGATGACCTTCCAATATAAAGTAGTATATGGTATAAAAAAGTTGGTGGCTCGATAGGGCTACCTCCAAGCGCCGGGGGCTGTCCCCCGGCAACTTTTTTATTAGGGGGTGTTTTGGTGCGCGAGATATCCGTTTTCGCGGATGAGAGTGGCGACAAAACGGAGAAGACGAGATATTTCCTACTGACGCTTGTCTTTCACGACCAAGCAGCCAGCATTGCCGAGCAGGTCGCCATCTACGAAAGATCCCTCGCGACCGCCGACCTGCCGAACATCCCGTTTCATTCAGAGCCGCTCCTCAACGGCCATGGCGACTACAGGTACTTGGAGCCGGAACAACGAAAGAAGCTCCTGTCGGGATTTGCTGCGCTCGTGCGCTATCTACCAGTCGAGTACGTGACGTTCGTGTACAAGCGCCGAGAATTCACAGGCCCCGAAAAGCTCGCCGAGAGGATGAAGAGGGACATCGCGGATTTTCTTAGGGAGCACCTCGGCTACTTCCAGGAATTCGATCATGTAAAGGTCTATTACGACAACGCTCAGGCAATAGTGAAGAGCGCCCTTTACAATGCAGTGTACGATGTCCTGGCGAAGCAGGCTGTCGTGAGGAGGCGCACGACGATGACCGAGTACCGCCTGTCTCAAGTGGCGGATTTCCTGTGCACCATCGAGCTTGCTGCCGTGAAGTACGATGCCAAAGAGGACGGCGGCACCTACGACAAGTTCTTCGGCGGCGTCGGCACGTTCAAGAAGAACTGGCTGAAGCAGGCCAGGCGCAAGCGCATGAAGTAGAGGTGGGCCGCGAATCGGGGTCTGCCGAACCTCAAAACCCGGTGCAAATTTGGTGCAAATCGTTTCGCTGCAAGCCGCTTTTTGCGGTGTTTTGCGATTGCGCCGCCAACATTAGAAACAGCCATTGAGCAGGTGTTTCATTACATTTTGTATTTTCCCACTACAGCTTCGGGGCCATCTGACACGGAAGAGGCCACAAGTTC
>DFIX01000003.1:7148-28093 GCA_002371495.1 Eggerthellaceae bacterium UBA3686
TTCAAATCTTGTAACGCCCACCACTTACAATGGCCCCTCACCTGGTAAAACATGGTGAGGGGTTTTCTCTTTCCTGGGCATGTATCCCAAATGTATCCCAAAATGTATCCCAAATTTCAGCAAGCTGTATGAATGGCCGCGGGAGGTATCATGAATGTACGAGCGGGCGAAGAGAATGGATGACTTTAGGAGCGCGGGAAGCGAGGATGGGCATGAACGTGTTTGCATGGATGAGGGAGTTCTCCGAGAAAATGCAGGAAGCGTTCGGATACCGCATCGTGTTCATCGGGCTTCAGGGCAGTCGGGCTCGTGGCGAGGCGCATGACGGCAGCGACATCGATGCTGTAGTTTTGCTTGACTCCTTGAGCGCGGAGGATCTCGTAATCTACCGTGGAATCATCGAGGCGTTGCCGCATTCCGAGCTCGCCTGCGGCTTCGTCGGCTCCGCGGACGTCCTCGCGTCCTGGCCGAAGCACGAGCTGTTCCAGTTCTACAACGACACCGTGCCGATTCGCGGGCAACTCCCCGAGATCTCGGCGTTCTCGGAACGCGATGCGCTGGAGGCCGCGCGCATCGGTGCGTCGGGGATTTACCATGGGGCGTGCCACGCCCTCGCGTTCGATGGCGGAGAGGCGTCGGGGATTCTGAAGCAACTCTTCAAGGGTGCCTTCTTCGTCTTGCAGGCGCTCCAATTCGCCCGGACGGGTGCGTATCCCCGCACGAGCGCGGAGCTCTCTGAGCACCTCGAAGGTGACGAGGCGCTCGTTCTCGAGGTTGGGCGCAACTGGGAAAAGCATACCCCGCCCGACGATGCCGAGCTGGCCGGGCTCGCCGACCTGCTCATCGGATGGGCTGGAAGCGTCATGCGCTCCGCGGGCGCGGCGCAAGACGCCGAGAAGCGCCTCGAGCCCTATCTGCGACCTACCGAGTTCATAGACTTCGAGGACGGAAACGTGGCAGAGGTCGCGCGCACAATCAGGTTGTCGGCATCTGGCAGGTGCGATCTCGTGAAGCGCACCTACGAGTACGTGCGCGACCAGGTTTCCCATTCGTATGATGCGGGGTTGCACACGCCGGCCGCCAAGGCGAGCGAGGTGCTGCGAGCGGGAGGGGGCATCTGCTGGGGCAAGGCGAACCTGCTCTCCGCGCTGCTCAGGGCGAACGGCATCCCGTCCGGGATCTCCTACCAGGTCCTGACGAAGGGGGAGACGCCCGATTCCGGATACATGGTGCACGCTCTGAACACGGTGTACGTCGACGACGATGCAGGCTGGATCCGAGTGGACGCCCGCGGCAACAAGGAGGGCGTAGACGCGCAGTTCTCCCTCGACGGCGAGAGGCTCGCGTTCGCCGTCCGCCCAGAATGCGGGGAGCTGGATTTCAGGGACAACCACGCTGACGCCGACCCCGATCTGATGAGGCTGATCATGGGATCGGACGACATCCTCGCCGTATCGTCGGAACCGGTTCTCGACCGGTGGAAGAGGCCGCTGTAAGCGCTAAACACGCTTGAGGCCATATACAATGCTTTGGATTCAAGAAGCAAAGGCGTAATGATTATCCGGCGCGAGAGGAGAATTCAGATAGCTACGTTAAAGGAATTGAATGCACTGTCCTGCGGATTAGCGACCTGCGTGATAGCGGCTCTTGCAACGACTTGCCCCATGCAGTATACTTCTGTAACACAGAAGTAAGGAGTTCCATGGAATTCAAGGACCGCGACCTCGAGGCTTTCTGGGAAGACCCAGACATGAATCCTCCCCGAAGAATACCGTCGCAATTGCGCCGCATCGTATACCGAAAGCTTCAGATGATCGATGCCGCCGCCGACTTGAGGGACCTGAGGATTCCTCCCAGCAATCACCTCGAGAAGCTGCAACACGATCGGGCTGGGCAGCACAGCATCAGGGTTAACGACCAATGGCGTCTCTGTTTCACATGGACACCCGAAGGAGCGAAGGGAGTGGAGTTCTGTGACTACCACTAACAGCTACATATCCACGCCGGGCGAGATCTTGCTCGAGGAGTTCCTGATCCCGATGGGCATCTCCCAGTACCGCCTCGCGCAGGCCATCCACAAGCCCCAGTCCGCGATTTCCGACATCGTCCACGGGCGACGGGCCATCAGCACCGAGATGGCTCTGCTTCTGAGCAGGGCGCTTGGCACAACCCCGGAATTCTGGCTCAACTTGGAGAAGACCTACCAGCTGAAAACGTTCGACGATGCGTCTCTACCGCAGGTGCTGGCGCTGGCCTAGTGAAACGCCAGTGAAGGAAGGGCTGCCAAAATAGCATTTAGCGATTAGCCTTGTTCCACGCGTCATGCGGTGACCAGTCGTTTGTCATTGCCTAGAAGCCAAAGCGTATAGCCGCGTATAGTCGCGTCAACTGACACGGAAGAGGCCACAAGTTCAAATCTTGTAACGCCCACCATAAACAGCGAGGTCAGAGCCTTACGACTCTGACCTCTTTTGTTGTGCTCACCATATGCCCACCATAGTGCCCACCGAAAATGCCGAATTAGTCCAAACTTTTCCAATCAGATGGAATTAGAAGACAAAACACCTTGTCGTTAAATCGGGTCCCGAAAGTTAGGACACTAATGAATCAAGTTTCTAAAATTCAACCAAGTGAACGGCTGGCTGCATTCGAAACGGGTAGATGCAGCAAATTTTGGAGATGTGAAACCCGGGTCCAGTCGCCAGACGGTCGCTAAGCAGACGAAGGGGGAGGAGCGAGCGTGGCTGCAAACGTCCAAGAGCTAAGCGAGCGCGTTGCCGATCTGCTCTCTCTACGTGTACGCGCAGAACAGTCTCGCCAAGAAGGTGAAGGTCATCGTCAAATAATTGTGGGTGAATAGAATTGCGACTCCCCCAAAGGTAATCTGGGGGAGTCGCGTCTGCTCGGTGGTGCCGTTGTTGGTTCATGTCGTCTCGATGCGTTCTAGCAGGACGATCGCGCCGATTATTGCCGCTTTGTCGTGTCGCATCGGCTGCTGTGCTTCGATCATTCAGCTCAATGATCGGACGAAGTTTTTTCTGCCTGCTTTAATCGAATGAGCCAACTCCGTATTTCGCTTCGATTACGAGGGTATTGGGCTCGCTGTCAGAAAGGTAGACGTTTTCTACCTCGCTCGTGTCTAAAAGTGAGCATTCGATTCTCTTCTTCTTACCGAATAGCCCGTTGTAGTCTATGGGGAAGTAGAAGAAGTAGACCCAGCCGATAAGCGCCTTCGGCACTTCTTCAAGCAGGCCGTCCAAAGCGACAATTGCGTCTTCGGGCATGAGCGCTTTGAATTCGGGATCATAGGCAAACTCTATGACCCCTTTCTCGCTATAGGTTCCCGGGGTTACGGTCATCCTCGCAGGATAGAGCTCGTCGGCACGTACGACGGAGTGCCTCGACGCTTTTTTCCCGACATCATGGGCAACCACGCGCAACGGCTGGGAGCTATCGCAGCTGTCTGCTATCATCTGCCGAAGCTCGCGTATGGTGGAGATCATGTTTCCTCCGAAAAGCTAGGTGAATTTTTATTATGGATTATGGCATAAGCGTGCGGGGAGGAGCGATGACGTTACGCCTTCCGGCCATCTTGTTTGACCTCGGCGATACCTTGTTACGAGGGTTCTTTACTATTGAATATATCGGTATGGGCATATAAGCGAAGGCGGCCAGCAATTGCTGGCCGCCTTCGTAGGTTATATGACCGCACTAGTTATGAGCGCTCTGCCCTGCGTGGGGACAGCCGTCGCATGAGCATGAACTACAGCCTAAGGACGAGCAACTTGCGGTTTCGTCCCCTTGGTCGCAACAGCCGCCCTTGTGGTTCTTCTTGAAGAACGTCGCGCGGATGGCCAGTGCAACGACCAATACGACAAGTCCGAGGATTATCCAGCTTGCGACGTTCATGCTGTCTCGCTTACCGTCGACAGGTTCGCTGCTATTTTCTCATCGCGCGGCATGGGGCGGAACAAGCCGAACAGGATCGCGGCGATTAGCAGGAAGGCAACCGCCGTACCAAATCCGAACTGCCCCAGCACTACGAGCTTGCCTACCTGGTATACGATGAGTGCAATGGCGTACGCCCAGCCGCATTCCCAGCCAATTGCCGCCCAGAACCACTTGTTGAATCCGCCCATTTCGCGCTTGATGGCGCCCATCGCAGCGAAGCACGGCGCGCAGAGCAGCTGGAATGTCATAAAGGCGAACGCAGCAACGGGAACAAGTGCAAGCGAGCCGGTGGTTGCAGCCAGCGCCTGCATGAATTCGCTTGCCCACGGAAGCTCTCCACCACCGAACACGATGGCCATCGTGCCAATGACGTTTTCCTTGGCAATGAGGCCCGTTATGACCGTGGATGCAGACTGCCAATTGTTGAACCCGAGCGGCGTGAACACCCATGCAAACGCGTTTCCGAAGTACGCCAGGAACGAATAATCCATGAGCTCTTCGCCGACCCACATGAACTGACCCTCGTAGACGCCGTAGCCAGAAAGGAACCATACGACCACGGTAGCCAGCAGGATGATGGTTCCGGCTTTTCTGATGAACGCCCATGCGCGCTCCCACATGCTGCGAAGAAGGTCAACGAAGCGAGGAAGGCGATATTCGGGAAGCTCCATGATGTAGGGTGTCGTCTCGCCGCGGAAAGCCTTGAATTTCTTCAAGATGATGCCGCTCATGACGATAGAGGCGATACCCATGAAGTACGCGAGCGGGGCAACCCACCACACGCCGCCGAACACAGCGGTAGCGATGAGCGCGATTATGGGCAGCTTCGCAGAGCAGGGCATAAACGTGGTTGTCATTACGGTCAGGTGGCGCGACGATTCGGATTCGATCGTGCGCGACGCCATGACGCCCGGTACGCCGCAGCCCGTGCCGATGATCATGGGGATGAACGTCTTGCCGGAAAGCCCGAAACGACGGAACAGACGATCGAGGATGAACGTGACGCGCGCCATGTAGCCGCAGCGCTCCAAGATTGCCAGCAGGAAGAACAAAATCATGATTTGCGGCACGAATCCAAGCACAGCGCCAACACCTGCGACGATGCCGTCCATGATGAGGTCATAGAGCCAGTCGACGCAGCCAACTGCCTGGAGCGCCCCACCCAGAAGCACGGGGATGCCGGGAATCCAGATGCCGTACGCCTCGTGCTCTTGCGGCGCAGGTACCAAGACGCCCTGCGGAACCATCTCGCCCTCGTTATCCTCGGAGGCAACTTCGCCGTCGAAGTTGTAAACGACTGCTTCGGCTGCTTCGGAGCGGCCTTCAGCGGCGATTTCGCCGTTACGGGCATCGGCTAACGCCTGCGCCTTCGCTTCGTTCTGCTCGCCAACATAGACGAAGTAGTCTGTTTGCGTTAGATCCTCCTCGTTGATGATAGTGTATTCGGCGATGACACCTTCGCTTGCGGCCTTCGCTTCAAATGCCTTCAACGCGGCTTGCGTTTCCGCCGATTCGGGGTCGGGCTCGAACCCTTCGCCCATTGCCTCGATCGTTTCCTCATCGGGCTCGGCGAGGAAATTGGCTGCTACTGCGGTCGTATCGATGCCCTTCTCTGACGCGGCGTCCAGGTAGTTTGCGATTGCTTCCTGGGCTTCGTCGTACGGCTCTGCGTCGGCATCGTATCTTGCCTGAGTGCTTGCATCGGGGTTCACTATGGCGACAGGGTCGAGGTACCATCCGTCCCCGAACACGCCATCGTTAGCCCAGTCTGTTGCGTAACCGCCTACGGTGCTGACGGAAATGTAGTAAATGGCAGCGATGATTACCACGAAGATTGGCAGCGCCAGCACGCGATTGAGCAGGATGCGGTCGATTTTCGAGGTCGTGCTCATCTCGGGCTCGGTCTTCTTTTGGACTTCGTTGATGAAGCTCGTGATGAAGTTGTAACGCTCGTTGCTGATTACGGCATCGGCACGGTCACCGAAACGCGCCTCGACCGCGCGTACGTGTCCGTCGAGGTCTTCTATTCCGCCGAGTTCTGCGAGCACCTTCTCGTCGCGCTCCAAATATTTAATTGCGTAGTAGCGCTTCAGCTGAGGTGCTACCGCCTGAGGCAAGTCTGCTTCGAGGTGCTCGATGAGCGCTTCAAGGTCAGGCGAGAAGCGAGCAGGCGAGGGGGCTTTTCTGCCCTCTGCAGCTACTTTTGCTGCTGCGATTACGTTGTCGATTCCATCGCCCTGCAATGCCGAGATCTCCACAACGGGCAAATCAAGCTCTTTGGAAAGGGCAGCGGAATCCAGCTCGCATCCACGCTTGTGCACAACGTCCATCTGGTTGAGCGCGACGACCACGGGCACGCCGAATTCCATAAGCTGCGTCGTTAAGTACAGATTGCGTTCAAGATTAGATGCATCGACGATGTCTACAATGACATCGGGTGAACCTTGAACCAGGTAATCGCGGGCAATGATTTCCTCATTGGAATACGGCGACAACGAGTAGATGCCTGGAAGGTCGACTACTTCGACATCCGAATGGTTCTTCAATTTGCCCGTTTTACGCTCTACGGTGACGCCGGGCCAGTTACCCACATATTGGTGATTACCGGTGAGCTGGTTGAACAGCGTGGTCTTACCCGAATTTGGGTTGCCGACCAGCGCAATCGTCAATGCCATATCGAGATTCATCTCCTTCTGTAAGTTATCTTTATGCAACAATTATTTGCGCGAAGAAAACCCCGGGAAAGCCCGGGGTGGGGAAAAGGTTAAGCTGGTATTACTTCGATGTTGGCGGCATCTGAGCGGCGAAGCGACAGGTGGTAGCCACGAACCGTCACGTCGATGGGATCTCCCAAAGGAGCGATTTTCATTACGCAGATTTCAGCGCCCTTCGTAATACCCATATCCATGATGCGTCTGCGGATTTCGCCCTCATCGTTCAATCGCTCGACTATGCATGTATGGCCCACTTCCATGTCGTTCAGTGTCACGCCTTTAACCTCCTTAGTTAAGTTATACACGGTTAATTAATAAGTATACTTTTGGTAACACTATTGTCAATACAATAGTTAACATGAGTTGTTATTTCCTATATGAATATGATGGAATGAGCGAAGATTTGGCTCGTGCAGCTGTGTGCAGGCTATGCCTTCTGTTGGGCAATAGGCTTACTCGGTTTTGCGATGTGATTGGAATCGGCGTCCTGCTAGAAAGCGACTCTGGCATCTTCGTGCTTGCTGTTCGTCTGGTATATTGTTCCTATTAGTCGTAATGGGGTTGCGACCAGCATAGGAGCGCGTTATGTACAGCAAAACGAAGGTCCTAAGCGATCAGAATATGGCAGTCGTCGAGCAGTTCGGCGAGCATATGCCAGGAGGCTTCTACATCTATAAGGATGATGGTGCTAGAGAGGTGCTCTATGCTAACAATACCGCCATTCAGATATTCGGATGCGAGGACCTGGAAGACTTCAAAGATTACTGCGGTATAAAGTTTCGCGGGATGATACATCCGGACGATTACCAGAAAGTCGTCAAGTCGAAACGGGAGCAAACAAGCGAAGGGTACGACAAGCTCGAGCACCTTGAATTTCGTATCATCCGCAAAGACGGGGAGGTTCGCTGGATAGACGGACACGGGCATTACGTGCAAACTGACGGCATAAACAGCTTGCGTTACGTGTTCGTTTCGGATATCACCGAGAAGCATCTTAAAGTAGAATCCGATTCGACCTTGCGTTCTGCAGTAATCGAGGCATTGACGCGCGTTTACGATTCGGTGTGGCTCATAGACGACATTGAGGCCCAGCGATTCGAGCTTTACCGTATCGACGAAGAGACTGCGCACCTGCTGCCAGCTCAAGTTGCGTTAAACATAAACAAGTATTCTGATGCCTTGGCTTTTTATTCTCAACTGGTATACGAGGAAGACCGAAGCAAGTTCCTCGAAGCCGTGACTGCCGAGAAAATAATCAGTAACACAAAAGATAGGCTTATCTATTCGGTTCCATTCCGGCGCGTGTTCGATAACGAGGTGCGCTACTACCGGCTCGAGTTCGCGAAGCTCGACATAGGCGGCGGAAAGATGGGAATCGTGGGCGGCTTCAAGGACGTCGACGAAGAGGTGCGCAAAGAGCAGGAAATACAGAAGACCCTGAACCTCAGGTCGGCAGTCATCGAGGCCCTGACCCGCGTATACGATTCGGTGTGGCTCATCCGCGACATCGAAACGCAGGAGTTCGAACTGTACCGCATCGACGAGGTTACAAGCCATCTGCTGCCGGCGCGCGAGGCCATCAACATTACGAAGTTTTCCGATGCTCTGGCCTTCTACTCCAAACTCGTTCTCGAAGAAGATCGGGAACGGTTCCTGAATGCCGTAACGCCTAAAAACATCATCAGCAATACTGAAGACAAGCTCATTTACTCGGTGCCCTTCCGGCGCATGTTCGAAGACCAGGTCCGCTACTACCGGCTCGAGTTCGCGAAGCTCGACATCGGCGGCGGAAAGATGGGAATCGTGGGCGGCTTCAAGGACGTCGACGAAGAGGTGCGCAAAGAGCAAGAGATCCAGCAGGCCCTGCGAGATGCCATCGAAACCGCAAATGCTTCGAACGAAGCCAAGAGCGATTTCTTGGCGAGCATGAGCCATGATATGCGCACTCCCATGAATGGCATTATAGGTATGACGGCCATAGCCGAAAAGAACCTGGATAATCGCGAGAAGGTCGCCGATTGCCTGCACAAGATTTCCGAATCGTCGAATCATCTGCTGGCTTTGATAAACGACGTCCTGGATATGAACAAAATAGAGTCGGGGAAGGTAGAGCTTCACGAGCAGGATTTCTACCTGGCAGACCTAATTGACGGTATGCTCACGATGACACGGCCTCAGATCCAAGCTCATGGGCATTCTTTCAGGGCTAATATCGCCGGCGTCAAGCACGAGCACGTGGTGGGAGACCTTCGTCGCATAGAGCAAGTCTTCGTCAACATCATGAGTAACGCCATTAAATACACGCCCGATGGCGGTCGGATTACATTGAGTGTCGACGAGTTGCCGACGGGCATAAAGGGGTTCAGCCATTATCAGTTCATTTTCGAAGATAACGGGTATGGCATGACCGAGGAGTTCCAAAAGCACCTATTCGAGCCCTTCACGCGTGCGGATGACAAGAAAACTGCAAGCATACAAGGAACCGGTCTCGGTATGGCCATCACGCGCAACATCGTTCGCATGATGGGTGGCGACATTACCGTCCAGAGCACGTACGGCGAAGGATCCAAGTTCACGGTAAATCTGTACCTGAGAAACCATGACCATGCGCATCACGGTCATGACGGGTTTACGAATTTGCGCATCTTGGTAGTGGACGACGATGAGGCGTCTTGCATATCAGCGTGCGAGATTTTGGGCAATATGGAGATGAAGGGCGAATGCGCACATACGGGAAAAGCGGGCATCGATAAAGCTATAGCAGCGAAAGAATTGGGCAAGGAGTATCACGTTATCATCGTTGATTGGACTTTGCCCGACCTAAGCGGTGCTGAAGCTGTGAGGCAGATACGCGAAGCGGTAGGGCCGGGCGTGCCGATAATTGTGGCTTCCTCGCAGGATTGGGGCGAAATCGACCAACGAGCGCGGGAGGCAGGGTGCACGTCATTCATAAGCAAGCCTCTGTTCCGGACCAAACTAACGGCGCTTTTCAACTCGCTCGTTGGCGTTGAAGACGATGCTGATGCGGTGCCTTCCCTTGTTACGCTCGAGGATTTGGACCTTACTGGTCACAGGGTCTTGCTAGCCGAAGACAACGAGCTGAATGCCGAGATTGCGATGAGCTTCCTCGAAATGCCTGGGCTCGAGGTCGATTGGGCAGAGGACGGGCAACAAGCGCTCGAAATGCTCGCCAAATCGCCAGATGGCTATTACTCCCTGATAATAATGGACGTGCGCATGCCGAAGATGACCGGGATCGAGGCTACGAAAGCCATTCGCGAATTAGATAGATCCTACGCCAAGAGCATCCCCATCGTCGCCATGACCGCTAACGCGTTTGCGGAAGATGTCCTCAACTGCAAAAATGCGGGCATGAACGAGCATATAAAGAAACCGATCGATGTGAATGTCCTGGCAAGGGTTCTCAGCACGTACGTGCAATAACGTATACGGATACTGCGGGCAGGATTTGGGCAGGGCGTGCGAAAGGCAGCGCGGCATGCCAGACTATTTAAAGCGCCTGAGTTATTCATGAAGGGATAAAGTATGAAACGCTTATTGGCAAGTTTTGTAGCAAGTGCTCTTGTAGCATGTTTCGCCATGGCTGGTTGCGCGGGAGGATCAGCTAGCTCGTTGGCGCCGGCGTTTTCTGGGTCGTCGGCGACCGCCTCGTCGGAGGCCGTTTCGACAGAGATTTCCTCTTCGGAGGCTGCTGCGTCCTCGACAGCATCGGGTTCTTCGTCGACTGTTGCGCAACAAGGAGATTGGGAAATCCCCGAAAGCTTGGGCGAGGCGGATTTGACGGATGATGAAAAGGAAACCTTCCAGAAGGCCTTGGGCGCACAATCTGGTGCAGACTACGAGCCGATAGCAGTGCTGGCCACGCAGGTGGTTGCAGGCGAGAACCTTGCGTATCTGTGCAGGGGCGCCTCGACCGACGGCGCCGCGCAATGGGATATTGTGGTTGTATACAAGGACCTGCAGGGAAACGCGAGCATTACTGGGGCGGCGGCCTTCGATTTGGCAGACATCAAGACAACCGATGAGGCTGCAAGCACCGAGGCAACTGGCGCATGGGAGGTCAGGCAGGCAAGCTCCGGCGTGGCTATGACCGCAGAGGCGGCGCAAGCGTTTACCAAGGCAATTGCCAGCTATGACGACCTGCAGATTAACCCGTTGGCATTGTTGGGCACCCAACAAGGTGATGGAACTGATTACCTAATACTTGGCACGCATAATGGCGCTACGCAAGATTCTGCGCCTGCTGTTTTCGTAGTCAATGTTCACGAAAGTGCGGATGGTGCTGCCGAGCTGATTGACGAATCCAAACTAGATCTGCTCGCTTACGTAAGCTAAAGAAAAGAGTTATTGGTAAATGACCTGCTTGACCAAGGTCGTGTTCTTCGACGTGGGGCAGACGCTCTTGCGCGCTGATCCTCCGGTTCCGGAAGTGTTTGCGCGCGTAGCTCAACGTCGCGGTCATGACATCACTGTTCGCGACGTCGAACCTTGCATGGTAGACGTCGATGCTTTCTACGAGTCAGAGTATATGCGCGATGGGGATTTCTGGTGCGTGCACGAGCGTGCCGTGCAGATATGGCTCGATATGTACGCGATGATGGCCGACTATTGCGATTTAAAAGATGATGAGGAATTGCCTCAAGCTGTGTACGACGAGTACCTGAAGCCGAGCAATTGGACTGCGTACCCCGATGTGGAAGCGTGCTTGAAAGGGCTTAAGCGTCGCGGGTTCAGGCTTGGGATCATCTCTAACTGGGATGCGACGCTCGAAGGGCTTATACGAGGAATGGGCATGTTGCCCTATTTCGACGAAGTTGTCGCATCGGCTGCGGTCGGATGCCGAAAACCGGGACGGGCGATTTTCGACATAGCATTGGAGCGAATGGGTGCAAGCGCAGAAGAGGCTGTACATGTTGGTGATTTGCCCACAGCCGATGGCGAGGGGGCCAGCAATGCGGGCATAAGGCCCATCATTATTGACCGGAAGGGCGCGCTCGAAGACGAGAGATTCGAGCATATAGAGCTTCTTACTGATTTGGTGAGTTTGCTCTAGGAATAGCCTGCTCAAGTCGATGTGTTCACAGAAGATACAAATTTTGAAAAAAGTTCTTGCAAGCGCATGGCCATGAGAGTAATATATCTCCTTGCGACGCGGACATGGCTCAGCTGGTAGAGCACCACCTTGCCAAGGTGGGGGTCGCGGGTTCGAACCCCGTTGTCCGCTCCAGAATATTTAAAGGCCGGTCTTTTAAGGCCGGCCTTTTTAAGTAAACGGCGACGTGGCCAAGTGGTAAGGCAGAGGCCTGCAAAGCCTTCACCCCCGGTTCGAATCCGGGCGTCGCCTCCAAAGATTAAAGCTCCCATTCGGGAGCTTTTATTGTTCCAGATCGGGGAGTCTCACCATACGGGAAGGGGAGACTCCCCAATATGCCAGATTAGGTGCTTATTTGGTAAAGCGGATGCCTACGTAGCAAGCCTCTTCGGGCATGTTGGATATCGAGTACATCTCGTCTAGCGGAATGGCCGAAATCTTCCACGTGTATGGCGTTTTGTCGACATCAACGGTACCGAGGTTGTAGGTATTGCCCGACTCGTCCTTGCCAGAGTCGCTGATGCTTTCGGGGTCGAAGCCGGTCTTCTGCATAGCGTTCTGAACGGCAACTTGAGGGTCGCCGGTCGAGAAATCTGCGTAACGGACTACCATGCTCGTGGATCCGCTGTGTTCAGACACAAACTGCCATGATCCTACGAGCAGTTTGGTCGCCTGTGGCGCCGAGAGGTTCGATACGCCCTGCGCGTACAAAGACGCGGCTTCGTCAAGCGTCATATCTGATGGCAATTTGTATAAGATCAAATCGCCCGAGTCGCTTGTGCTTGACGCATCGTAATAGGTGTAGCCGGCGTCATCAAACGTTTCTTTGATTCCTTTGTCGTTTTCGGTAATCAGCTTTGTGAGGTCAGGAAGCGTCTCGATAGAGGCTTGGCGCGATAGGTTGGTCTCGATAGCTGCTTCGGCTTGGGCGGCTTCGCGCAATGATGAGAGAACGGTCGAATTAACGAAGATCCCACCGATGATAATTGCAACCACCACGATGATGAGTGCGAAGAACCGTTGTGCTGTAGGCATCGAAAACGGCCTTCTCAGGGGGGCGCCATCAAGATACGCTATGCTTCCGCGCGTATCGGTGTACGTGCGGCGGTTCGTGTAATGCAGAAAATCGCTGAGCGAGAACTTTTTTGCCATGTATATGCTCCTGCTGGGTTTATGTGCTTTGGGCATTATATCATCGACCCACGATGAGCTGATGATAGGATGCTCATCCGAGGAGGACGAATGATTGATTTAAGCATATTCACCACGGCTGAAGCATGGATTTCGCTTATAACGCTCCTATTTTTAGAGATTATCCTTGGAGTCGACAATATCGTCTTCATTTCGCTTACTTCTAACAGGCTCGCGCCTGAAAAACAGCACATCGGGCGCAAGCTCGGACTCGCAGGAGCCATGATTATGCGCATCCTATTCCTGTCGGTTGCCTCGTTTCTCGTGCATATGGTTACCCCTCTGTTCACGATTTCCCTAGGCGGCTGGGAGCGTCCTATTTCGGTCCGAGATCTTATCTTGCTACTTGGCGGCCTTTACCTCATATATAAGGGAATCACGGAATTGCGCGATACGATTAACTTGGCCGACGAGAAGCAGGAAGCTCAAACCGGCAAGCCGGGTGGCAAGCGCATAGGGCTGCCGCAGGCCATCGCTACGATTATGGTCATGGATATCGTCTTCTCGATCGACTCGGTCATTACGGCAGTGGGGCTTGCCGAGCATCTAATCATCATGATTTTGGCAGTGGTGATAGCCATCGCGATCATGATGATCTTCATCGACGTTATTGCTGACTTCATCAACCACAATGTCGAAATGAAGATACTGGCGCTGACTTTTATTGCGACCATCGGCGTGTTGCTCGTGCTCGATTCGCTCGGAATAAACTCCGGTATCGAAGTGCTCGACATGCATATGGAAAAGCTCATGATTTACTTCGCGATGCTGTTCTCGGTCATCATGGAATTCCTGCAGCTGAAGCATAAGAGCAATCTAGCCAAGTGGACCATCGAGCGCGAAGGTGACGAAGACTAGGCGCGGGTGACGATGAGTTTCAGGGCAATCCTGCGCCCATATTATTATTCGCCGATGTAGTCGTCGAACTCTTTCAGGGCCTCGTCCGATACGATGAATCGTGCCGCGCCTTCGAGCACGTGCGCAGAGAACGGCGTGGTTATCTCGAGCGGCTCGCCGTCGTACTGCATCTGGAGGGGAGGATCTGCCACGACCTCGACCATGCTGCCGCGCAGCACTTCCATCGATTCTGTGCGTGTTGGGACTCCGCCGTCGCGGTCGAGCGTAGCCGCTATGAGGGCGGGAAGCAAGCCGAAGGCGTTCTCGGCCTTGAGGATGACGATGTCGAACATGCCGTCACGAGCGGAAGTCTCGTGCGTGATTGGAATCTCGAATTGGATTTTCGAGAAATTCACGAGTATGATCCCCAAGCCCTCTGTATGGAGCGTCTTTCCGTCGATGAAGAGCGTGAGATTCGACTTTTGCGGTTTGGTGTTAGTGATGGCAGCCTGGAAATACGCAACAGGCCCCAGTCGCTTCTTCGCGGGAACGGCGTCGCGCATGATGGTAGCGTCATAACCGGCTCCTGCCATAATCGAGAATCCGAACGTGCGACCATGCGCATATATTTCGCCGAGGTCGAAATCGAGTGTGTTGCCGGCACGTACCATCGTTGCAAGCGCGCGCGGTTCGTAAGGCGAGAGCAGGTTGTTCGCGAGCAAGTTGGCGGTTCCGGCGGGAAAGGGGAGAATCGGGACGCCTGTATGTGCCAGCCTGTGCGCAACGGATGCGATCGTGCCGTCTCCGCCCGAAACGACAACCGCATCGAAACGTGCCGCATCGAAAACAAGGTCGCAGGGGTCGGTTGTGCCGTCCGTGTAGCGTACGCATGCTTCATCGGCGTCACCGAGTGCCATGCGCATGAAATCGTAGATGGCTCCGTCACCGTGACCTGCCGATGTGTTGATTACGACGAGCAGCTTCATGTTGCACCTCGAAATTGTCGGGCGAATCGCACTTGATGCTATGATGGTAGCGCAAAGCAACGATTTAACAAGGTGGAGATTGACCACATGTACATAGCTTCCCAACAGGAGCTGGAGGCATTCGTCGAGCGAGCGCGTACATCGAGCATACTCGCCGTCGACACCGAGTTCCTCCGCGAGAAAACATATTATCCAAAGTTGTGCCTAATGCAGCTGGCAACAGATGATGAAGTCGCGATAGTGGACCCATATGCGGTCGACGATTTGAAAGTACTGTCCGAGCTTTTCACGGACGAGGGCATAATGAAGCTGTTTCATGCCGGGCACCAAGATATCGAGATCATCATCTACGACATAGGATGCGTTCCAAAGCCGGTTTTCGACACGCAAGTCGCCGCTGCGCTGCTTGGCCAAGTGCAGCAGGTCGGCTACGGTCCCCTCGTGCAGTCGATATGCGGAGTGCGCCTGAAGAAAATGGACTCGTTTACCGACTGGTCGGTGCGTCCGCTATCGGAATCGCAGATCAACTATGCGCAGGACGACGTAATCTACTTGCCCAAAATGTATAAGATCATGCGAGAGAAGCTCCAGAAGAAGGGGCGGCTTGCCTGGCTCGATTCGGAATTTGCCGAAATGAGCGACGAGTCGACCTATATAGACGATGAACGAGAGCGATTCAGGAGGCTCAAGCATTGCACGCAGCTTTCGCGGCGCCAGATGGCGGCTGCGCGCGAGATGGCTGCGTGGCGCGAAATCGAGGCCCGAAAACGCAATGTGCCGCGCAAATGGATACTGACCGACGAGCAAATCGTCGAAGCGTGCAAGCGCGAGCCGCGAAAGATCGACGACCTGTTTATGGTGCGTGGCATTCGCGAACGGCTGACGACGCGCGATGCTCGGCAGGTTATAGAGCTCGTCGTGGCAGCGCTCGATTCGGCGCCTGACGCTTGGCCCGAGCTGCCCTCTTCGGGAAAGAGCGAGCCCAATGTCGATGCCCAGGTTGATCTCATGATGAGCATCGTGCGCATAAGGGCGCGCGAGAACGGCGTTGCCGTGCCTACGCTTGCGAGCCATTCGGACCTGCAGGCGGTCGCGCGAGGCCATCGCAAGGGAATCGACCTGCTGAAGGGATGGAGACGCGAACTCGTGGGCCAAGAGCTAATCGATTTGATGGAGGGCAAGATCGCCGTCTTCATAAAGAAGGGGAAAGTTTGCATCGAGCGAACTGCAGAATGATTACGGCTCGGTAAACGACCATCGAATACGAACAAATGAACGCTATAATGACCTATGTAAAATAATGTGACAAGGAGGCACGTATGTCGTACTCGTACTTGATGTTGATCATCGTCACCCTCGCGCTAGGCCTTGGTGCGTCAGGTTACGTTAACTCTCAGCTCAAGAAGTATTCGAGAATGCGTTCGTCGAGTGGCATCACGGGTGCCCAAGCGGCAGAGCGGATGCTTAGGTATCACGGGGTGACCGGTGTGACAATCAGCCGCGGCAACGAAGGGCAAGATCATTTCGACCCGCGTACCAACTCTATCGCACTGAGCCCGAGCGTATACGACCAGTGCACAGTTACGGCTTTTGCGACGGCATGCCACGAGGTCGGCCATGCTTGCCAGTTCGCGCAGGGTTACACTCCGCTCAGGTTGCGCAGCGCGTTTTGGCCCGTCGCCAATCTCGCTTCGAACGCATGGATGTTCATTTTGCTCGCGGGCATCCTGTTCAACGCCCTGCAGCTTATCGACGTGGCCATCATCTGCTATGCGGCGGTCGTGGTGTTCCAGGTCATAACGCTTCCGGTCGAATTCAACGCTTCGCACAGGGCTATGGACTACATGAAGACCACTGGGCTCCCGCAAGCCGAGGTCGCAGGATCGTTCTCGGTCCTGCGCGCCTGCGCGCTTACCTACGTTGCTGCTGCTCTCGCATCCCTCCTGCAGCTTGTTTACTTGCTTGGCCTTCGCAGGGACTAGCTCGCCATGGCGTACGAAACGGCATGGGGGCAGCAGGCTGAGACCCTCGAACAGAATGGCGCCCTTAGCGTCTCTGCAGCTATGGCGCAGGCAAAGCGCGCCTTGGAAGGCGTAACCGTGCGCATTATCGGCGAGGTTTCGGAGGTTTCCGTAAAGCCCGGGTACAAGGCCGCGTATTTCACGGTCAAGGATTCGAGCGCGGCTCTGCCTTGCATGATGTGGAATAACCGTTACCGCGAGGCTGGCGTGCAGCTTGCTGTCGGGCAGCTCGTCGAGCTAACCGGGCGGTTCACCCTATACGCCGCCAAGGGCCGCATGAATTTCGATGTGTTCTCGATTGCGCTGGCGGGCGAGGGAGACTTGCGTCTCAAAGTCGCCAACATTGCCAAAAAGCTCAGGGCCGAGGGGCTGACCGACCCTGCTCGCAAACGGCCTCTTCCCGTGTTTCCCGAGCGCATCGGGCTCGTTACGTCGCCACGCAGCGCGGCGGTACATGATGTGCTCAGAACACTGCGCAGGCGTTTCCCCGTTGCTGAGGTTCTTCTGGCGGGCGTGCCGGTCGAGGGTGCCCAGGCGCCCATTGGCATTATCGAAGGTTTGCGCTGCGTCGTGTCGGCGGGGGCGCAAGTGGTTCTCGTGGTACGCGGTGGCGGTTCGTTCGAAGACATGATGCCTTTTAACGACGAGTTCTTGGCCAGGGCCATTGCCGCTTGCCCCGTTCCGGTGGTGACGGGCATCGGCCACGAGGTCGACACCGCCATCGCCGATATGGTTTCAGATGTTCGTGCGTCGACGCCGACGGCGGCAGCCGAGGCTGTTAGTCCGTCGCGCGAGAACCTCGAATCGCTTATGTCATCGCGGGCGAGCTCGCTTTCGGCTTCCGCTTCGCTTGCGATTGAGCGAGCGAAGGCGCGCGTAACCCGAGCTGCCGAACGGCCCATGTTCGCGGATCCCCTGATGCTTTTCGCATCCGAGGCCCAGGCAATCGATTTGGCATCGGAACGGTTATCGCGTGCCATTCCCGCTCGGCTACAAAGAGATTCGCAGCTTATCGACACTGCGTCAGGTCGCCTTCTGCGGGTCGGATCGTCCTTGACGGAACGTTTCGCGTACCAGATGGCCACGTCTGCAGCCAGACTCGACGATCTTTCGCCCGTAAACACGCTGGCGCGCGGTTACTCGATTACACGTAACGAGCAAGGCGATATCATGCGTCACGTAAGCCAAGCACCCGTAGGCAGCACGGTTGAAATCACCCTTTCAGATGGTTCGCTCGTATGCGACGTTATCGAATCACACAAAAAGTAGCAACGGATACGTTGTCGTTTTCACATGACCCCTTTCACATGAAGATACGAGGAGGAGAAAATGGACCAGGAGCAGAAGCCAATTGACGATATGACATTTCGCGAGGCAATGGCCGAGCTCGATGGAATCGTCGCCACGCTCGAAGGCAATACGCTCGAGCTCGAGGACAGTCTGAAGGGCTACGAGCGGGGCGTAGCGTTGCTGGCGTCTTTGCAGAAGCGGCTGGCCGACGCCGAGCAGAAAGTTTCCGTGCTCATGGGCGAGCTTTCGGGTGAGAAGGATGACGAGGTGCGCGATACGACTTTGTCTTAGGGTCGAAATATCTGATTTATATGGTGGGTCGCCGCACCCAGTGCGGCGCAGCTACAATGTGATGATGTCAAGTAAATGCGTTGCGTATCGATGAGAAGGGGAGAGCGTGAAGACTATCACGTTCGCTGTGCCGTGTTATAACTCGGCCGATTACATGGATAAATGCATCGAGTCGATTCTGGCGTGTGATGACGGGAGCGGCGATATCGAGATCCTGATTGTCGACGACGGGTCCACGAAAGACGCGACCCCGCAAAAAGCAGACGAATGGCACGAGCGGTATCCGAACATCATATACGCTATACATAAAGAGAACGGCGGTCACGGATCTGCGGTGAATGTCGGTCTCGCGAATGCACGCGGGCGCTACTTCAAAGTGGTCGACTCCGATGATTGGCTCGATTGCGATGCCATGCAGGTCGTTATGCGATATCTGAGGCGACAAAGCGAGCTTCGAGAAGCGTGCGATCTCGTTATTGCGAACTACGTGTACGAAAAGGTTTACGAGGGCACGCGCACGGCAATCGATTACAAGAACGTGTTTCCGACCGATTGCGAATTCACATGGGATGACGTTGGCAACTTCAAACCCAGCCAGTACCTTCTCATGCACTCAGTTATCTACCGGACGGAACTTCTGAGGGACGTCGGGCTCGTGCTCCCGGAGCATTGCTTCTACGTCGATAACATTTTCGTTTACGTTCCGCTGCCGGCTGTATGTTCGATTAGATATTTCGACGTCGACATGTACCGTTACTTCATTGGCCGCGAGGGGCAGTCGGTTAACGAGGAGACGATGAAGGGCCGTATCGATCAGCAGCTGCGCGTTACGAGGTTCATGATTGACGCGGTGGATCTCGATGCCGATGTTGTACAGAAGAAGTTGCGGCGCTACATGGAGGGTTACCTTTCGATGATGATGTGCATATGCTCGGTGTTCTTGCGCATGATCAACACGAAAGAGTCAGAGTACAAGCGCAAGGAAATCTGGGATTACCTGCGAAAGCAGCGTGCGCTCATGTACCCGCATATCAGACATAATGTGCTGAATCTCGGGACGAACATTCCATCGGCCGCAGGTCGCCGGGTCGGATTGGGCGGATACCGCCTAGCGCAGAAGATTTTCAAGTTCAACTAAACAGTATGGCAGAGCTCGCAGCCCTGCCGCTTTTATAACAGGCGTACTGTCTTCGTTAGACGCAACGAATGTGGTTGGGCTGCAAGTCCTGCACACTCTATCTAGAAGGCGAGATAATGCGACGGAGCGCTTGAATCAGGCGTTCGTTTTCTTGACGGGTGCGCACGGCTACGCAGAAATAACCGTTGTTCACGAGGCCCGGCGTGCCTGCAAGCTTTCTAATAAGGAAACCTTCGAGTTGAAGGCGCGCGCTCAGGTGGTCGACGTCTGAAATCGCGAGCTTCAGGTCGCCTCCGTTATGGTACGAGCACATTACGTAGTTGGCTTCGGCAGGAAAGATGTCGATACCCGGTACGAGACTGAGCATGCATTGCATCCAGGGTATTTCGCTATATAGAAAACCGCGCACGCCATCGAGCTTGGGATGCTCGACGGAGGCTGGCTCGGCAAGGACTTCTGAAAACATCGATACGCACGAGTTGTCGTAGAATCGCGATATCTCTGCAATCGTTTCGGGGTGGGCGATGCAGTAGCTGACGTGCGCTCCCGGCATCGCATACTGTTCAGAAAACGATTGAACAACCACGAGGTTGCGGAAGTCTCGAACGAGCGGAGCCATGCTCTCGCCGCCGAGCGTGAGCTCGATCGAGCGCTCGTCTACGACGACCCAGTCGCAACGATTCAAATAAGAGACAAGCGTCGATTTCGAGAGCAAGCGGCTCGTAGGATAGGTCGGGTTACCCAATAAAGCAGCGTCAATGCGTACGTTGCGCTCGTCGAGGAGCGTCGCGTCGGGAGTGATGAAGCTCGCGGGCGATGAGATACGTTCGACGGTATGGCCGGTGTTGCCGAGCGCAAGCACGTATTCAACAGGGCACGGGGTGGAAACGCCGACGACACAGGGCTCGAACGCTTGCGCTACGGCCGATATCATGTTCGAAACCGTCGACCCAACCAGAAACGATTCGACCGGCATGCCGAAAGTGCGCGCGAGGACACTTCGTAGCGCATGCGCTTCGCGGTCGGGTTGGTACGATAGCACGCCTTGCGCAAGGGCCTGGTTCATGGCGTCGACGAAGGACCGGGGAGTGCCGAAAGGATTCTCGGTGCCCGAGAAGTCAATCCACGAAATCTCCTCGCGCACGTCGTATGGCGGACAGAGCGATTGCTCGGGAAGCTCGGCCGGGGCAAGGCGCTTTGTGGCAAACGCCGTTTGCGAATCGATGCCCATGGCCGTTTTCCTTTCGTGCGAAAATCGCATCATCTTGTTGGAACGAGCGGCCGAGGTAGTAGATATTGTGCGTTTGCGCCATCGTTCGAATTATACTGTATCCGCAGGTAAATGCGGGTTTTATATCGTAGCACAAAACCTCTTGAAGCGCATAGGATGAGTCAGTCTACCAGGTAGGTGAC
>DFIX01000003.1:28171-38420 GCA_002371495.1 Eggerthellaceae bacterium UBA3686
GTCACCTACCTGGTAGACTGACTCACATGGATGTCATTAGGGAAAGATCTGCACAAGACGAGGCGGCGCTCGACACCTTGGCGGCAATTCCGTGGCAGGGACGCGCAGTGCTGCTCGTGGACCTAGATGCCTTCTTCGCTTCGGTCGAGCAGTTGGACCATCCCGGATGGCGTGGAAAGCCCGTTATCGTGGGCGGTGCAGGCGATCGCCGAGGAGTGGTGTCGATGTGCTCGTACGAGGCGCGGGCTTATGGCGTTCGTTCGGCGATGCCCTCGTCTACCGCAGCCCGGCTTTGCCCAGATGCTGTATGGACCGAAGGCCATTACGAGCGTTACCGGCAGATGTCAAACGAGGTCATGCGGATTCTCTGGGACGAAACGCCGCATGTCCAGCAGGTCAGCATCGACGAAGCCTTCATGGACGTAACCCCAACATCGGTAAACCACGACCATCCGGTGACGGTGGCGCGGCGAATTCAGCGCCGCGTCGAGAAGCTAGGTGTAACCTGCTCGATCGGGGTGGGTACGACAAAGGCGGTAGCGAAGCTCGCATCCGATATGGACAAGCCGCGTGGGCTCACAGTTGTTCTGCCAGGAAGCGAATCGAACTTCTTGGATCTGCAGCCTGTGCGCGCACTGAGCGGCATAGGTCCGTCGGCAGAGCGTACGCTTAAAGCTCACGGCATAATGACGTTGGGCGAGCTAGCTCGCGCCGATGATGATTCAGTCGTAGCATGGCTCGGAAAGACGGGCCGCGTGATGCTAGACCGTGTTCGATGTCTCGAAGACGATCCCATAGAGCCCGATACCACGGTCAAATCCGTATCAAACGAGACCTCGTTCGCGACTGATTTGACCGAAAGGGCAGATATCATGGCGGCAATCTGCACGATGGCGGCCAAGACGGGCAGGCGCCTTCGCCGCAAGGGGCTTAAAGGCCGCACCTTGGCGCTTAAAGTACGCTATGCCGACCGCAGTGTACGTAGCGTGCAGCGTCCTATAGGTTCGCCGAGCGATGATGAGTACCTCTTCGAGGCCATGCTCGACTCGATGCTCGATGAGCTGTGGTGTCCGGGCATGAGCTTGCGGCTGGTTGGGGTTGCCGTTACCGGGTTCGAAGAAGAAACCTCCGCGGCAGAGCAGCTTTCGCTCTTCGAGGAAGAGGCAAGCGAAGATGGCCGTTCCGAGCTAGCGGAGCGCACGCTTGCAGACGAGCGTAAGCGCCGGGGAATTATGAACGCCACCGACATGGTGAAGGAGCGTTTCGGCGAATCGGCCCTTCGCTTCGGTCGCGAGCTCCGCTTAGGGGGAAACACAACGGGCTCGAGCTCGAAAAACCCAGCTGACTACAAATAACCAGAAAAAGAAGGGACGGGCCAGGTGAACTGGCCCGTCCCTGATTGCATTATTGGCAATAGGTTAGTTCCGGCTTTCGGCAAGGTAGAAAAGGGCGAGCGTGCCTGGGCCCGAGTGCGCACCGATGACGGGGTCGAGCATGTTAACCTCGAACTTCGTGCAACCGAAACGCTTCTTGACGAGCTCGACGAGGTAATCGGCGTCTTCTTGGCAATCACCGTGGCTGATGAACACTTCCGCATCGGCTGCGGGTTGATCCACGGTCTTTTCCATGTGGTCGACGAGAGCCTGAATCGACTTTTTGCGACCGCGGACCTTCTCCATGGGGATGAGCTTTCCATCGTCGTCCACATGAAGAACTGGCTTTATGTTGAGCAGCGTACCTGCCCAGGCGCTCGTACGCGACACGCGTCCGCCGCGGAATAGGAACATGAGGTCGTCGACCGTGAACCAGTGGGCGAGCTTCAGCTTGTTGGCTTCGACCCATGCATGCACTTCTTCGATGGTGGCGCCTGCCTGCGCCATTTTGACGGCCTTGTAAACCAGAAGGCCTTCGCCCATGGCGGCGGCAAGCGTGTCGGTGTGGTAGATCTTTTGCCCGGGATAGTTCGGCCGTAGCTCCTCAAGCAGGGCGGCCGTAGCTTGGTACGTACCCGAAAGCCCGCTCGAGAAGCCGATGTAGAGCACATCCTTGCCCTGGTCGAGCAGGTTTTTCAATAGTTCTTCTGAGTTTTGCAGGTTTGGTAGCGACGTTGTGAAGACTTTGCCATCGCGCATCATCTTGAAGAAGGCTTTGAGGTCGCTGTCGCGCCCGGCGGTATAACTCTGGTACTGCTCCCCATCGCTCATGAACGATAGCGGAAGAATGTGCAGGCCGAAGTCGCGAATCATCTGATCGCTCAGGTTGCAGCTAGAATCAGTGACAATTTCGAATTGCATTTATGGTTCCTTTCAGTACGAAAACTAGCGCTATTGTACATGAATGCGGCGAAATCATCCGAGAAGCTCCCGTGGGTGGCAGGTTAGAAACTGAGCCGTGCGGAGGCATAGCTGTGCAGTCATTTTGAATGAGCTTCTTGACTCTGGGAATCAGCTGGTTGTTCGCGTACAATTATCGGGTTTGAGCAACGAAGCTGAAAGAGGGAATTGTGGCTAACTCCTATAAAGATACGATGAACTTGCCCCAAACAGATTTCGCCATGCGGGGCAACCTTCCCACCAAAGAGCCCGAGCGCTTGAAAAAATGGGAAGACGAGCAGCTGTACTGGCGCGTGCTCGAGAAGAACAAGGACGGCGAGCCGTTCGTCTTGCATGATGGGCCTCCGTATGCCAACGGCCCTATCCACATCGGTCATGCCTTCAACAAGATCCTGAAGGATTTCGTAAACAAATCTCATGCTCAGCGTGGCTATTACACGCCCTACATACCCGGTTGGGATTGCCATGGCCAGCCAATCGAGCACATGGTCGAGACAACGCTCGGGACGAGCAAATTCCGCGAGACGCCTCAGCCCGAAGTGCGCAGGCTTTGCCGCGAATGGGCCGAAAAGTACGTCGGGGTCCAGCGCGATGGCTTTAAGCGCTTAGGCGTGAACGCTGATTGGGAGCATCCCTACTTGACGTTTATTCCCAACTACGAAGCGGGCAACGTCGAGGTTTTCAAGAAGATGTACCTGGACGGCTCGGTGTACCGCGGGCGCAAACCGATTCACTGGTGCAGCCATTGCCACACGGCGCTGGCCGAAGCCGAAATCGAGTACGGCGACGAGGTGTCTCCGGCCATCTTCGTGCGTTTTGCCATGACGACCGTGCCTGCCGGGCTCGAGGCGTGGGAGGGCAAGCTCGACGTCGCCATCTGGACAACGACACCTTGGACGCTTCCGGCCGACGACGCCGTTATCCTGCATCCTGAAGCAGATTACGTTGCCGTCGAATACGACGGTCGCGCGGCCATCATGGCCGAGGCGCTTGTCGAGAAGCTCGTCGCCAAGTTCGGCTGGGAAGGCGCGAAGGTCGTAGACGGCTGGAAGATGACGGGCACCGAGCTGCAGGGCAACCGCTACGAGCAGCCGATCTTCGCCGACCAGGGCGAGGAGGGCGTGTTCATTTACGCAGATTACGTCACTCTCGAGGATGGTACCGGCATTGTGCACACGGCTCCCGGCCACGGCGTCGACGACTACCTTGCAGGCATGAAGTTCGGAGTTCCGGTAGTAATGCCGGTCGACGACAACGGCCATTTCTACGAGGGCACCGGCATCGGAACGGGCGGTCCCTTCAGCGGGATGGAAGTCAACGAGGCCAATCCCGTTATCATCGATTGGCTGCGCGAACGCGGCATGCTTATCATGCACGAGGACATCAACCACAGCTACCCGCATTGCTGGCGTTGCCATGAGCCGGTCATCTTCCGTGCGACGAGCCAATGGTTCGTCAGCATGGACGAGACGGGTCTGCGGGATTCGGCTTCGAAGGCAATCGAGAACGACGTTGAGTGGATTCCCGCCTGGGCATCCAACCGCATCGGCGCCATGGTTGCCGAGCGTCCCGACTGGTGCATCTCGCGCCAGCGTTCGTGGGGCGTGCCGATACCGGTGTTCCATTGCTCGAAGTGCGGCGAAGTCGTTGCCACCGAGGCAACGTTCGATGCCGTGATCAAGCTTTTCTACGACGAGGGCGCCGACGCGTGGTTCACAAAGCGACCCGCCGAGTACCTGCCCGCAGACACCTGCTGCCCCAAATGCGGCGCGGGCGTGCAGGATATCGATCCCGAGAAGGACATCCTGGACGTCTGGTGGGAGTCGGGCGTGTCGCACACGAGCGTATGCCGCCACCGCGAGTCCGAAGGACTGCACTTCCCGGCCGAAATGTATCTTGAAGGCTCCGACCAGCACCGCGGCTGGTTCCAGTCGTCGCTGCTCACGAGCGTGGGCGCGTATGGCGTGCCGCCTTACAAGTCGGTCATGCATTGCGGGTTCACGGTCGACGAAAACGGCGAGAAGATGTCGAAGTCCAAGGGCAACGGCATCGACCCTGCCGAGGTCATGGACAAGTTCGGCGCCGACGTCCTGCGCCTTTGGGTGGCATCGGTCGACTACTCCCATGACGTTTCGATTTCGGACAACATCCTCAAGCAGGTATCGGACGCGTACCGCAAGTTCCGCAACTCGTTCCGTTTCGTGCTCGGCAGCCTCAACGACTTCAACGACGAAGATTGCGTGGCGGCCTGGGACGACCTCGAGCCCATCGACAAGTACATGATGGCAAAGACCTATGCGCTTCTTAAAGAGTGCGAGGCCAGCTACGAAACGTACAAGTTCAGCGGCGTGTACCGCTCGTGCTACGACTTCGTCAACGAGCTTTCGAGCGTTTACATGGACGTCGCCAAGGACCGTCTGTACTCCGAGGCGCCTGATTCGCCGCGCAGGCGCGCCGTGCAGAGCGTGCTCATGAACATCCTCGAGGTACTCGTGCGCGTGCTGGCGCCAATCCTGTCGTTCACCTGCGACGAAGTATGGGAGAATTACCCGCCTGCGCTCTTGGCGCGCGAAGGGCGCCCGTTCAGCGTTCAGCTCGCCGGATGGCCCGCTCGCGAGGATTTCGCGCCTGCACTGCCCGACGATGACGGCGTTGCCGACATGCAAAAGTTCGGTATTGCGATGACCGTACGCGAGGTTGTTACCAAGGCCCTCGAAGATGCACGCGCCGAAAAGCGCATCAACAAGAGCCAGGAAGCGGCGGTCAACGTTACCGTACCCGCCGACGTTCTTGACGAGCTCGGCGGCTTCGAAGCCGCCGTGTTCGAGGAGCTGTTCATCGTAAGCGGCGTTTCTATCGTTGCTGGTGATGATTTTTCATGCGAAGTCGTTCCCGCGAGCGGTCAAAAGTGCCCTCGTTGCTGGAATTACCGCGAGCTTGGCGGGAACGCCAATCACACTGACGTGTGTGAGCGCTGCGGTGACGCGCTCGACAAGATCGGCTTTACCGAGTAAATGTGAAAAAGGGGTCAGACCCCTTTTTCACATTTTTGTCAGAAATGAAGAAAGAACAGGGAAAATATCCATGGGGCAAGGTCGGCGTGTTCGTCGGCCTCGCCGTCGCATGGATCGTCCTCGACCAGTTCGTTAAGGGATTCTTTGCAGGTCAGCAACCTGGTGGTGTAATCGCCGGGCCGTTCCTGGGTCTCGTCGACATTCGCCTCGTGCACAACACAGGCGGCGCATGGGGCATTTTCTCGGATTCCACGTTCGCCCTTGGCGTTTTCTCGCTCGCCGTTTGCGCGGCAATTGCGGCGTACTTCTTGGTGACGGCGCGCCAGAACAGCATGTTGCAGACGATTTCGTTTGCGCTCATCGTGGCGGGCGGCATCGGCAACGCCATCGACCGCTTTGCCCAGGGGTTCGTTACCGACATGATCGAGTTCAGCTTTTTCGATTTTCCTGTCTTTAACGTAGCTGATATCGGCGTTACATGCGGGTTTGCACTGCTTGTAGTCTCGATGCTGTTTACCGTACGCCAAAGTTAAATACATTGCACACAATGAGTCACCTTACCAGGTATGGTGACTCGTGATAGGAGAGCCATGACATCACGGTGCTACGTAGCTACAGCCGCTGACGAGGGCGTGCGACTCGATGCGCTCATGGGGCAGCGCGGCCTGTATGCCAGTCGTTCGGCCGCTGCCCACGCCATCGATGATGGAAAGGTCTTGGTTTCAGGCGAGCCAGCCAGCAAGAAGCATGTCGTAAAGGCCGGCCAGGCAATTGTCTACGAAGTCGAGGAACAGGCTGTCGACACGCCGCTTACGGGCGAAGCCATTCCGCTTGATATCCGCTACGAGGATGACGACCTTATCGTGCTTTCGAAGCAGGCCGGGCTCGTATGCCATCCGTCCGACGACCACATGGACGGCACGCTTGTCAACGCTCTCATATACCATTGCGGCGCAGAGAATCTCTGCAACGTTCAGGGCGAAAAGGACCGCTTGGGCATCGTCCATAGGCTCGACATGGATACAACGGGCCTTATGATGGCGGCGAAGTCAAACGTCGCAGGTGAAACGCTCATGGCGGCCATCCAAGACCATGTGGTGGACCGACGCTACCTCGCGCTCGTGCATGGGGTCATTTCGATCGAATCGGGTATGGTCGATGCCCCCATTGCGCGCCATGCGAAGGATCGCACGCGCATGGCTATACGCGATTGCGAGTCATCACGCGAGGCCATTACGACATTTCGAGTAATCGAGCGGTTCGAAGCCGGCCCTAAAGACAATGGCTATACGCTCATCGATTGCAAGCTGTTCACCGGGCGAACCCATCAGATCCGCGTGCATATGGAATACGCAAAGCATCCACTTGTCGGAGATCCTCTTTATGTTGCCAGTCGTCCGAAAGCCGATTCTGCGAACCTGGGGTTGCGTCGCCAGTTTTTGCATTCGTTCATGCTCAGCTTGGATCACCCCGTAACGGGGGAGTCGCTGCGATTCGCCGATAATGTTTCGACCGATCTTCAGCGTGTCCTCGACGGATTATCTGAGCGCAGCATGGGAATCACCGATCATGGTCGCGAGATCATGACAATTCTCGATGATGCGCCGCATCCGAGCATCGAAGGTATTCCGTACCTCGACCAGCGCTAGCAGACGATCCAAAACTGTTGTTAACGTCTATTTGCGCACCCTGCGTAATGAAAGATGCGATTCATTGGCTATACTTAGCGGGAATTCTCACAGAAAGGCCATGTGCGAAAGCTGACAATTTGGGGAGACTCCCCTTTTTGTCATGACTGACAAAAAGGGGAGTCTCCCCAAATTGTCAGCGTAGATGTGGAATGGAGAATAGCATGAGAACGGTGCTCGTCGGCGTAACGGGATGCGTTGCGATTTACAAAGCATGCGAGGTTGTGCGCGGTCTGCAGAAAGCCGGCGTGCGCGTCAAGGTCGTTATGACCGAGCATGCTACCGAGTTCATAAAGCCGGCGATGTTCAGGGCGCTGACGCGCGAGCCGGTTGCAGTCGGCCTTTTCGACGATGCGCCTGGCGACCCGATACACCACATATCGCTTGCAAAGGAAGCCGATTTATTTCTGATTGCGCCCTGCACGGCCAATGTCATGGGTAAAATCGCGCACGGCATCGCCGACGATTTGCTGACGACCACTGCAATGGCAACGAGCGCGCCTCTTCTCATAGCCCCGGCGATGAACGTGAATATGTATGAGAGCACGGCAAACCAGGAGAATATGCGCGCGTTGCGCGAGCGAGGCGTAGCATTCGTCGATTCTGGGTCAGGCTACCTTGCATGCGGAGACATGGGGAAGGGGAGACTCGCCGATGTGGACGAGATCGTGTCCCGGGCCCTTCAAATGCTCGGAGCCCGCCGCGACTTGGTTGGCAAGCGTGTTTTGATCACGACGGGGCCGACCGTCGAGCCAATCGATCCCGTGCGTTTCATATCTAACCCTTCATCGGGGAAAACGGGCTTCGCACTTGCCGAGGCGGCGCAGGAACGCGGAGCCGAGGTGCAGCTCGTTTGCGGACCCGTGCAACTCGATAATCCCGCAGGGGTCGAGGTTATGCGCGTGAAGACCGCGCTCCAAATGTACGATGCGGTCGATGCGCGTTTCGACGATACCGATATTGCGATTTTCGCCGCAGCCGTGAGCGATTTCCGCCCTGCAAAACCGGCGGATTATAAGCTTAAGAAGGGCTCGGCTGATGCGCAATTGCAGATCCTCGAACTTGTCGAGAATCCGGACATCCTGGCAAGCATGGGTGCAAGGAAGCGTCCAGACCAGGTGGTCGTGGGGTTCGCGGCCGAGACCGAAGACGTCGAGGAGAACGCTCGGAAGAAACTCGTCAGCAAACATGCTGACCTAATCATCGGCAACCTTGCCGGTAACGGTAGAGCGTTCGGCACCGAAGAGAACGAGATTGTTCTCGTAGACGCAGACGGCATTGCCCATGCCGGCCCCACATCAAAGCGCGACCTAGCCGACATCATCCTCGACGCAGCGCTCAAGGTATAAAACGGAGGCGAAGAGGATGTTCCTCTTCGCCTCCGTTTGCAACTCGATGTCGAATATCAGGTTGGTTAGAGCTTCTTCAGCAAACCGAGGATGCCGCGGGCGGCGCCTGAGCCGACGGCGCGGCTCGCGCTCGTCAAAGCAGCGTCGATGAACTTGCGCTTCTCCCTGGCTTCCTGCTCGGCCTTCTTCTCGGCGGCGATGCGTTGCTTCTCAGCTTCTTTTTCAGCGGCGATTCTCTGGCGTTCGGCTTCCTTCTCGGCAGCAATGCGCTGGCGCTCTTCCTCTTTGCGCTGCCTTTCGGCTTCGCGCTCTTCGGCAATGCGCTGACGTTCCGCCTCCTTCTCGGCGGCGATGCGCTGACGCTCCTCTTCGCGCGCGATGCGTTCGGCTTCCTTCTCTTCGGCGAGCCTTTGGCGCTCGGCCTCTTTTTCGGCTTCGAGACGCTGCTTGGCTTCCTCTTCGAGGCGACGCGCCTGCTCGGCGGCCTCGGCAGCGGCGATAGCAGTTGCGTTTAGGATTTCGTAAGCGCTCTCGCGATCGATGGTAACGTCGTACTTGGAGTGCAACGCGTCGTTCTGTATTATGTAGGATTTGGCGTCATCGGGCGCCTTGTCCATCGAACATGTAGGGGCAATGACCATAGCGCGTTGAACGACAGATGGCGTGCCGTCCTCCTGCAAGAAGCTAATGAGCGCCTCGCCCGTGGCAAGTTCGGTGATGGCGGTTTCGGTATCGAAGTCGGGGTTTACCCTGAAGCTTTCAGCTGCGGCGCGAATAGCCTTCTGCTCGGCCGGGGTATACGCGCGTAGCGCGTGTTGCACCTTGTTTGAAAGCTGCGCAAGAACCGGGTCAGGGATATCCGCCGGGTTCTGGGTGATGAAGTAGACGCCTACGCCCTTAGAGCGGATGAGCTTTACGATTTGGACGATCTTGTCGAGTAGCGCGCGCGGGGCATCGCTGAACAGCATATGCGCCTCGTCGAAGAAGAAGCAGATCTTAGGCTGGTCGAGGTCGCCGACTTCGGGCAGCTGCTCGTAGAGCTCCGAAAGCATCCACAGGAGGAACGTAGAGTACATGAGCGGCGACTGGGACAAGCGGACGCAGTCGAGCACGTTGATGAAGCCCTTACCGTCGGCGTCGCATTTCAGCCAGTCGTTGATGTCGAGCGCAGGTTCGCCAAAGAAGACGTCGCCGCCCGCATCGTGCAGCTGTAGCAGCGCGCGCTGGATGGCGCCGATAGACTGCGTAGAGATCTGCCCGTACGAAAGCGTGTACTCCTTAGCATGCTCGCCAACATAGTTGACCATCGTGCGCAGGTCCTTGAGGTCGAGCAAAAGAAGATTGTTGTCGTCGGCAATATGGAAGACGATGTTGAGGACACCCTCCTGCACTTCGGAAAGGCCCAGGAGGCGTGCAAGGAGGACCGGGCCCATCTCGGTGATGGTCGTGCGTACGGGAAGCCCCTGCTCGCCGAACACGTCCCAGAAACGAGTCGGGCACCCGTGGAAGTCGTAGTCGGTAATTCCCAGGCCAGCCAAGCGAACAACGAGCTTCTCGGTGGCTTCGCCCGAAACCGCTACGCCCGAGACGTCTCCTTTGATGTCGGCAAGGAAAACGGGGATGCCGGCATCGCTCATTGACTGGGCGATCGTCTTTAATGTGACGGTTTTGCCAGTGCCGGTCGCGCCAGCGATAAGGCCGTGGCGGTTTGCTAAACGGGGAAGCAGATATACCGGTTCGGTTCCTTTTGCGATTTGAAGCTTTCCATCTACAAGCATAGCGGCGTCCCTTCGCGTAGGTTATATATGCTGTTTATTATAGGTCATAGATACAAGATAGTGTGAGTCAGGCGGCCTGGTAAGGTG
>DFIX01000003.1:38504-47900 GCA_002371495.1 Eggerthellaceae bacterium UBA3686
CACCTTACCAGGCCGCCTGACTCACCCGATTTTATGGATTGGCGAAATTTGTGCTTGCACAGCAGCGGGGCAACGAGTAATATGTTCACTCGCTTCGGGTGGTGGCGCAGTTTGGTAGCGCACTTGACTGGGGGTCAAGGGGTCGCAGGTTCAAATCCTGTCCACCCGACCAGATTATTGAGCCAGGTTATCGCCTGGCTTTTTTGTTTCAGAAGAGAATGTTGCAAAACGATTTCGCGTGTAGGCACCGCGTGGGGCAAGCGGCGATGATGAGCGGGTGGGCGGCTTTTGACCTGCCGATTACCGAAGGCGAAGACGTTAAGCGGATGCGTTGGTGCGCCAATTCGCACGTTTTTCTAAAATTGAGGCATTCTATGTAAACGGGGTAAAGGAGAGACTGCCGTGCAACTCATAGCTTTCTTGATTCTGTTTCCCTTGGTAGTGGCTGCGTTGCTGCTCGTCGTCAAGGGAGACGGCCTGCGCAACGTGCTGGTGGGGGTGTCAGCCGTGGTGATTGCGGCCGCGTCGATCCTGCTGGCCGCTCAATACCTCGGAGCAGCATGGGTCGGGTTCGAGTTCTCGTCCCAGGCGGTCGACTATCTTGCCTGCGCCGTCGGCGTGGCCATATCGGTCGCAGTCATCGGATTCGGCATGAAGTACAAGAACTACTTCGCCGTTGGCCTCGCAATCGTGCAGCTCGTAGGCGACCTGGTTTTCGAATTCGGGTTCGCACATGCGGCGCACGTCGAGGTGGGACTCTACGTCGATTCACTCTCGATCGTCATGGCGCTGATCATCGGCATCATCGGTTCAGGCATATGCGTCTACGCGCTGGGGTACATGATCGACTTCCAGAAGCACCTCGACGAGCATGGTGAAGGCATGACCGAACTCCAGCGCAAGGACCGTCGCCCGACGTTCTTCGCGCTCATGTTCCTGTTCCTTTCGGCCATGTACGTCATCGTGTTCAGCAACAACATGGTTTGGATGTTCACCGGCTGGGAGGTCACGACGGTCTGCTCGTTCCTGTTGATTGCCTACACGCGCACCGATGAGGCCATCGCAAACGCGTTCCGTCAGATAATCATGAACATGCTCGGCGGTATCGGCTTCCTCGCGGCCCTTTACTTCGCCGTGGTATTCACGGGCACGCTCTCGTTCCAAGATTTCGTGCTATTCGGGCTCGGCAGCCCCTGGCTCGTCGCCGTTCCGGTCTGCCTGCTTGCTTTCGCGGGACTCACCAAGGCGGCGCAGATGCCGTTCCATACATGGCTGCTCGGCGCGATGGTCGCTCCGACGCCGACGTCCGCGCTGCTGCACTCGTCAACGATGGTCAAAGCCGGCGTCTTTCTGCTTATCAAGCTCGCGCCGCTTTTCGGCGTGTGCATGGTTGCCTCGCAGATGACAATCCTTGTCGGCGGCATCACCTTCATGCTCTGCTCGTTTATGGCTATCAGCCAGTCCAATGCCAAGCGCGTCCTCGCGTACTCGACAATCGCCAATCTCGGCCTCATCGTCGCATGTGCAGGCGTCGGCACGCCCGAAGCCATTTGGGCCGCAGTGCTGCTGGTCATCTTCCACGCCGCCGCGAAATCGCTACTGTTCCTGTGCGTCGGCACGGCCGAGCACCACATCGGAAGCCGCGACATCGAAGACATGGATCTTCTGTTCGACCGCATGCCGCGCTTGGCTCGTTTCATGATGCTCGGCATCATGTGCATGTTCATCGCGCCGTTCGGCATGCTCATTGCCAAGTGGGCGACGCTCGTCTCGTTCGTAGACTCGCATCAGATGGCGCTCGTGCTGCTTCTGGCATTCGGCTCCGCCGCGACGTTCATGTTCTGGGGCAAATGGCTCGGTAAGCTTGCGGGTATCGCCGGGTCTCCCGAGAACGTCGAGACGACTGTGCATGCGAGCGAATGGGTTTCGCTCGCGCTTATGGCATGCATCGCGCTCGTCGCCTGCATCGCGCTGCCGATTATGTCGTCGGCACTTGTCGAGCCCTACATCGTAAGCGTCTTCGGGCAGCTCGGCGAGGACATCGCGGTTGACAACCTATGGATATCGTCTATCTTGGCGGCATTCGTGATCGTGGTGTTCGTGGCAGGTGCCCGAGGCTCGAAGGCCAAGCGGGCCGATGTGTACCTAGCCGGTGTCAGCGTCGACTCAGACCACCGCATATTCCGGAACAGCCTTTCCGGCGAGACCGAGGCGACTTCGCGTAACTTGTACCTCGACGGCATATTCGGCGAGGGCATCGTGCGTAGGCCGGGAGAGGTTATCTGCGCTGTCATTATCGTTGTCGCAATCGTCGCGAGCGGGATTGTCCCGCCGGTGCTGCTGTAGGGAAGGGGGAGAGCTGAATGTCTTTCATCACGACTCTCATCGGAACCGTTGCCTTCGCCGTGCTCGCGCCCATCGTAGGCTGCTTGCTTGCCGGGCTCGACCGCATCATTTCGGCGCGCATGCAGGGCCGCGTGGGGCCTCCGTTGCTACAGCCCTACTATGACGTCCGAAAACTCATCGCGAAGGACGATGTGACGGTAAGCGGCGTCGACGGCGTATACATGACTGCGGCCCTCGTCTTCACCGCATTTGCTGGCGGAATCTTTTTCAGCGGCGGCAATTTGCTCATGAGCGCGTTCGTTATAACGATGGCAGCGCTGTTCTTCATCATGGCCGCCTATTCGTCAAGAAGCCCCTATTCCGAGCTCGGTGCAGGGCGCGAAACGCTGCAGGTCATGAGTTACGAGCCTATGGTGCTGCTTATGGCTGTGTGCTTCTACATGGCTGCCGGATCGTTCAACGTGCGCGACGTCTTCGGGCTTCCCGCGCCGGTCATCTTCGCAACGTTGCCAGCCTTCATCGGGTTCCTTTTCATCCTTACGATAAAGCTGCGCAAATCGCCGTTCGACCTGTCGACATCGCACCACGCTCACCAGGAACTCGTACGCGGTACGACAACCGAGATGAGCGGAAAGACGCTTGCTAAGGTCGAAGTCATGCACTGGTGCGAGAACGTCCTGTTCCTCGGATGGACGGCGTTGTTCTTCCTGTGGGGCGGTCCAGCCTCGCTTGTTCTGGGAGTTGTCGTGGCGCTTGCAGCCTGGTTCTTCGAAATCCTCATCGACAACAATTTCGCGCGCGTCAAGTGGCAGTTCATGCTCAGGTCCGCATGGGTTATGGCGCTCGTGTGCGGCGGCATCAACATTGTCGTTCTGATGGTCGCGTAAGGAGGTATGTCAAATGGGCTACGCATCCAAATCACCCTGGGTCATCCACTATGACGCCTCGAGCTGCAACGGCTGTGACATCGAGGTGCTCGCCGCTCTTTGCCCGGGCTACGATGTCGAGCGTTTCGGCATCATCAACACCGGAAACCCCAAGCACGCCGATATTTTCCTTGTTACAGGCTCGGTAAACGAACGCAACATATCGGTCGTCAAGCAGATCTATGACCAGATGGTCGAACCAAAGGTCGTCGTTGCATGCGGAATTTGCGCCTGCACAGGTGGCATCTTCCACGACTGCTACAACGTCATAGGCGGTGTCGATAAGGCGATTCCGGTCGATGTGTACGCCCCGGGCTGCGCAGTGCGTCCCGAGGCCATCATCGATGCCGTTGTGCAGGCGCTCGGCATTCTCGAGGAGAAATCCAAGGCGCTCGCCGAGAAGAAGAAGGGGGCGTAAAAATGACCCTAGTTCAGGAGTTTGTGCCAATCGCGCTAGCAGACCTGCACCGCGAATGCGCGGTTCGAAAAATCGAAGGTTGGCGCTTCATCCAAACCCATGCCGTAAAGACCGACGAGGCGGTCGACCTCTATTACTCGTTCATGAAGGACGGCAAGGTCGAGAACCTCAAGGTCGAGGGCGTTACCAAGCAAGACGCCGTTCCGTCGGTGACGGACCTGTTCCTGGCTGCTTTCGTGTTCGAAAACGAAGCGCGCGAACTTTTCGGCGTGGATATGCGCGACATAGCAATCGATTTCTCGGGCGCCATGTACGCACCTGCCGAGTCTGAACCGATGACGTTTATGTCGCCCGAGCAAAAAGCGGCGCGCGAAAAGGCTCGCAAGGCGCAAGCGGCGAAACAGGCCAAGGAAGACGCGCCAGTTAAAGCCGATTCCGTCGAGACCGGCGGAGCCCGTGTGTTCGTCATGACTCCCGAGCGCAGACAGCGCCTGGACGCGAAGCTCGCCAATATGGCGCCTGATAAGGTCGCGAAGGTCGAAGCGGCGTTGAAGGCGCGCGAAGCCGAGGCTGCCGCAGCTGCATCGGGCGCCAAGGCCGCCCCTTCTGGGGACGAGACCGCTAAGCCCGCCGATAAGCAAGCCGCCCCCAAGGCCGAATCGCAGGAGCCTGTCGAAGAAGCTAAGAATCCTAAGCCAGTCGACAGCGTGCTCGAGGGCAAGATCGCGATTATGGACTCCGAAAAGGCAGCCAAAGTACGTGCGGCAATAGCTGCGCGAAACGGCGAGCAGGTAGATGGGGCGAAGCAAGACGCCGCTGCCGAAGCGCTGCGTGATGCAGAGCTCGAAGCCAAGCTTGCGATAATGGGCGAAGAGAAAGCTGCCAAGGTGCGTGCGGCATTGGCCGCTAAAGCGGCGAAGAAGGGAGGGGAGTAGCATGGGAAAGAAGTCGATTATCCCGTTCGGTCCCCAGCATCCGGTACTGCCCGAGCCGATTCACCTCGATCTCGTAGTCGAAGACGAGGTCGTCCTCGAGGCCACTCCGCAGATCGGCTTCATCCATCGCGGGCTCGAACGCCTCGTGCAGACAAAGGACTACAACCAGTTCATCTACGTTGCCGAGCGAATTTGCGGCATCTGCGCATTCGGCCATTCCATGGGTTACGCTGAGACCATCGAGCGGCTCATGGGTGTCGAAGTGCCTAAGCGTGCCGAGTACCTGCGCGTCATATGGCACGAGCTCTCGAGGGTGCATTCGCACATCCTGTGGTTGGGGCTTGCTGCCGACGCATTCGGTCACGAGGCGCTGTTCATGCACTGCTGGCGCCTGCGCGAGCGCGTACTCGACCTTTTCGAGAAAACGACGGGCGGACGCGTCATCTTTTCGGTTGTGAAGGTCGGCGGCGTGCAACGCGATATCGACAAGTCGATGCTCAGCGAGTTCCTGCACGTGCTCGACGGCATCAAAGACGAATACGAGCAAATTTGCAAAGCGTTCCTCGACGAGCCGAGCGTGCGCAACCGCACCTATGGAGTCGGCGTCATACCGCACGAGGAAGCTCTTTCCCTAAGCATGGTTGGCCCCTTCGCCCGCGCATCCGCCGTCAACTACGACGTGCGTATGCTCGGAAACGGTGCTTACGGGGATCTTTCTGACTTCCGGCCGATTCTTTCGGATAATTGCGACTGCTATGCACGCATGGAGGTCCGTGCGGCCGAAGTGCCCCAGTCGATCGAGATTATCCGTGAGCTTGCGTCGAAGATCCCAGACGGTGACATCGCCGTTCCTGTAAAGGGGTCTCCGGCAATCGGCTCCGAAGCCTGCAACGTGCTCGAGCAGCCGCGCGGAGAGTGCTACTACTTTGCCAAGGGCAACGGAACGAAGTACCTCGACCGCATGCGCATGCGCACGCCAACCTCGCAGAACCTTGCTGGCATGGCGGTGGCCCTAAAAGGCTGCGACGTCGCCGACGTAAATATGATCGTGCTGACCATCGACCCGTGCATCAGCTGCACCGAGAGGTAGGACAGACATGGGAGTTTTCAAGCTGGGCAAGATGACCTTCGGGTCGCTGTTCAAGAAGCCCGAGACCGTGCTCTACCCCGTGCAGACAAAAGAGCAGCCGGCTGGGCTCAAGGGCCATATCGAGCTCGACGCGAAAGCGTGCATACTTTGCGGTATGTGTGACCGCTCGTGCGCTACGGGATGCATAACCGTCGACAAGCAGGCGCGAACCTGGTCGATAGATCGATTCCAGTGCGTGCAATGCGGTTACTGCATCACGGTGTGCCCAAAGAAGTGCTTGAGCATGGACCCAAATTACGCACCCGCATCTACCGTCCATGCGTCAGACGTCGTTGAGGTGCCCGAGCAAGACAAGCCAGTCAAGGCAGAAAAGGTCCAAGCAACGGAAAAGCCGGCCGAAAAGCCGAAGGCTGCGGAGCGCGAACCAGAGCCCGCCAAGGCAGCAGAAACTGCCGTCGAGAAGACGCGCGATGACGTTCTCGAGGCCAAGATCGCTCTTCTTGACGAAGAGAAGGCTGCAAAGGTGCGTGCGGCGCTGGCGGCACGCTAATCAGCGTCAAGCTATACGCGCGAGGGATTTTTCTCGCGCGAATAATGAGTATACGAACGAGCGGCTGCATTGGGGCAGCCGCTCGTTTACGTACCTGGCTTTTACGTGAAGAGGGCCGAGAGAAACGGTGCGCCGGTCAAAGCTGATACAATAGCATGAGCAACCGGGCTTAGGGCCCGGTTTTCGTTGTGAAATGAAAGGCGTTTGCACAAAAGTGACTCGGGAGTCGCAACAAAATTTGCAAGATGAGGTCTCCGACCGAATATTTACGGTGGCCAACGTTATCACCTTCATCAGGCTTTGCATGGCGCCTATTGCGCTCGGCTTCCTGCTTACCGGAAACGATGTTGTGGCGACGATCCTTTTTGCGTTTACGGCGGCAACGGATTTCCTCGACGGGCAAATCGCTCGCCGCACCCATACCGTTTCCAAACTCGGCCAGCTACTTGATCCCGCAGTCGACCGCGTTCTCATGATTTGCGGCGTTATAGGTTTGATGGCTATTGGGCGCCTGCCTGTCTGGATTGTAGTGCTCGTGCTCGCGCGCGATGTGTTTCTGCTTGCAGGCGGGAGCTATCTCTTGCGAGAGCACAAGATCAGGATTCCCGTTATTTATGCGGGCAAGTTCGCAACGACGTTTTTGTTCGTGGGTATAGCCGGCCTCATGCTCAACATGCCGCTCATCTCCGGCTTTGCTGTTTGCAATTTCGCCTGGTTGCCTGGTTTTAACGGTGTGGAGTGCTCTTGGGGTATTTGGTTTATTTACCTCGGGCTCTGCCTTGGCGTGTTCACTACCGTGTACTATATCGCAAGCGCGATTCGCGCACTGAGGAAAGCATCAAATAGCAGGGAAAATGGCTAACGAGAGGCAAACATACCGCAAGAGCGCAGCACGCAGCGCAGCTTCGGGTCGCACGGGATCGGGGCGCGGTGCGTCGTCGCGTTCGAGCGCATCCCAGTCAAAAGCCTCGTCTAAGCAGGGAAAGTCGTTCGGAGACAAGTTCGATGACGTGCTCGAATCGCTTCTAAAGGGAAAGAACTCGAAATCTAAAGCAGCCACGCGCACTGCGCGTGGAACTTCTTCGGCGGGTGCGGTCGATTCTTTCAAGACGCGTTTCTTGTCGAGCAAGATTGCCATGATCGTTGCAGTGGTGATAATGCTGCTTCTGGTGGTAGGGCTTTGGGATAACCTCGCAAATTACGGCAAAGCCTACGGAAACGTTTCAGTCAACGGCACCAGCGTTGCGGGCATGAATGCCGACCAGATCAAAGACCTCCTCGAAACCGAGTATGGCCAGAAGCTCCAATCGGGCGAAGTGCGCATATACGCTAGCGAAGCGGCCAAGGACCGCGAGTCCTCGAATCTCGCCAAGCAAGAGAGCGTTGCGCAAGCCGAGCAGGTGTCGGTGGAACAGGCCAAGGCGTCGGTGACATCATGGGTGACGAGCGCGAGCGGGCTTCGCGCGAGCGTCCCGTATGACGAGGTCGTCGACAAGGCGCTCGCAGCAGGCCGCGACGGCGGTCCGCTCGGGCGTATGGCCTTGCTGGTGGCACCGCAAAACATCGAGTTCACGGTTGCCTACGATTCTGCTGCCGTCGAAAAGCTGGCAAACGCCATTGACTCGACGATCGGCGATTCGCGCGTCGATTCGACCGTCCAGGTCGAAGAAGGGTCGGCGACAGCCGTAAAGGGCCATGACGGCAAGATGGTTGACCGCTCTTGGCTCACATCGACGATCACCGAAAAGCTATTATCTGACGATGAAGACAAATCGTTCGTGGCCGAAGTTACGGACGCCCCTTCGCGTACGACTTACGAACAGGCCCAGCAGATGGCGACGTGCATCAACCGCGCTCTGAATTCCGAGCTCGAGTTCAAGTTCAAGTCGCAGAGCTGGCTGGCGGACTCGGTCTCGATGGGAAACTGGACCCGCGTAAAAGTTGCGCAAGTAAGCGACGGATATGAGCTTCAGGCCGACATCGACACGGCAGCTGCAACATCTGATCTCGCCAAACATCTAGACGCGACGGTTCAGGGCGATGACGTCATTGTCGATTTCGAGAAAAAGGGCGACGAAATTGTCGTGCACACATCGGGCTCGGGCATTATTCCCGAGGTAGGGCCGGCTATTTCGCAGGCACGCGAAGCGCTCTACGGCTCGGCTGGCGCCGCTTGGGGCAATGGCTCGTTGGCAAAGTCCACAATCGACGTTAACGAATCAGACGCCCCCGAAGAGCTGGGCTTCGAACAAGCGGTCGATTTGGGGATCATAACCGTCATCGGCGAGTACACGACCGAGTACTCCAATGCAGAGGGAACCGAGAATCGCAACCACAACATTCATGTGGCTGCCGACTTGCTTAACAATACGATTACCGACTCGAACGGCGGCACGTGGAGTTTCAACGACCACTCCGGCGATACCAACCAAGATCCGCCCTTCGCTTCCGCGGGTTCTATCGTCGATGGCGAATACGTCGATTCTATCGGCGGTGGAATCTGCCAAGTTGCGACAACGGTTTTCAACGCGGTGTACGAAGCGGGCCTCAACATCGACGAGAGGCGCAACCACTCTCTTTACATCGCAAGCTATCCGACGGGACGCGATGCTGCGGTGAGTTATCCCGAGATGGATTTCGTTTGGTCGAATCCGCTGAAGAGCGACACGCTTTTGACGCTTGAGTACACCGATACGACGGTAACAGCCAAGCTCTACGGAACCCCTACCGGCTACAAAGTATCAACCGAGACCGGACAGTGGGAGGAAGGCGAGAAGTACAAGACGACGTTCGAAACCGACGAGGAATTAGCTGAAGGTGCGTATTACCTGAAGACGACAGGATCGGACGGCAGCCAGATAACGGTCCAGAGAACGGTGACCGACCTGAGCGGCAACATCGTGAAGCAAGATTCCTTCGCCTCGGTGTACAGCCCGAAAGACGAGGTGTACCTTATTGGCCCCGGGACCGACACGAGCGTCCTTATGCAAACGCGCTCGGAGTCGGGTACAACAAGTTCTGACGAGTGGCAGCCAGATGGTTACGAAGACGAATCTGGCACCGAATCGTACTACGAAGAGCAAACCTACGATGACTACTCCGAAGAGATGTGACGTGGGAACGGCGGTGAC
>DFIX01000003.1:47985-133291 GCA_002371495.1 Eggerthellaceae bacterium UBA3686
GTCACCGCCGTTCCCACGTCACATCCTCGGAAAGGAGACATACTTGCAGGGTATTCGTTCGATAAACGCAACAAAAGCCTTCGCAGCCTTCATGGGCGTCTTTTTGCTCATGTGCCTCGCAGCACCCCAACAAGCTCATGCAGAAGTACGAAAAGCAGATGTCATCGCTGGCATGACGGTCGAACAGCGCGATGTGGCCGTAGCTGAATGTCCGTCTGTTGATGCGAAATACGCAATTCTGGTTGATGAAGACGGCACGGTGTATTTCGATCGAGATGCTAACCAGCCATCTCAGATCGCGTCGATTACCAAGGTCATGACAGCTATAGTCGCCATCGACAACGCAAAGGACGGAACTCGTGTCATAGTGAGCGAAGCGGCGGCGAATATAGGCGAATCGAGTGCGAACTTGCAGGAAGGCGACGAGATGGATCTCGAAACCGCCCTGAAGGCACTGCTCGTTCCATCGGGCAACGACGCTGCACTCGCCCTGGCCGAAACCGTTGGCGCTCAGATGATAGAAGCGGACCCGTCTGCTGGCAAGGATGCCGTGTCGGCATTCGTTGCTGCGATGAACGCCAAAGCTGCAGAGCTCGGTTGCGAGAACACGCTTTACGAGAACCCACACGGCCTCGACGATGCAGAATATGCAGGCAATTTGCATAGCACGGCTGCTGACCAGGCAAAAGTGGCGAAATGCGCGATGGGCTACGACCTCATTCGGTCAATCGTAGCCGGAGGCACGACAACGGTGAGCGTCACGCGCGACGGAAAGAAAGAAAACGTCGAGCTCGAAACCACAGACGAATTGCTCGAGATGTACGATTACACGATCGGCGTAAAGACAGGCGTCACCGACCTGGCCGGTCCTTCTTTCATGGGGGCTGCGAACAAGGACGGACGCGAGCTTTACGCAATCGTTTTGGGGTCTACCGATGAATACCAGCGTTTCGCCGATACCAAAAACCTGTTCGTTTGGGCCTATGACCATGTTCACGACCTTGAACTCGCCAATTCAGATGAAGTCGCCACCATGACGATTGGCGGTAGCAGCCGGGAAGTCGAGGTCATCGGCGAGGCGCCCTTGCTCGATTGGACTGACAAGACGGTTAAGGCAACATTGGCCGACCCCGATGCGACGGTTTCGGTATTCGATTTGGAAGGAAACGTTAGCCAGCTGGTCACATATGACGAATTGCACGGGACCGTCCGCGAAGGCGACAAGGTGGGATCAATCGTTTTCAAGCAGCGCAACCAAGTTATCGCCGAACAGGACCTCATAGCCTGTGAAACCGTCGACGGACCCAACCCCTTGGAGTCCATCGGAATCTGGTGGCAACGTCTCGTGGGTGGATTCAGCGGTGAGCAGGCGCAAGCCGAACCTTTGGTCTACAATGTAATGCCAGTAATTGCAAATTACGTATCGAACGCAGCATAAGAGCTGAACAAACGCTAAGGATGGTCCAAAATGGCTCAGGTTTGTCCGATTTGCAACAACGAATTCGAAAGCGGTGCGGCTGCCTGCCCTTATTGCGGTTTCAGGGTCATGGGATCGACGCAAAGCTTCAAACCGGTAAAGCTCGATAAAGCCGACGATGTTGCCTCGATGCCGGTAAAGCAGCACCGCGAACTGCATGTTGCACGCGGGCCTCAGACGGGCGTCGACATATCGCTTCATGAAGGCACTATGACCGTCGGACGCGACCCCCGTTGCGATATCTTCCTCAACGACATGACCGTCTCGCGCGATCATGCGGTAATCGAAGCTAGCCCAAAAGGGTGCGTGATCACCGACCAGAATTCCTTCAATGGCGTTTGGGTAAACGATCGTATGGTCGATACGTGCCTGCTACAACCTGGCGACGTTATACAAATCGGAGCATTTTGCCTCGTTTACAAAGAGAAGATTTAGGTAAAGCGCTTGGCGTGAGTTTTGGGCGGCACTTTTTTTCTTGCCAAGCCTTCATAGACGAGAGAGGGTTACATGAGCGTACAGTTGATGAGCGGAAACGAAGCCATCGCTCGCGGAGCATGGGAGGCCGGGTGCACAATCGGCGTTGCGTATCCGGGCACGCCTTCGACCGAGACGATGGAATCTTTCGCGACATACGAGGGCGTCTATGCCGAATGGTGCACGAACGAGAAAGTTGCCGTGGAAGTCGGCGTTGGCGCATCGGCTGCGGGTGCCCGCGTGCTCTCTACCATGAAACACGTAGGGGTAAATGTTGCCGCCGACCCGCTGTTCACGGCAGCCTATACGGGTGTTAACGGCGGTTTCGTCATTTTGGCTGCTGATGACCCGGGAATGTATTCATCCCAAAACGAGCAGGATTCGCATTTCTATGCTGCCGCTTCGCATACGCCAATGCTCGATCCGTCCGATTCTTCCGAAGCGCTTGCCTTCACGCGTTCGGCATTCGAACTGTCCGAGCGCTTCGATGTGCCGTTCATGATTCGATCAACTGTGCGCGTTTCGCACACCAAGACACCGGTCGAAGCTGGCGAGAAAATCAACTACGAACCGAAGCCTTACGAGAAAAACGCCGCTAAATGGGTCATGATGCCGGCATTCGCGAAACCGAGGCGCAAGGTTCAGCTCCAGCGGATACGCGATCTTGAGGAATGGGCTGAGGAATGCCCGTTCAATCGCATCGAGAAGAAGGGGAGCGAAGTCGGCATCGTATGCGGCGGTGCTGTATATCAGCATGTCGTCGACGCGCTTCCCGACGCCTCGGTGTTCAAGGTCGGACTCAGCTGGCCGCTTCCGAAGCAGGCGCTTAATGATTTCGCGAATTCGGTCGATGCTCTTTTCGTCGTCGAAGAGGGAAGCGAGTACCTGACCAAGCAAGTCGCATCGTTAGGCGTGAACGTTAGCGAGTTCCCCGCCGAGCTTCCGCGCGATGGCGAACTGAGTCCGGGGCTGATCAAGCGCGCGTTTGGAATCGATGCTCCGGAGCATATGGATTCTCCTGATGATGTGCCTGGGCGCCCACCGGCACTTTGCGCTGGTTGCCCGCATCGTCTCGTATTCAAAGAGCTTTCCCGCATAAAGGCGATTGTGACCGGCGATATCGGTTGTTACACGCTCGGCGCATTGCCACCGCTTGCTTCGATGGATACGTGTATCGACATGGGCGCTTCGGTGTCGATGTCCCATGGTTTCGAGCTTGCGTTGGCTGGTCGCGACCATGCGCCTATTGTTGCCGTGATCGGCGATTCGACTTTCGGGCATTCTGGTTTATCTTCGCTCATCACGACCGTCTACAACAAAGGCGCTGGCACGGTCTGCATCCTCGATAACCGCACGACGGCAATGACGGGGCGTCAGGGCAACCCCTTTAACGGCGTTACCTTACAGAACCGAGAGAGCCGCGAGCTCGACTTGGTTGGACTCGTATCGGCTCTGGGCATACAAAATGTGACCGTCGTGAATCCTCACGACGCCAAGGCCGTCCGCAATGCGTTGAAGGTTGCGACAAAAGAACAGGCCGATGACCTGAGTGTGATTGTTTTCAAGGCTCCCTGTGTGTTGCTGCACCGCGAGCGCAAACCGTATTTCTTCGTGAACGGCGATTGTCGATCCTGCGGGCAGTGCACGACTCTTGGCTGTCCTGCGCTTTCGAAGGATGCCGATACGGGCTTGGCGGCTATCGATTCCGCCATGTGCATAGGCTGCGGACAATGTGCCCAGTACTGCGGATTCGGCGCAATCGAGCAGATTCCCGCATCGTCGATGAATGGAGGTGCTCGATGAGCGCTGCTAAAACTGTTCTGCTGTGCGGCGTAGGAGGGCAGGGGACCATACTTGCCGCCGATTTGCTGGCGCGTGCGGCACTTGCCGCTGGTTTCGAGGTGAAGGTTTCCGAAATACACGGCATGGCCCAGCGTGGCGGAGCCGTGACAACCGTGGTGCGTTACGGTGAGTCGGTCGGCACGATGGTCGCCGATCTCGGCGAGACCGATTGCATCGTGTCGTTCGAGACGACTGAGGCCCTTCGCAACATTGGCTTCCTCAAGTCGGGAGGCTACTTGCTCGTTGCCGACGAGACCATTAAACCGCTTCCCGTCGCATGCGGCCGCGCGAGCATGCCTGCAAATGCGCGCCAAAAGCTCGAAGATGCGGGGGCTGTCCTAATCCCAGCGCATGATCTTGCCGTCGAAGCCGGTAATGCCAAGTGCGAAAACGTCGCCATCCTTGGAGCTCTCGAATCGCAGCTCGGTTTTGGAGCTGACCTATGGCAGGAGGTCATAGCCGGCCGCGTACCGCAAAAGACTATCGAAGCAAACTGCAAAGCGTTCGACTTGGGGCTCGCATTTGCTAACCAGGGATAGCCAGGAAGACCGTTCGACTGTGCATAGCCAGGCAGTCGGACGGTTCGCGCCGAGCCCAACGGGTCGCATGCATGCCGGCAACGTCTTCGCGGCGCTCATGTCGTGGCTTGTCGTGAAAGCGCAGGGCGGGCGCATCGTATTGCGCGTCGAGGACCTGGATGTCGAAAGGTCCCGCTCAGAATACGCAGATGCGATCATGCGCGATTTCGAAGCGCTGGGGCTCACCTGGGATGAAGGTCCATACTATCAACAGGGCAGAGATGAGGCGTATAGGGCTGCATTCGAGCTGCTGCGTGATAAGGGGCTGGTGTACCCGTGCTTCTGCACGCGTGCAGACTTGCATGCTGCTTCGGCGCCGCATCGTGGCGAGAAGCTCGTGTACGCCGGTACGTGCCGTAACCTGACGCCCGAACAGGTACGTGACCGCATGCGGGAACGCAAGCCGTCTTGGCGTCTTTGCGTTAGCGATACGGACTATTGCATCGACGACATGATTCAAGGCCGGTACTCGCAGAAGCTCGATCGCGATTGCGGCGATTTCGTCATTCGACGCTCCGATGGGCTGTTCGCATACCAGCTTGCTTCCGTGGTCGACGATGGAGCCCAGGGTGTAAACTGCATTGTTCGCGGCATGGACCTCCTCGTATCGACACCGCAGCAACGCTACTTGCAGGATTTGCTCGGCTTGCAGCGGTGCGAGTATGTTCATATCCCTCTTATCGTAGGCGAAAGAGACCGCAGGCTCTCGAAGCGCGATAAAGACGCGGCGCTCGATGAGCTACTATGCGTATACGGCTCGCATGAGCGCGTGCTCGGGCACATCGCATATATCGCCGGGCTCGTTCCGGAGGATGGAGCTTACACCCCAGATCAGATCCTTGCGGAATTCGACCTCGGGCACATAGCCGAGCTTTTCCCGGACAAAGTCCAAATCCAATGGCACTAGTTATAGCCTCATCGTACGGGTTAGCGCGAACGAGTAGCTGAATGGCCCTGTGAATCGGCTCGGGTGGTGTATTTGCTATAGGACGAGGGTCACGGTTGCAGGCGCAAGAAGGGCGGCTGCATAGAACGCTCCAAGCACAACGTTCACGCTCAGCGCCTGGGGCATTGCCTGCTGGCGCCGCTCGGCAGTGAGCGGGTTTTGCCAAAGGGCGCGAATGATGGGGTAGGATGCAAGTAGCATAAACGGCATGACGATCAAGCCAGATCTAAACCAGATTCCCGTGTTGATTAAGATGAAGAGCATCCAGACAACGAGTAGCGCATGGTAAAGAGAACGGGAGCGATCTCTTCCCAAAACAACCGGAAGCGTTCTGCGACCTGCGGGGATATCGCGCTCGATATCGCAGGTGTTGTTCGTGAGCATGATCAGGCCCACGCCGATAATCGTTGGAACAGCTATGAGCAGCATCCTGAAATCGAGAATGCCGGTTATCACTTGAAATACCGCCAGGGGAATGAGGCCGCCCATGACAATTCCGCTTACTGCCTCGCCAAGCGGCAAGTACGAAATGGGAGATTTTCCTGCCGAGTACAACACGACGAACAGAGCACCGACGAGCGCAATTGCGAGCGGCACGTAACCTGCCCGCACGATAGCGTAAATGCCCAGAATGAATGCCGCCGCCAAGTATCCGATTGCCAGCCTTAGCGCTGACTTCGGATTAACGTTGTTGTATACGAGGACAGCATCATCCTCGTCGACGTAAGCATCTTCGGAATCGGTTCCCTTCACGTAATCGTAGTAGTCGTTGAAGGTGTTCACGGCCGACTGCATAAGTATGACGATGGCCAGCAGCGAGCAGCACATGGTGATCGAAAGCGGCGATTCCGATGCAGCGGCTCCAATGGCGACGAGCGTGGGCATGATGGCAGCTGGCCAGGTGTGGGGGGCTGCAAGGTTGAGTGCCATTTGCGGCGTAAAGCGTGAGAACGAGTTTTTCATACAGACCATTGTACAACCTCAGCTAAAAAACGCGTATCTTGTGGCTGAGCTCGCAAAAAATCGCAAGATAAGTGGTATTCTTAGCGCAACGTAGTTTAAACGAAGGAGTATCATGCGCTGCCCATCTTGCGATTATCCTGAATCGAAGGTAGTTGATTCAAGACCGTCCGATGACGGTGCCACCATCCGTCGCCGTCGCGAATGCCTGAGCTGCAAACATCGCTTTACTACTTACGAGCGCCTTGGCGATACGCCTTTGCTCGTAACGAAGTCCGATGGCTCTTCCGAGACGTATGACCGCAACAAGCTGATGCGCGGCGTTACCGTTGCCTGCGCCAAGCGTCCTATCACGCCAGACCAGATCACAAGCCTCATCGACAGCATCGAGTCAGATTTGCGCGCTGCTCCGCGCAATGAGATTACCTCTAAGGACCTCGGAACGAAAGTTCTCGAGCGCCTCGAGAAGCTCGACGACGTGGCGTATGTGCGCTTTGCGAGCGTGTACAAAGATTTCCAGAACATCGAGGAATTCGCATCCGCCCTCGAGGAGCTTCGCTAACATGGCTCTGATTAAAATGCCCATAAAGAACCTCGACGGAGAACTCGAGGTTCCTGCATATGCGTATCCGGGGGACGCTGGGTTGGATTTGCGTTCGGCCGTGGACGTGGCTCTGAAGCCGTTCGAGCGCTTTGCCGTACCTTGCGGAATTGCGGTTGCCATTCCCAAAGGGTTCGGAGGCTTCGTTTTGCCAAGGAGCGGACTGGCTGCAAAGCACGGAATTTCCATCGTGAATGCACCAGGGCTCATCGACAGCAATTATCGAGGCGAGATAAAGGTAATCCTGATCAACCTCGATCCGCAGAACACCTTTGAAGTTAAGAGAGGCGATCGCATCGCTCAGCTCGTCATATTGGAGGTGCCGACGGTCGAGCTTACCGAAGTCGACGAGCTCGATCAAACGGAGCGCGGTGCCGGCGGTTTCGGGAGCAGCGGCGTCAGCGCTTAGGAAAGGCTACCGTTATGCCCGAAGAAAAGCCGAACAAGCCCAGTAGCGAAAACCAGGATAGACCTACGCCGCCGCTGAATTACGAAGGTAATCCCGAGCCCGAAACCCCTAACAATACTCTCGAATACAATGGTTCGCCCCAAAACGAACTTCCACGCGTCGGGTACGTGGGCCGCGCCCAGGTGGCGCTTTCGGCAGATGAGGCAGCGCTTTTCGAGCGTGCGCGAAAGAACATCGGCATATCTAATATATGCGCTATTATTTCGCTTTTCATCGGCGGTGTTCTTTTGAGCTCGGTTGCTCTGGGGTTCGCTGTGTCTGGCTTTTTGAAACTCCGCGGCCTTGCATCGGCGCGTAACGATCAGCCTCTCGTAAAAGCGGCGCTTACCAGGTCGGGTATCATCGCAATCATCATTAGCGCTTCGGCTTTGGTCGTTAACATCGCGGCGCTCGTTTACTTGTATCCAATCGTTATGGGCACCATGCAAACGGGTGACATAGGATCGCTCTTCGGGGGTGGACAGTCTGCTGCATCTGGCGCTTCATCGACATGGGGCTAAAAGGCTCATTGAGCGCTACATCTCGTGCAACCCTACTGCAAGACTGATATGATTCATTATGGTGTTCGAAACCCATCGTAAAGTGTTGGTTGTTGGAGTTCGATTGGAGTGCGCCATGTCATCGATTTTGCACAGAAGGGAATTAGCGTTCAAGGTTGTTTCTTTAGCGGTTCTATTCGTTCTATCGCTTAGCATGGTTTTTGCCGCGGCGGATACGAGCTACGCTGCTGACGGCGACAAGAAGGCAAACAAAATCGACATCACCGTAACGGCACCGGTAATAGGTAATGACCCCAAAACCGAAGCAAAAGCTGACATAACTTGGGACAAGGCTAATCCAACTACAGACAATGACACTAAAGTTAAGTGGTTCGATGGAGATAGCGGAAGCACGACTGAGCAAAGTGGAAGCTTCAAAGTCGATAAGTCATATACGGTAAGATGGACAAAAGCCTTTGGAGCAGAAGATCCTGTCGATGGATTTGTTGATGGTGCTCAAACAGTAGTGAATGGCAAATCGACAAAGCATCGTAACTACGATCCTAGTACTTCCACGTATGACGTTGCTTACACATGGACCCTGCACGAAGTGAAGTTCCATAGTAATGATGGAACGGACAAGATCGAATCACAAACTGTGTATCAAGGCGAACAGACCAGCCTCGACAAGAATAAATTCACGTTCGCTAATCACTCGTTCAAAGAGTGGAACACTGAGGCGAACGGTACGGGCTCTATCTATAGCGAAGGGGATGCTGTGACCCTTGATGGGAGCATAGAGCTCTATGCACAATGGGAAATAACGATAACCTTCAATCCCAACAACGGAACCGGAACCATGAATCCAAAGAAAGCGATTAGCGGTTCTACGGTAGAACTACCCGCCAACGAGTTTACACGCGATGGCTACAGGTTCAAAGGTTGGAACACCGACCCGGAAGGCAAAGGAAAAGACTATAAAAACAAAGAAGCGAGCACTTTCGATTCCGATATAACGCTCTATGCGCAATGGGAAGCCGTCCCGGCGCCAACGCCTGTCGTAACTCATAGAGTTACCTTTAACGCGAATGGCGGTACTGGTTCTATGAATGCGATGGTAGAAGAAGAGGGGACATCAAAAGCGCTTGACGCCAATAAGTTTAAGCGAGACGGCTACACGTTTACAGGATGGAATATCGCCAAGAACGGATCCGGTAAATCCTATGCCGATAGAGCCACTTGGAAATTTGACGCAGATGCAATTCTTTACGCACAATGGGAGGCAGATCCTGTTCAGTACTCGATTGCTTTCAGAGCTAACGGCGGTAAGGGGTCGATGGATTCCATTAGTGGTGATGAGGGCTCGACGGTTACGTTGTCGGCTAACAAGTTCACCCGATCTGGTTACACGTTCAATGGATGGAACACCGAAAAGAACGGTAGCGGCGATTCCTACGATGACAAGGAAAAGGTGAAGCTCGATTCAAACATGACGCTCTACGCCCAGTGGAAAGCCAACTCGCAGCCGGTTACGACGTGCAAGTTGACCTTCCACGCTAACGGCGGAACCGGCACCATGGACTCGGTAGGTGCACGGAAGGGCTCGACCCTGACACTACCCGAAAACAAGTTCAAACGCGAAGGCTACACGTTCAAGGGTTGGAACACCGCCAAAGATGGCAGCGGTACCGCCTATGCCGACAAGGCGTCGGTGAAAGTCAACGCGGATGTTACCCTCTACGCGCAATGGGAGAAGAACGGCACGAAAGCGAACGCCAGCACGGTTGCTAGAACTGGCGATAACCTGCCGGGAGTCTTGTTTGCGATTCTGCCGACCGTTGCGGTAGCGGCGCTCATAGTTCTTGTGCTTGCAAAGCGCCGTATAGATTAAAGTTCGAGCATAAACGAATAGATGTACGTTTTATTTTGAGTCGATACAAATGTTCGTATTTTGAGTTTATAGATAAGACAGTATTCGAACATTTATGAAATAGCTCTGTATGTAATTGCGTACATTCTGAAAGTCATATGACTGCAGCAACGGAATACAATGCAGATACTGCATGCAGCGATACGAACAAGCTGAATCAGATGCGAGTCTGCGTAACTCTTGACTAGATTGGCTTAAAGCCAAGGATTTGCTGCACCGAAGCCGGATTCGCGCCAATATGATTTACGCATGCTGATTGAAGTCAAACTAACAAGGTATAAGTAGTCGACCGAGGGCATTTGCGGGGCTTAAATCGGCTCTGAGAGCGCCTTAATAATTGACATAAAAGATCGCTCGTAAAAATGGCGCTCAGGACAGGATGTATACAGAATCGGATCGTAAACCGCGAGGTGCGACAATGGATGCCGCATCATTCGCGGCTCGCATGACGATGCTTGCAGCCCTAAGTAGAGTTAGAAGGGCGAGATGCATCACGAATGTCGGGAAAACTAAATGCCCAGATGAATCATATTGCTTCTTTTGATATAAAAGACTGATAATATATGTTATGTAAAGTAAGAGAGTAAGATAGTTCTGCAGATAGGTGAATTGCGCATATAGTAGCCCCTCCATCTCCTGCTTGGTAATAAACCGAAAGATGGAGGGGCTTATTCCGTAATGGACAATCGGTGGAGCTTAGGCGTATTAGGCTTATTAGGCGCCGAAAGCTATGGCGAGTACTGCGACGATACTGCTTAATACAGTAAGCGTCTTGATGTTCGCCTTAGAGAAGACACCGTAAGCTACCCCCCTAAAGTCCTCAAACTTTAGGCTGCAGTACATCTCGCTCGACTCGAGCACCCTCCGTACCGCATTGTGCAAAGATTCAAAGGCTCGTCTCACCTTAGTAGATAAGCCTTCGCGCCTATTGGCGGGCGTTGTGGTTTCGGCGATGCGAGGAAACGCGATGATATGCGCCGTCTTTGGTGCGGCGGAAGATGCATCCATCTTGAGGGCTGCGGTCCCGTCGACGGTGAAAGTCGCTGTGTTGCTCATTTTTGTCTCCTGCTCTTGCATAGAACCTTTGTTCGTGTGTATAATAAGGCGTACAAAAGTTCTTGTCAACAAAAATACCGACAAATGTTCGAGAAAGGCAAAACGATGGCCGAGAAACTCACGAAGAAGCAAAAAGCCGTCATGGACTGCATCGAGCGCTGCATAAACGAAAAGGGCTATGGTCCGACGGTCCGCGAGATTTGCGCAGAACTCGGCCTTTCCTCCCCTTCGACGGTGCACGTACATCTGAAGACCCTTGAGCAAAAGGGCTACATCGTGCGCGATCCGCTAAAGTCTCGTTCCATTTCGCTTCCGGCTGGGCACAAGCCCGAACCCGACGTTGTCGCAGACGTCATTCGCCCCACTTTCAGCAAGGTCGTCGACGTGCCGCTCGTCGGCAATGTCGCGGCTGGCGAGCCGATTCTTGCCGAAGAGAACATCACCGATACCATCACCCTGCCGACCGATATCGTCGGCGATGCGCCGTCTTTCCTGCTGTCGGTGCGCGGTGAGTCCATGATTGAGGCAGGCATCAACGACGGCGACTACGTGGTCGTCAAAGAGCAGCCCGTTGCGAACAACGGCGATATAGTCGTGGCCCTGCTCGACGATGGCGCAACAGTAAAGCGCTTTTTCAAGGAGCGTGACTACATTCGCCTTCAGCCCGAGAACTCCTCGATGGACCCGATTATCACGCGGGACTGCTCTATCGCCGGCAAGGTCGTTGCCGTCTTTCGCAGATTGTAATCGACTTATTCAAATTCCCTGAAGTAGTGGGCACAGTCATCGGGCGCGAAAAGGCGCAGATGCGTGCCCGCTTCTTCATGTGCCTCAAGGACGATATGGCATCGCTTGTGCGCGAGAGCAACGAGGTCTCCCCTGCTGTACGGTATGACCACGTCGCAGTAATTGCCATGCGAAGCAGCGACCTGCGCGATGCGTTCGACGAGTTCGTCGATGCCCTCGCCAGTATGAGCCGATACGAAAAGCGCAGTTGGGTTCGATTTTCGCAAATGCTCGATTCTGTCGGGCGATTCTATAAGGTCGACTTTGTTGAATACCGTCAATCGCTCAATTCGCTCGGCGCCTATTTGTCCAAGCACGTCTTCGACCGTTTGAATCTGGAACGAAACCTCTTCGCTCGAACAGTCGATAACATGCAAGATAAGGTCAGCGCCGTTGATTTCGTCAAGCGTTGACTTGAACGATTCGATGAGCGTCGTCGGAAGCTTCTTTATGAAGCCTATCGTATCGGTAATCGTAATCTCGCGCCCTTCGGGCAACCTCAGCTTGCGCGTCGTCGCGTCAAGCGTTGCAAAGAGCTTGTCGTAGCTCAGCACATCAGATCCAGTGAGTGTATTGATGAGGCTTGACTTGCCGGCGTTGGTGTAGCCTGCCAGTGCGACCTTGAACGTGGAGGACTTGTAGCGACCTTCACGTTGTACTGCGCGAATCTGGTCGAGGTGTGCGAGTTCGCGTTTAATCGACGATATGCGCTTTCGAACCATGCGCCTATCGACCTCGAGCTGGCTTTCGCCTTCGCCGAAACGCGAGCCGACCCCGCCGCCCATTCGGTTCGAGGCAAGGTGAGCCCACATGCCGCGCAAACGCGGGTACAGGTACTGGTTCTGCGCGAGCCTTACTTGTAGTCTGCCTTCGCGCGTCGTTGCATGCAGGGCAAAAATATCAAGAATCAGCGCCGTCCGGTCGAAAACTTTAATATCCCTACCTACGATCTTCTCGAGATTTGACTGCTGTGATGGTGTTAGCTCATCATCGAAGATGACCATATCGGCAGCGTGCGCATGGCAAAGCTCGGTTATCTCAGCGGCTTTGCCGCTACCTACGAACGTACGAGCGTTAGGCGCGTCGAGCTTCTGTGTCGTAGAGGCAACGACCTCGGCTCCTACCGTATCTATGAGCCGCGAGAGCTCCTCGAGAGATGACTCGACCGGCCACGGTGCACCAGGCCAGTCGATGCCGACGATGACAGCTCTTTCGCGGTATTCCTGCAAATCGTTCATGAACTGATAATACCTTAAATTGAATCCGCGCTCTGCGCTTTAACGCATTCAAGGGCGCACGTAAGCAGCTCGTTTGCAGGCAACGTAGCATCGAGCCAATGGATGCGCTTGTCCTTTCTGAACCAGGTTCTCTGCCTTTTAGCATAGCGCCGTGTTGCAAGCTTCACGGCATCGAGCGCCTCTTCGAGCGTGCATGCACCATCTAGGTAGGCCACGATTTCCTTATATCCTATAGCTTGGGGCGCGGTTATGCCTTCGCGCAGGCCTTGGTCCAGAAGTCCTTTGACCTCGGCGACAAGCCCGTCATCGACCATCTGGTCGACCCGTCGGTTAATGCGCTCGTTTAACAAATCTGTATCCATTGCCAAGCCGATGAAGACGGCCGGGTATTTCTGGGGTATCCTGGCGAGCTTCTGTTTCTGACGCGCATAGCTCGTACCATCCTCGAGCAGTTCGAACGCCCTAATGACGCGCTTAACGTCGTTACGGGGGATGATGTGGGCACTCTCGGGATCGCGTTTTTCCAGGACCTCCCAGAGCGCATCAATTCCTTTTTCGTCTGCCATACGCGCATAATGATCCCGCACGCTGTTGCCAACCTGTTCGCCCTTGGGAAAATCATAGTCATCGATGGCTGCCCTAACGTAGAATCCCGTACCACCGCACAGCACAGCCCTCTTTCCGCGATTCAAGATATCGTCGAAGCTTGTTCGGGCATCATGTTGGAACAGGGCTGCCGAATAGGGCTCGCCCGGTGTTACCAAGTCAAGGCAATGATGGGCGACGAGCATTTCGTTTTGCGGTAGCTTGCCCGTACCGATATCCATGCCGCGATATACCTGCATGCTGTCGGCACTGACCACTTCCCCGTTAAGCTCGAGCGCAATGTTCTGGGCAATACTCGTCTTACCCGATGCAGTGGGCCCTACGACACAGATGACGGGGTCGAATGCGATCATCGCCGACTTTCCCTACCCTATATCACGGTTCCGCGCAGGTACCACGTCTTAGCTTCCTCGATGCGCACGCGCACTATGGAACCGGCAAGCTCTTCGATGCAGGCACCATCTGGGAGCGGAGCATGTACGGTCTGGTTTTTGGGGCTCTTGCCCGAAATGAGGCTCGTGTCGCGCTTAGAAACGCCCTCAACAAGAACAGGAACCGTTGCGCCAAGATCGCTCTGGTTTGCTTCGAAGGCACGTGCCTGAACGACATCGACCAAGCGGTCAAAGCGCTTCTGTATGACTTCGCGTGGGGTGTTGTCGATCATCTTGGCCGCAGGAGTTCCTTCGCGCTTAGAATATATGAAGGTGAACACCTGATGATAGCCAACTTCGTCGATGAGCTTATACGTAGCCTCGAAGTCTTCTTCAGTTTCACCAGGGAAGCCGACGATGATGTCGGTCGAAAGAGCAATACCGGGGCATGCGTCCCTGAGCTTTTCGATCAGGCCACGGTAGTGCTCGACAGTGTATGAGCGGTGCATATCTGAAAGGATTCGGTTCGAGCCCGATTGCGCTGGCAGATGAAGCGCCGGCATGAGCGACCGCAGCGTCGCGAATTTGCCGATTACCTCGTCTGTGAGATCCTTTGGATGACTTGTGGCGAATCGCAACCTTTCGACTCCGGTCCTATCGATAGCGTCGAGGATGTCAGCAAAGCGCGGTTTACCGTAAAGGTCGCGTCCGTAGGAGTTGACGTTTTGCCCGAGTAGCGTTATTTCCTTGACGCCGGCAGCTACGTAACGCTCTGCTTCAGAAACGACATCTTCCAAAGGCCGAGATTTTTCGCGGCCGCGTACATAGGGGACTATGCAATACGTGCAGAAGTTGTTGCATCCAATAGTGATGGGAAGCCATGCAGCCCAGGCGTGCTCGCGTGTCGTGGGGAGCTCAGTCGGAAACACTTTAGAATCCTCAAGCGTCTCGGCACGATGCCCACCGCTTTCAAGGACTTCTGCAAGCAGGCTCGGCAGCGATGCGAGGTTGTTCGTCCCGAATACGACGTCAAGATGCGGAAGCTGTTGAAAAAGCTGGTCGCCATCTCGCTGGCCTATGCAGCCGCCAACGGCGATGAGTCGTTTCTTAAGCGGTGAGCTTTTGCGCAACGGGATGTTCTTCATGGTCTGCACTTGCCCGATCAGGCGGATATCGGCAGCCTCGCGAACGCAGCACGTCATGAAAACAACGATGTCGGCTTCTTCGATGGTCGGCACGTCGATAGCGCCCAGGCTTTCGAGCATGCCGACCACACGCTCTGAATCATGCTTGTTCATCTGGCAGCCAAATGTCTGCACATGAAACGTAATGTCCATGAACGATGGACTGCTAGGAGTCATGACCGACCTCCTGTAGAAGGTTTTCGAGAATTCTTAACTGTGCAAAATCTTAGAGCCAAGGATAGCCTATTGGGCATCGCCAGAGCCGAAGACATCGAAGTCAGCGTCGGCAGTACCGCGAAGATACTGGGCCTTTATCGAAAAATGAATGGCAGTCCGGTACTCTCCATCGATAATGATGTCAGCAAACGAGGGAACGCAGGCGATTTCGATACCAACTGGCGAGAGGAAACCACGGGAAATCGCAATCGCCTTGATGGCTTGGTTCACAGCCCCTGCACCTACAGCTTGCATCTCGACGGGAACGCCGTCCTTAACCATGCCGGCAATGGCGCCGGCAACCGATGCGGGGGAAGACTTTGACGAGACCTTAAGGCAGCTAAGACCCGAGTATTGTTCGTTCGGTTGCATATGGTTCCCTGTTCGTAGTGCAATGATCAAGCGTTGTTGGTGCGTTATGAATGCTGTGTAACGTTATCGCAACATACCTATTCTAGCCAACAATATTGCGCGTTTCAACGCGAAAGAATCATTTCCACTAGAGCTTATGTACTATTGGCACCGTAACGATTATTTTATCGCGGGTCACGCGCACGCTCGGGTCCACATTGGCATCAAGATAGTACTTCGTCGCGATATCTTCGAAACTGCGTCCCAAAGATGTTGCGAGCATTTGCCGGTCCTGAGGCGTAAGCTTGAGTCCCCGATTATCAATGCCCGGCTTCTTTTTCTTCTTGGATGCCTTGCCCTGAGCGGAAGGCTCTATTGATATGCGGTCGAGCACTGGGTCGAGTTCGTTCACTTCGCCGTCGATGATCCTGCGTGCCGTTCGCGTTGACATGTCGAGGCCCATGAGCGCAGCCATTTGCTGCAGTGATTCGGGGTCTGCGCATGTAGCAAGGCGCTTTATGAGTGGAAGCGACTCTATGTCGTCACAGAAAATGCGCTCGATCGTCGAAAGGGTCTCGGTTCCGTAAGCGTAGAGCGTCGCGCAAACTTCGGCAGGTGAGCCGATGTAAATTGCACAGCACGAACGCGAGTCGATAGCGAATTCGCACGCTGTCCTTAAAATGTTTCGCGGCCCGCGGACGTTGACTTTGCCCTTTTCAGTCAGCTCGAATGTTGGGAAGCTTGATTGATCGGTGCGCTCGGGAAGCACGCCGACATCGGTCCTTACGCGAATCGACGTTCCCCGGTTAACATCCGATGCGGTAACAGCCGCATATTCCGAATTGACCGAAATCGAATACAGAGCCATACCGCGCCCGTGTAAACCCCATGCATCCATGTGCGATGAGTCGAGCTTAGATGTCACGCGGGGCTCGAAAACGAGGCCATGCATGTTCTTTGGGATACCGTCACCGTCGTCAATGACAGTCAGGTGTCTCTTGGATCCGTCGCGCGACATTGCCACGTAAATGTTCTTGGCATGAGCGTCGCGCGAATTGCGAAGGAGTTCAAGAACGATGTTCTCGCTGCATTGGATATCCTGCGCCGCTTGGCGCCTTTCGGCTTCTGAGGTCTGAAGACGAACGAAGCCATCTCCGAAATCGTGTTCGATTCGAAGATGGCTCGTACCATTTACGCTCTTTACGAAATCGTGCAGTGAAGCCGTGTGATTATCATCTTTGCGAAAAGGCCGCATCGGCTCTACCCCGCACGCCGCTTACGCTATTTAGCGATGCCGATGGCGCGGCTCTCGCGAATAACGACGACTTTGACCTGACCTGGGTATTGCAATTCGTTCTCGATGCGATTTGCGATGTCATGTGCCAGAACCACGGTACGCGCTTCGTCGACCTTCTCGGGCTCGACCATGACGCGGACTTCGCGACCAGCTTGAATGGCGTATGTGCGCTCGACGCCTTCGTAAGACATGGCGATCTCCTCGAGTTTCTCGAGACGCTTGATGTAGGCATCGAGGGTTTCTTTGCGCGCACCGGGACGTGCAGCCGATACGGCGTCAGCAGCCTGTACGAGCACGTCGAGCACACTGTTGGGTTCGACATCATTGTGGTGTGCCTCGATAGCGTGGACGATCGAATCCTTCTCGCCGAAACGTCGGGCTAGATCGGCGCCGATAACGGCATGATTGCCCTCGACTTCGCGATCGATGGCTTTACCGATGTCGTGCAGCAGACCAGCGCGCTTGGCGGGTACAGGATCGAGCCCTAGCTCGCTTGCCATGATTCCGCACAAATAGGCTACTTCTAGTGAATGATTGAGGACGTTTTGGCCATAAGAAGTACGGTAACGCAAACGACCGAGCGTATGCACGAGTTCGGGGTGGATGTCGTGAATGCCAGTATCGAACGTTGCCTGCTCTCCGGCTTCTTGCACACGCTGGTTTACGAGCTTCTCGGCCTTTTGGAACATTTCCTCGATGCGCGCCGGGTGAATGCGCCCATCTGAGATAAGGTTCTCCATGGTGACGCGGCCGATTTCGCGACGGACTGGGTCGAAACATGAAATAGTAACGGATTCAGGCGTATCGTCGATGATGAGGTTGGTGCCGGTAATCTGCTCGAACGAGCGGATATTGCGGCCCTCGCGGCCGATAATACGGCCCTTCAGGTCATCAGAAGGAATCTGGATGGTCGAAACGGTGTTTTCGATTGTGTGCTCCGAAGCTATGCGCTGCATTGCCTGGCTCAAAATCGAGCGAGCGGTCTTGTCGGCTTCAGCACGCGTGCGAGCCTCAGAATCGCGGATGATGGCAGCGCTCTCGTGCGCAACTTCGTCCTTGAGTGTATCGAGCAGCTCAGCCTTGGCTTGCTCTGGTGTCATTCCGGCAATTGCCTCCAAGCGCTCGTTTGCCTTGTTTTCGGCTGCATCCAAGTCGCGCTGACGACGCTCGAGCTGCCCTTGAAGAGACGAAATTTGATGCTCGCGTTGGTCGAGCGAATCGGTGCGGCGATCGAGAGATTCCTCGCGCTGCTGGACGCGATGCTCGGCGTCGCGAACAGCCTTCTGGCGTTCTTTACGCTCAGATTCGATCTCGGCGCGGAGTTTTAGAGCCTCGTCCTTGGCTTCGACTTCTGCCTCTCGCTTTATCGTTTCAGCTTTGCGCTTTGCATCGTTGACGATGTTCTCGGCCTCTTGCTCACGGCCCTTTATGGCGCCGTTCGCCAGGTAACGTGCGATGACGAAACCGAGGGCGATGCCGATTACTGCTCCGATTATCGCGAATACGATTTCTGGCATCGGGACCCCTTTCTTGCTTGTTTGCTCATACTAAAAAGCCATGACATTACGTCATGGCATGAGAATATGGCTCTAAGGAGCGGTGTCGATATTCGGTTTGCACTCTATATAAACACACCCTTGCGGGTTCGTATTCTCATACAAGGTTTCATAATAGAACATGTGTTAGCCAAATGCGACCCTTCGTTACTTTCGACATAAAATGAGCGGGTCCGATGAGGCTACCTCCCCCTTCGATTTCCTGCCCATAAACGCTAGCCTGACAGCTTATGCCCAGTCAGATTCTGCCCAGATGCGCGCAGCGCTCGAAGAAACAGATGACGGAAAGCCTTTTTGCATGAGCTTGCGGTACGCACCGTCCCGAGGGTTCTTTGATTTTGGCGGTTTCTTACGAAGGAAATCAATCGCCCGTTCAACTTCGGCATCTTGCTCGATTCCGTATTCGTAGGGCCATCCTGGAACGGTTTCGGGGTCGATACGATGCTCTTTGAGCTCTCGTTCTATGCCGGCACTTCCCTTCCCTTGTGAAAGCCGGCTCCGTATTAGCAGGTCAGCAAATCGTAGATCGTCTATAAATCCGTATGATTTTGCTCTTTCGACCGCTTCGTCTACTGATTCTTGACCGAAGCCTGATTTTAAGAGACGTGTGCGCAAAGCATGCTCTGACTTGTCGGCTACGTTTAAGATCGCCGTAATTTTGCTGAATGCCTTTTGCGGTGTATCTTCGAATTCTCCAGAATCGCCCGTTCGATTTCGTGCTTTCTTCTTGCCTGGACGAACATAAGAACTGGCTGTTGATAATTTGGCTTCGAAATCGCCGTCCTCGAGCAATGGTTCAAAGCTGCGTGCCGAGGAATGGGCGGGCTCCAGATACGAATCCCGCCCTTCCAGTGGCTTTTCAGCCATAATTTCGTCAATTTTGCCGCGCAGGAGATTAAGGGTGTCTTCGGAGGACATATTATCGTTTCTTGGCCGGCTTCTCGACCGGCATTACCTCGCTCGCCTCTTCGGGTGTGCGGGTAATGATGGGGATGTCGTAATGCTCGCGCACTTTGCGCTCGAGTTCGTCGCGCATATCGGGGTTGTCGGCCAGCGTTTGCTTGGCGGCCTCGCGCCCTTGGCCGAGCCGCTCTTCGCCGTAGGTGTACCAGGCGCCGCTCTTCTTTGCTACGCCCGCCTCTACTGCCATATCGATAATGCAGCCTTCCTTGGATATTCCCTTGCCGTACATAAGATCGAACTCGGCCTGCCTAAACGGCGGAGCCACCTTGTTTTTGACCACTTTGGCGCGCACGCGGTTGCCCACAACCTCGCCGTTGGCTTTGATTGAATCGATACGGCGAATATCGATACGTACGCTCGAGAAGAACTTGAGCGCGCGACCGCCTGTCGTCGTTTCGGGGTTACCGAACATGATGCCGATCTTCTCGCGAAGCTGATTGATGAAAATGCAGGTCGTATTGGATTTTGATAAGGAACCTGCGAGTTTGCGAAGCGCTTGGGACATGAGCCGCGCTTGCAGGCCCACCGTGGTATCGCCGATTTCGCCCTCGATTTCGGCTCGGGGGACGAGTGCGGCAACGGAGTCGATGACGATAGCGTCGATTGCACCCGAGCGAACGAGCATGTCGCAGATTTCGAGCGCCTGCTCACCGGTATCGGGCTGCGAGATAAGCACCTCGTCGATATCAACGCCGAGGCGTGCAGCGTAGACGGGATCGAGGGCATGTTCGGCATCGATAAAAGCAACGATGCCGCCGAGAGCCTGCGCTTCTGCGAGTATTTGTAGGGCAAGCGTCGTCTTGCCGCTTGATTCGGGACCGTAGATCTCGATGATACGGCCGCGAGGGACGCCTCCGATGCCGAGCGCAGCATCGAGCGGAAGGGATCCGGTGGGAATGGCGTCCACAATTAGGTTCTTGCCGCTGTCGCCGAATTTCATAATGGCGCCGGCGCCAAATTTCGATTCAATCTGATCGGTGGTGAGCTTGAGGGATTGGGCTTTGTCTTGGGTCATTGTTCCTCGATTCTTTCGATTTCGCTAAAAGTATAACGAACAGATGTTTGTTGTCAATATCTGTTCGCCTTATATCTGGAAATCATAGGCAAGCAAACTTACCGAGAAGACTGACGTCATTCACCACTCAAACAGGAAATATATTTCCCGAACCCGCTGAATATATTCCCCGAATAACTGCTCATGGTTGCATAAACCTTGCGCAGAAAGTTACTTGCCTTCATCGCTTAACTCTGCAATAAATTCCGCAAGTGCGGCGGCAACGGTCTTCATCCTGATTGAGCTTCTGTCGCCTTCGAAATGATCGCATCGGGCCACAGTGCGCTCAGAGGTGGAAAAACCAATCCACACCGTACCGACAGGGTTGCCGTATTCGTCGCCGTCTGGCCCTGCTAGCCCCGTAACAGAAACGGCCATATCCGCGCCCATTCGCTCGCGTGCGCCTTGAGCCATGGCGAGAGCCACGGGTTCGCTCACGGCGCCAGAACGTTCGAGGTCCTCAGAACTGACGCCCAAAGCTTGCATCTTTATATCGTTGACGTAGCTTACGACGCCACCCCTATAGACTGCAGAGCTTCCGGGTACCGATGTGAGTGCGGATCCTATGAGGCCGCCTGTCAGGCTCTCGGCTGTTGCAAGGGTTTTTCCCGACTTCTTACCGAGCGCAACCGCTTCGTGTGCACGGGACGAAATGAGTTCGGTCAGCTCGATATCGTTGGCCTCGGCTTCTTCGATTGCCACCATCGAAAGCGAGGATGAACCAAGACCGATGACCTCGCGCGATTTTACTAGGTAGTCCACCATCGAGGCGATGGTCAGGGCCAGCGCAATCAACATTACTATCCAGCTGATATCCCACATGAAGTCGCTGAAGGCTTCACCAAGCGTGCCAACCATGTACGAGCGTTTGAGCGCGAACAGAACGATGGCAATCATCTGGAATACCGTTTTGAATTTTCCGACCATGCTCGCAGCGATTACAACGCCCTTTGACGCCGCCATCATTCTGACGCCAGAGACGATAAATTCTCGAGCTAGGATAATAAGCACGACCCATGTGGGAAGATCGCCAAGCTCCACGAGGCATATGAGCGCAGCCGCGACGAGAATCTTATCTGCAAGAGGATCCATGAACTTCCCGAAATCGGTAATCTCGTTTCGACTGCGCGCAAGGTATCCATCGAGCCAATCGGTTCCGGAAATGACCACGAAAATGCTAGCGGCGATTATAGACTTCCAGTCATTGCTGAAGCCGAGTCCAAACCCGAACCATTCGGGCCATGGCGCTAGAAGAGCCGCAACGAATACGGGAACGAGTAGGATTCTCGTTATCGTTATAGCATTTGAAGGCGTGGCGATCTCTGGTCGCTTGGCTTCGTTGGTTGGGTCCGTGCTCACGGTTCGACCGAGCCTTCCATCTCGTAGAGCAAAACGTCACTTATGGTTACTGTTACGATGTCACCTGGTTTGCCGTATGGTATATAGGTGACGCCATCGACATCGGGCGCTTGGCACATGGCCCGACCGTATAGCTGGCCATCTTCCTCGCAACCGCAGACAAGCACGTCCATCGATGTGCCGATTCTCGCTTGAATCCGCGGGGCGCATACGGCATCCGCAAGATCCCGCAGCGTCTGCGCGCGAGAAGCCTTCTCATCATCGTCGAGCTGTCCTTCGAGCGAATAAGCTCGCGTACCCTCTTCACGAGAATAAGCGAAAACGCCTATGTAATCGAGCTCGCTTTCTTCTACGAAATCGCAAAGCTCCTCGAAATCCTCTTCGGTTTCACCTGGATATCCGGCAATGAGGGTGGTGCGAAGCGTTGCATTGGGAATCCGCGCGCGGATGCGGTCGATAAGTGCCCGATACTCGTCTGAAGATCCTTTTCGATTCATGCTCTTCAATATGCGCTGATTCGCGTGTTGAAACGGTATGTCGAAATAATTGCAGATGTTTTCGTGGGTGCTGACCGTATCTATCAGCTCGTCGGTGACCCCTTCGGGCTGTATGTACATAACCCTGAACCAAACGTCAGGCCAATCTTCCGCGAGGTTGGCTAGCAACGCAGCAAGGTTCGAAGGTTCTTCGAAGTCCGCGCCCCAGCGACCGGTATCTTGGGCTATTAGGACGATTTCGTGCGCTCCTTCGCTCACGACGCGTTCGACTTCGAGCCTGATGTCATCGAGAGCATAGGAATGGTAACGGCCGCGGATGTACGGGATAGTGCAATAAGCGCAGAACCTGTCGCAACCGTCTGAGATTTTCACGTACGCCGAGACGCGTCCTGCGGTGAGGCCTGTAACGAGCTCGGTTCCCGACCCGACAAGTCGCTCGATGCCGAATAGGTCATCAAGCGTGGCCACGATGTCCTTCTCGGCGCCGCATGCCACGAAACTCGAGACTTCAGGCAGCTCTTCTGCCAGGGCATCGCCATATCGTGCTGGCATGCACCCGGCAACGATGAGCTTTGCGCGCCCGCTTGCTACAGAATCGAAATCTGCTACCTCGAGTATGGCCTCGATGCTCTCTTCGGTTGCCGCCTGAATAAACGAGCAGGTGTTAACCACTACCGCATCAGCCGACTCGGGGTCTTCCTCTATTTCGTAACCGTTCGCCGCTAGCCGCGTGGCCATATGGTCGCTATCGACCTCGTTCTTGGCGCAGCCCATTGTGACGAAGGCTACAGTTGCTATGGGGCTCGTCTTCTGCGAAGTCATACCCGCCCTATCGGTAATTAACGTACTGGAGCGGCTGGCCGTAGTCCTGGCCCTTCAGAAAGCCTATGACCTCTTGCAGCGTATCGCGGGATGCAGAGCTTACGCGAAGGTGATCGCCTTCGATTTGAACCTTGACCTTGAGCTTTAGCGCTTTAATGTCTTTGTTGATCTTGCCAGCTGTGTCTTTGTCGATGCCTTCAACGATCGTAGCCGTTTTAACAACAGATTGCCCTGCAGCAGGTTGCGAGGCGCCCCATTTGACCGCAGCGAGGTCGATACCGCGCTTTACAAGCTTTGAGCCTATGATATCTACTACTTGCCCGGCGACAAAATCGCTCGGGGCCTTGATTGTCATGGTCTTTCCCGCTTTGTCGAGCGAAATCTGCGCTCCCGAGTCCTTTAGATCGTAACGCTGCGATAGTTCCTTCTTCGCCTGCTGAAAAGCATTGTCAACTTCCTGCATCTCGATGGTCGACACAACGTCAAATGAAGATTCCTTAGCCATAGTTCCTCCTTGGCCTCAGATAAAAGTGCTGAATGCACCTCTATTGCGTACTATCCTGCGTTTCTTCGACATAACCGCCGTCGTCCTCGGTGTAATCGCCGGCGTACTCTTCGGTGTAGACAGGCTCTTCGTAGTATTCCTCTTCGGCGGGAGCCTCTTCCTCGGTCTGCTGCTCTTCTTCAAGTGCTGCTTCGTTAGCCTGACGATCCGCGTCTGTCATAAGCGATTCGTCGTAATTAACTGACTGCTCGTAACTCTGCTGATTCGATTGCGTACTGACCGAAGTTGAGTTTGCGCTGTTGGCGCTTGCGCTTGCAGCCGAGGTTTGAGTCGTGGTCGTGGTCGTGCGCGCAGCAGCTCCGCTTATGCCGTGCTCGGCATTCCATTTCTGCAGGATGGATGGGAAATCGACCGTGTACGCATACATAGAGTTGTACTGCTGATCGACCTTCATCGTCACGGCCGTGCCGTCTACGGTCAGGTTCAGCGTCTCGGGGCTATACGTCGTGATGACCCAAACGCCGGTAACATCAACGCTTCTCTCGACGGGGCCAGTGAGCATTTCGGGCGTCATTTGGCCATCCAGGTAAGTCTCGACGTAGCATTCTTTGCCAGAAGGAACAGAGTATATGACCCGCGCGCTTGTAGGCGCCAGCTCGACGGCAGCAGACGAGGCCGCGGCGCTCGAACTGTCCCCAGTCGTGTCGGCAACGCCGGAAACCGGAAGCTGAGCCACATCGTCCTGCTTTTGGTCACCATGACCGCCGAATACGGCGAACGCTATGGCGACGATAATAATTAGTAGTATTACGCCCGCGATGATCAGGGCGATACGTGAGTGCAGGATGTTCTGCAGAAAACCAGGGACGCGCGAAGCGGGCCACGAGTTTGGCGTTTGCCCTGCATACACGCTCCTACCCTGCTGGCGGCCCGAAGCCTGCTCATCGAGGAAACTGAAGTTGGAAGTGTCGTAGCCCGAATGATGACTCAAAAAGTCGCGGTCAGACTTGCCCTCGCGTGGGGTCCGCTCGCGCGTTACGCCGTAATCGTCGCGAGCAAAACGGGTACCGTCATCATAGAGCACGCGCGTTGCCGACGTGACCCCACTTCGGATAGTCGATATGCGGTCCGATTCGTAGCTACGGTTAGTCGAAAGCGTCTGAGCTGCGCGCGAACGCGAACGGCGGGATTCACGCTCCATGTTGAAGCCACTCGAAGGGGCGCTACCGCGAGCGCGTTCTACCTGGTTGGCATAGGCCTCGTCGAGATACATGTTGACGATTTCTGTCGGATTCAGCCCCAGCAGTCTTGCATAGGCGTTGACCATGTTGCGGGTGTATCCGCGCGGCGGCATAGCCGAGAAATCGCCAGCTTCGATCGCACGTAGAATATCGGGTCGTATGCGCAGACGGCGCGCTACGGTGTTCAGGTCGTAGCCCTTCCGCTCGCGTGCTTCGCGAAGCACTTTCCCAGAAGTTGTTTGAGCCACTTCGCCCTCCTAATGTCAAATCTATTCGTCGGCTTGCTCGAACGCCTTCAGGGTTTCGAGCTCCATGGCATCGACGAGCACATCGCGGGGCTTGCTTCCGTTCGGCGGCCCCACGACTCCTTTTTCCTCAAGCATGTCCATTATACGGCCAGCGCGCGAATAACCCACCTTGAGCTTGCGTTGTATGTTTGATGTGGAGCCGAGCCCACTTGCAACGACGATTTCCGCGGCTTCCCAGATGAGTGGGTCGTCTCCCCCGCCTCCCGAGCCACCCGAACCATCGGGCATCGTATCGCCGAGCGATATGAGGTTGGTCTTTAGGATTTCGGAATGATACTCGGGTTCGCCCTGCGACTTGACCGCTTGGACGACAGCCTCGATTTCCTCGTCGGACGTGAAGCACCCCTGCACGCGAAGAGGCTTACCGAGCTCGGGTTTCGAGAGCAGGAGGTCACCTAATCCGATGAGGCTTTCGGCGCCAGACGTGTCGAGGATGACGCGGCTATCAAGGCCCGAGGCGACGTTGTAGGCAATTCGCGTCGTGATATTGGCCTTAATGAGCCCCGTCACGACATTGGCTGACGGTCGCTGCGTCGCCACAATCAGATGAATGCCAGCCGCACGGGCAAGTTGCGCAATTCGGCTGATTGAAAACTCAACCTCTTTGCCGACATTCATCATCAAGTCAGCGAGCTCATCGATTACGATGACGATGTAAGGCATTGAAGCGTCGATGAATTGCTGATGCGATTGCGGAATCTTGTTAGAAGCCAGCGCGCCGTCATCGATCATATCGCGTAATTTCCCCGAAGCAACGAGCTGGTTGTAAGAACCGATGTTTCGAACACCTACAGCCTGGAACGTCTTGAGCCTCAGCTCCATTTCGGCAACGCCCCAAGAAAGCGCGCTCGCAGCTTCCTTGGGCTCGGTTACAACGGGCACGTACAGATGCGGAATGCCGTCGTACGGTGCGAACTCGACGCGTTTGGGGTCAATCATGATGAAACGAACTTGTGAAGGCGTCGCGCGCATGAGGATCGACATTATCATGGCATTGATGCCTACTGATTTGCCCGAACCGGTCGTGCCGCCGATGAGCAAGTGGGGCATCTTCGCAAGGTCCTCGGTAATGGCATTTCCCTCGACGTCTTTGCCGATAGCAACCTGAAGAGGCCCGCCCTGTATTTCTTTTAGGATATCGCCTAAAAGAACGGTCTCGCGCGTAGCGTTCGGCACCTCGATGCCAACGTAATGCGTACCAGGAATCGGCGCGAAGATGCGAACGCCGGGAGCGGCAAGTGCCAAGGCTATATCGTCGTTTAACGCCGTAAGGCGGCTCACGCGCACGCCAGGAGGCAGGTCAACTTCGAACAATGTAACTGTAGGGCCGGCAATCCAATCTACAACAGTGGCCATGATTCCGAAATCTTCCATGGTCTGCTGCAGTCGCGCAGCGGTTTCGGCAAGCTCGTTCTCAGCGGCCTTCGAGCGCTTCTTCTCACGACTCGTTTTCAGAAGATCTCTGCTCGGAAGTATAAACGACGAATCAGACGCAACGGATTCGATTGCAGGCTCTGCAGCTTTTGCCGTTGTCGTCGCGGCTGTGGCCTTCGTCAGTTTTTGTTGCTCAGGATCTAGCTCCTGCGACCCGAGTTTGCGGGTCAACGATCGCGATTGCGCTTTGCCTCCATTCGGCGTGGAGCGCTGCCCTGTAACCTGATTATCGAGACGCGATGTCTTCGTACCACGTGGAGCAGCAATTTCGTCTTCACCAATCAGTAGGGTCTTTGCTGAACCATCGACGACAGGCGAATGTTTCATGCGCGCCGGCATTGCGGGAACGTATCCAGTATCGGGCAAAACACCGAGCTCCTGCTCTTCGCGATCTTCGGCAAGGCGCCGTTTGGCCTCGACAATTTCGAAAAGCTTTCGGACCGAGAATCCGATGATGGCAAAGCCGATAGCCATGATTCCTATCGCCAGCACAACCGACACGGGAAGGCCCAGGCAAGTGAGCCCAACCCACGCAGGACCCGCACCAAGATAGCCTCCACGATATATTACCTGTTTATCGGAAAGAAGTTCGCCGGTTACGCCCTGCGAGTCAAGGGCGCCAGGTGTAAACAGCGCTACGAGCACGAGTAACCCGAAAAAGATGATGCAGAGCCCCAAGACGATGCGTGTAGGCATGCGTTCGTTTTCGAATTTGGCAACAAAAGTAGCAGCGACTATGACTAGGAGTATCGGTAGCAGGTATGCCCCGATGCCGAAAACCATGCGCAAGGCAAGCGAAAGGAACGATGTTACGACGGCGTTGGTGGGCCATGCGACAATCAGGATAAGCGCCAAAGCGGCTACAGCGCAGACAATTGCGCTTATATTGCGATGGGCTGTATCGGTTATTATGGGATCGCGAGCAGGTTGCGGCTTGGTAGGCTGAGAGGCTCTCGCCTTCTGCGAGGGCGACGCGGCCTTCTTCCTCGCAGCGCCTTGCGAGCTTGGCGGTTTTCGCGCAGTTGGCTTCTTTGCTGATGATTTGCTTGCCACGTTGTTGGTTCCTTTGTAGTGCGATTATGTGGTGCTTTAACCCATCTATTATAAGCGATTACTCCCTCCGCGAAATTCGAGACCACAAAGCAATCAAAGGTGTGTCTTTGGCTGGTAGTAAACACAAGACCGCACTTCTTGGTAAAAATATATTTCTAATAGGCTGAATCCAAGAGTAATGGGGCATACTGCTGAGCAAGTGAGCTTACGTTATGAACTCGAATCGTGGATGAAAACCGAGGGAGTCATATGATCATACCTGAGCGTGGACTTACCGATAGCAGAAAACTAGAAAACGGGCAGGCTCGATCCGGCACCTTAATTGTCGGTATTACAGGTGGAAGCGGATCCGGGAAATCGGAATTTGCTAAACGACTAAGCAAGCGGCTAGGTCCGCTTGCCGTTTCGCTCTCGCACGATGATTACTACAAACATCTCCCGAGCATGACGCGCGAAGAAGCCGAGGTTTACGATTTCGACAGCCCTGATGCGCTCGATACTCACTTGCTCGTCGAGCATCTAAAAACGCTCAGGGAAGGACACCCTGTCGACGTGCCCTCGTACAACTTTGCCGATCACGCACGGGTAGAGGATGCCCGTCATGTGGAGCCGTCGCCTATTATCATTGTAGAGGGGCTCCTCATCATGTGCATTCCGGAGCTCCGCAGTATGCTTGACCTTACTATATTCATCGACGTTGACTCCGACTTGCGAGTGCTTAGGCGAATCAAGAGGGACTGCCAGGATCGTGGTGCGGATTTGGAGCGTGCTATTCACTTGTACCAGAGCACCTCTAGGCCCGCACACGAAAAGCTCGTCGAGCCCTTCAAGAAGACTGCTGACATAATCGTTCCCGACGCGATGAACGACTTGGCGCTTGAATTGATCGCATCGGGAATCGAAAGCATGCAAGCTTCAGCCTGACGCCAACCGTGACTCGAGCGCGACCGTGGTTTATTCGATTGCGTAGCTCTTTTAAATCTCGAGGATTGTGGCTACTGCCATCGGGCGCTGTTTCGTACGCTCCCAGAGCAGGTTGAGAAGCGTATCGCGGCCAATCTTCTTAAGCTCGATTGCGGTGGCACCACGCGAGAGGTGCTTCTTCAGCGCAGCTTCGACAACGTCAATCGCTTCGGCGGCTACATAGGGATCGTCTCCACCGGTAATGCCGTGCATTTCGATGGCGACAGGAGCCATGAGTTTCCGCTGGGTCATTGACACCGCAGCGCTCAACGCAGCAAAGCCCTGAGCGCCTAATGTCACACGCTCGTCGAGTACGTCACGCGACGTGTCGCCAACCGATAGGCCATCGACGTAGACAACACCGCTCTGGACCCGTTCTCCCAACGTGACGCCTTCGTCCCCGAGCACGAGCGTTTCGCCGTTTTCGCAGATGAAAATGTTCTCGACGGGAACTCCGGTTTCCTCGGCCAGGAGCGCGTGCGCTCGCAGGTGCGAAGCCTCGCCATGGACAGGCATAAAAGCGCGCGGTTGCGCAATCGAGAGCACCAACTTGAGTTCTTCTGCGCCCGCATGCCCCGAGACGTGCACCATGGCCCTCGACTTGTCATACACGTCGGCACCGATTTTCGAGAGCAGGTTGATAACGCGCGTAACGGCCTTCTCGTTCCCCGGTACGGGCGTGGCTGAGATTATGACCGTGTCACCTTCTTCTATCTCGATAGTGCGGTGCAAGCCTCCAGCAATCCGCGAAAGGGCCGACAGGGGCTCACCCTGAGAGCCCGTGCACATGACGACGATCTTCTCGGGCGGAATGCCGGCAAGCTCGTACGCGTCGACGAGGTCTTTGTCATCGATATCGAGGTAACCGAGCTTGCGCGCGATGTCAGTGTTTTGAATCATCGAGCGACCTGTTACGACGACCTTACGACCGCAGGCGACCGCCGCATCGCAGATCTGCTGCATGCGGTGAATATGGCTTGCGAACGACGCGACGATGACGCGACCCTGAGCCTGTGCGATGATCTTGTGAAGGTTCTTCCCCACTTCGCGCTCGGACGGCGTGAACGAGTTCTTCATGGCATTGGTCGAGTCAGAAAGCATAAGATCGACGCCTGCCTGGCCGAAGCGCGCAAGAGCGCCGAAATCGGTCGTTACGCCGTCGATAGGCGTCTGATCGAGCTTGAAGTCGCCGGTATGCAGGACGTTTCCGGCGGGGCTCGTGAAGAAGATGCCAACAGAGCCTGGAATCGAGTGGTTTACGGCAAAGAACTCGGCCTCGATGCAGCCCAACGATATCTTGTCGCCCGGCTTAATTTCGATGAGCTGGGCGTTCTTAATCTTGTGCTCGGCAAACTTTCCCTCGATCAGGCCAAGCGTCATCTTCGTACCGTAAATAGGTACGGGCTTGTCGAGGTCCTTGTACAAATAAGGCAAGCTGCCGGTATGGTCTTCGTGGCCGTGTGTGATGACAATGCCGCGCAGCTTGTCGGCGTGCTCGAGCACGTAGGTGTAATCAGGCAAAATCAAGTCGATGCCAGGATGATCGTCGTCGGGAAACATGAGCCCTGCATCATCAAGCACCATATCGTTACCGCATTCGAACACCGTCATGTTCTTGCCGATGGCATCGAGACCTCCGAGTGGGATGACCTTGAGTTCGACGCCTTGTTTCTTCTGGCCTGACGAGCCGCGCTTACGCTTGCTCTTGTGGCCAGAACCCTCATCCTGCTTCTCGACGTCACGGGTGAGCGAAGGGCGCTCCTTCTCGATTTTCACATATTTGATCGTCTTGGTCTGACGTCCCTGACGGCGTTTACGCCCCTGGTTTTGGTCATGGTTGTTGACGCGCGAACTATCGTTCGCATTGTTTTGCGACATGTAAACTCCATTCTGTTCGCTCGTAGGCACAAACCTATTAAGCCTCGTGCGAATCGAGCTTCATACGTCCATATCTCTATTCATGGATGCATCTGCATCCTTAAAACATGGCTCTTGTTCAGAACCATGTATCGTCCAAATTCTCTTTGGCAAAACGCAAGAGCCAATTAGAGGTTTCACCAATACCGAACAGTGTGTCTTAGTCAATCGCCAAATTATGGCGCTATCCCAAGGCGACGAGCAAAACCGCTACGCAAGGATTCATTCCAGTTATATATGCACGGTCGTCGTTGGGTATCAGTATGCGGCAAAAGATTATGACCTGCAAAATGGCTAATTCTCTCGCTATTTGCAATTACATTATGGCAAATAGCGTCAAATATCGGGCTTCCCCCATTAAATAAGCTGAATACTGCCAGAATTGCTAACCCATGAAGGTTTCGAGGCCGATAATCAGACCGCTACGCTCGCCTACACTTCGAATCCCCAGCAGCACGCCCGGCATATACGAAGTTCGATCCCACGAATCGTGCTTTATGGTAAGAGTTTGCCCCATCGAGCCGAATATGACTTCCTGTGTAGCGACGAACCCCATCGAACGAACCGAATGAACAGGAACACCGTTCACCAAAGCACCGCGCGCGCCCTCGGCACCCTCGATTTCGGTCTCTTTACCGGGCGCCGAGCTCTCGAAGCCCCGTGCGTCGGCAATCATCTGAGCGGTTCTAACCGCTGTACCAGACGGCGCGTCCTTTTTGCGAGCGTGGTGGAACTCTATGACTTCAGCTTCAGGGAAGTAAGGGGCTGCCGCCTTTGCGAACTGCATCATCAGCACCGCGCCCGTAGTAAAGTTCGGAGCATAGAAAAGGCATGCATCATCCTTTGCCTTTGCGGCCAGGCCCTCGAGGGTTTCGGTCGACAGGCCCGTCGTGCCGACCACGCAATCCTTTCCCGCGCCAAGGGCCACATCGATGTTATGTGCCACAACGCTTGGTTGAGTGAAATCTACGACAACATCGAACCCGCCGGCTTCGACTGCTTCTTCGATTGACCGGTATGTCGGAAAATCTGTAGCTTCACCATGAGGGTCGATGCCGCATGCAACAACCATGTCGTCCGCAGCCGTTACTGCGTCGACTACCGCGGACCCCATCCTACCTGCATACCCTGCAACAGCTACGCGTATCATGAAATCACCTCTTGATTGAATTGATTAAACAGTACAGAAGACTATAGATGATAGTACATTCTAATGATTGCAGATTTGCAGCTTAACCGACCTTTAATAGCGATTCGCGAAGATGAATTGGTTGCCTTATACGACGCAACGTGTTAGCAACGTGCTACTATCGAAACAGCCTTGTACAAAGTCTGCAAGGTAAAACAGGAGGAAAGGGTCGCCATGAAAAACATTTTTTACGCAGGTATATAGGTATATAGACCAGCACAAAAAAGCAGACTGCATGTTTAACCATCGATGACATAGAAGAGTTGCGGTAACTGTCCTTCCAGCCCATACCGTTTAAACCAATTGCAATGTCAAAACTAGTAAATATTGAGTATGTCAAAAGGAGGGGCCATCAGCCCCTCCTTTTATCGAATACTTGCGGTTCGAACGAAAGTTTAGGCTTCGTGCGAACGGCGCGGCTTACGCTCGCGGCTGCTGCGACCCGGTTTGCGGTCCTCATCGTTGTTGCGGCGAGGTGCGCTTCCTTCGGGAGCCTCGGGCTTGTCGAGACGGTCGAGTGAAATCTTACCGGTCTTCTGATCGACCTCGAGGACCTTTACCTTGACGATATCGCCGAGGTTCAAGACGTCTTCGACCTTGCCAACGCGGCCGTTTGCAACGCGCGAGATGTGAAGCAAGCCATCCTTTGCGGGCGTCAGCTTTACGAATGCGCCGAAGTCCTTGATGCCGACGACTTCGCCTTCGTACTCCTCGCCGACTTCGGGCTCCTTGACGATGCCGAGGATCATCTTCTTGGCCGCTTCGCCTGCGGTTCCCTGAATAGCGGCGATGTGGATTGTGCCATCTTCCTGGATGTCGATTTGAGCTCCGGTCTCTTCCTGGATGCCGCGGACGACCTTGCCGCCCGAACCGATTACGTCGCGGATTTTGTCAACCGGAATATGGATGGTCTCGATACGCGGAGCGTAATCCGAAAGCTGCTCGCGCGGCTCGGCGATCTGCTCGAGCATGGCGTCGAGAATGTGGGCGCGACCGCGTTTCGCTTGTTCGAGCGCGCGGGCGAGGATCTCGACGGAAAGGCCACGTGCCTTGTTGTCCATCTGCAGAGCGGTAATGCCCTTCGTCGTGCCCGTAACCTTGAAGTCCATATCGCCGAGGAAGTCCTCGATGCCCTGGATATCGGACAAGATGACGACATCGTCGCCTTCCTTGATGAGTCCCATGGCAATGCCCGAAACGGGAGCCTTGATGGGCACGCCGGCGTCCATCAGAGCAAGAGTCGAACCGCAAGTCGAGGCCATCGACGAAGAGCCATTGGATTCCAGGACTTCGGAAACGACGCGAATGGCGTAAGGGAACTCGTCCTCGGTGGGAAGCACCGGGATAAGGGCACGTTCGGCGAGTGCGCCATGGCCAACCTCGCGACGCTTGGGAGCGCCCATGCGTCCAACTTCACCCGTGCAGTAGGGCGGGAAATTGTACTGATGCATGTAACGCTTGCCCTCGACCGGCTCGATGGTGTCGAGACGCTGCCACTCGTTGAGCATGCCCAAAGTGGCAATCGAGAGGACCTGAGTTTGCCCGCGCTGGAACAAGCCAGAGCCATGAACGCGAGGCAGGTAGCCGGGTACAATATGCAGCGGGCGAATCTCTTCGGGGGTGCGACCGTCTGCGCGCTCACCGGTTTCTATGACCATGGCACGCATAGCGTGCTTTTCGAGCAGCTTAAGCTCGGCTGCAATGTCGGCGCCCCAAGCAGCAAGTTCCTCTTCGGTGAACTTCTCGGCCTTGATGCGCTCCTTCAGGTCCTCGACCTTGCCCATGCGGGCAAGCTTGTCGGCATCCTTGAGCGCTGCGGACATCTCGTCAGCGAAGGGCGTGATGCGCTCGGCGATGCTGGGATCGGCAACATGCACGGGCCATTCGCGCTTCTGGATGTCGCAACGGTCGAGGAAGCGCTGCTGTGCCTCGCAGAACTTGGCGATTGCGGTTTGGCCGAATGACATCGCGGCAAGCATGTCCTCTTCGCTGATCTCCTTGGCGCCAGCTTCGATCATGCTGATGTAATCGGTGGTGCCGGCAATAATCAGATCAAGGTCCGAATTCGCCTGCTCTTCGTAGGTCGGGTTGCAGATGAAATCTCCCGTGTCCTTGTCGCGGCCGACGCGAACGCAGGCGCACGGACCATCAAACGGGGCATCGCCGATCATGAGCGCCGCAGAAGCGCCCATAACACAGATGTTGTCAACAGGGTTGACCTGGTCGGCTACGAGCGTCGTTGCGACGACATGCACCTCGCGCTTGAAGCCCTCGGCAAAGCCGGGACGGATGGGACGGTCAATCATACGGGCGGTCAGCGTGCCCTTTTCGGAAGGACGGGCCTCGCGCTTGAGGTAACCGCCCGGGATGCGGCCGACGGCGTACATCTTCTCGATGTAGTCGACGGTCAGCGGGAAGAAGTCGTAATCTTTCTCCTGGCTGGAGATGACGGCGGTGACCAGCACCGTGGAATCACCCTGGCCGACGAGTACAGCGCCCGTCGTCTGCTTGGCCAGCTCACCCGTTTCCAGGCGGTATTCCTTGCCGTACAGTTCGAACTTCTCGACGATCTTTTCCATGTTTTCCTTTTCTCTCTTCTTCTTTATCCTCTTCTTGCTTTGCGCAAGTTGACCACGATTTAGAAAAGAACCCGCTTAGCGCGGGTTCCATCCAATTAGATGTTGTCGCGGATACCGAGCTTCTTGATGAGCTCGCGGTATTCGTTGATGTCGCGGTTCTTGATGTACTTCAGAAGACCGCGGCGCTTACCGATGAGCTTCATGAGACCACGACGGGTGTGGTTGTCCTTCTTGTGGACCTTCAGGTGCTCGGTGAGGTTGCGAATGCGCTCCGACAGGATTGCGACCTGGACCTCTACTGCGCCCGAGTCCTTCTCGTCCTTGCCGAACTCTTTGATGAGTTCTGCCGTGCGCTCTTTGCTGATGCTGAGCTTCTCTGCCATTGTTGGCCACCTTTCTAGTATCCCTTGCGGGGTGATCTCGCTCCGAACCGGGCTTGCAAGCGGTGGTAGCATGTACGCCAAGTACGGATCCGCTGCCTTTTGACAGCTCGACCATTGTACGGAAGCCCTGCTCAACTTACAAGTTCCAAACCGCATCCTCACATTTCCTGCACCTTGCCCACCAGAGTCCCGCCGCGCCCGGGCTGCCGGGGTCGTGCTCCGGCTTGGCTTCGGCTAAGCATTAGAATATTCAGGAACAGTGCCTGCAGAATCGCCGGAGTCACGACCCCGGCATCCCGAGCGCTACTTAACCAAGATTCAAACACGGCTATGAGCTTGATGCAACGAAGCGTTCTCTTGTGGGGAGGCGTGACTCCGGCGATTCTGCAGGCACTGTTCCTGTAAATTCTTTTAGGTTAAGCCGAAGCCAAGCCGGAGCACGCCTCCCCATAAGAGAACGCGTTGGGATGGCATGTAGTTGGAACAATGTTTAGAAAAGGGCGCAGGTTAGTAGGTAGTCGAGGGATTTTAGGCGACGGCCGGCGTAGTGCTCGATCCAGGGCTTCTGGAGTTGAAGGACGGCAAACGAAGTCGACGGGCCGGGCGATTGCGCAAGGATCTCGTCAAAACGCTGGGTAAGGAACGCGTTCGTCCAGGCGATCGCCTGAACATCTACGAGAAAGCCTTCTACTTGGCGCGCGCAGTCCTGGCAGGTCGCTCCCCCGCCGTCTACGCTGAAAAGCACGTTCTTGCCCGCCTGCAGACCGATGGGGTTTCCGCAAGAATGGCAATGAGCGAGTGCCGGCCTGAACCCAGCGGCGGATATTATCTTCACAAGCGATGCTGCACAGATTGCAAGCGCCTGTTCGGCAGACGAACGCGCTATACGCCCGAAAGCCGCGTAGGCCATGTCGTATAGGCGCGGCTGTTCTAGACCTTCCTGGCAGATAGTGGACAAAAGCTCGGCTACAGGGGATGCGCAAGTTGTTTGCTCGAGCCCGAATGTTGAAACGCCCGCAGGCTCAGCGAACCTAACATCTGTTACGACGTCGAGCGAGCGTCCTTTCGCAGCCATAAGGTCGACTGCGCTGAAGAGTTCGAGCTTTGCCGCGAAAGAACCCCCGGGCTTGCGCGCGCCTTTTGCCACGCAACGCATCAGCTCACCCGAATTCGAGAGCAGGGTGACTATAAGATCCTTCTCGCCGAGCTTCGTCTTGCGCAGGACCAAAGCACGTTTCTTGTACGTCTGAGTGTGCGCCATGCGCTACGAGATGGCCACGACTTCGTTGTTCTCGTTGAAGACGACGGTGCCGCTGATCGATTCGCTGTTCTGATTCTGAACGGTCGTTCCGAACACGTATACGTATTCATGAGCCGTAGCCGTGTACGAAACCGTATCGTTTCCAAGGTAAGCGACGGAATCGAGCGAATCGACTATATAGCTTCGTCCGTTCTTGTCAATCGTGCTACCAGACGCAAGCTGCGAGCGTACCAGGTCTTCAAGTTGGGCACCGCGAGCCTGAGTAATCTGGATCATGACGTAGGTGCCCTTTTCGACCGTAGCGCCCTTGGCAGGGTCCGTTCCGACAATCGTGCCTTCGGGATAATTATCGTTTTCGATGTACATGACATCGTAGCCGAGCCCTGCGTCTTTGAGCGCCTTCACAGCATCGTCAAAGAGCATGCCCGAGACGTCTGGAACGGTGTAGGGCTGCGCGAGCGTGAGCGTTATCTCAGCCGAGCTGAGCGCACTCTCGCCCACCTTGGGTTTTACGTCGATGACAGAGCCTTCCTTCTTCTCGGAATTGGCTTTTTTCGTAGTTACCTTCACATAGCCGGCCTCGGCCAGGGCGGCTTTAGCTTCCTCTTCGCTCTTGCCCACCACATCGGGAATGGTTCTGGCCGCCGCGACATGGATGACGACCTCGGACCCCTCGTCGGCACGGGAGTTGGCTGCAGGGTCCATGATGAGCACGAGGCCTTCGGTGTCATCGGATTTCACCTGCTCTGTACGCGTCTGGAATCCGGCGTCGACAAGGACCGTACGAGCGTCGACTTCGGTCATACCCACGACGTCGGGAATGACCTTTCCGCCCCATATGCCCTGCTGATACGATGCGAACGCGGCAATTGCGGCCACTATGACGACGCCAACTATCGCCAAGGCGACGTACTTTTTCTTGTTCGACTTCTTTTTCGTAGACGATGCAAGGTAGTCCTTGCTCTTGGGCGTATCTTCACCTTCGATGCGCGGCATCTGCATTGTTCCGCCATCCCTGAAGTTAGGCTCGACGGTTTTGTCCTCGATGCTTGCAAGGCGCTCTGTGTACTCTTCGGAGTGGCGATCGAAGCCTGTCAGGTCATGCTCGCGTTTAGGAACCGGGACGAGAAGGTCCTCTTCACCCGCAAAGATGAGCTTCTCGGCTGCCGCTGCCGGGTCAATTGCGTCAGTATCTTCGGATTCGACCGGTTGGTAAAGCTCGTAATCGGTCTCAATCGATTCGTCGTCGGGCTCTTCGGCAATTTGCTCGTCAACAAGCTCGTGCTCCTCGCCCTCGTTCTCGGAATCATCTTCTGGGACAAGAGCGTCATCTTGAAACATATCGCCTGATGCTTCGTCGGCCTCAGCGGACTCGACGGCGGTCGCAAAGGGCTTGCCCTGAGCGAGCGGAAAGCCGCACTGGTCGCAGAATTTAGCTTCTTTGCGGTTCTCGGTCTCGCAGTTCGGGCACAACATCTAATCTTCCCTTCAGTCACGTATCGCGACATATTGTATATGAAACTCGCGCGCTATACCGCATTTTCACGCATTACCACAATAGTGAGTCAAATACCGATTTGGTTGAATCGAAACGGGCTTACGCATGAAGTCCCCAACGCTGCCGCTTTGCGAAGTGCGACTACGTTAGGGACCTGATGTGGGTACTTTCCTAGGCAGTGATGATTTATTATGCCCCCTCGCCGTAGCCAAACCGGCGGATCTGCGTCGCATCACGGCGCCAGTTCTTCTTGACCTTTACGCGTAGGTCCAAAAACACCCGCGCACCCAGGATCCGTTCCAAATCTTCGCGAGCTTCCGTGCCGATGCGCTTAATGGCACTGCCCTGTTTTCCGATAATCATGCCCTTTTGGCTCTCATGCTCGACGTAAACGATCGCACGAATGTTGTACAGGTCCTTTTTGCGCTGGTATCGCATTTCTTCGGTTTGAACGCCGATGGCATGGGGGATTTCGTCGCGGAAGCTTCTTAGTATCTTCTCGCGTATGAATTCGGCGACGATGACCTCAAGAGGCTGGTCGGTTTCCATGTCGGCTGGGAACCACTGGGGGCCTTCTGGGAGGAGGTTCACCACGGTGTCGACGAAGCCCTGGACGTTATCGTTTGCCGTTGCCGAGCAGGCGATGACCTCGTCCCATTTCGCGAGCTTGCTCGCCGCATCGCGCTGGGCTATTAACTCGTCATCGGAAACGAGGTCGGTCTTGCTCAGCACGAGTACCTTCGTCGTACGGATGCGCGCGAGTTGGTTTGCCACCCATTCGTCGCCAGTACCAACCGGCTGCGACGAGTCGACGAGCATTGCGATGACGTCCACGTCTTCGAGTGCTTTCAGCGCAGAAGTGTTAAGCTCTTCGCCGAGCGCGTCGTGAGGCTTGTGGATGCCCGGAGTGTCGACAAGGATGAGCTGGTGATCGGCAGTCGTCTGGACGGCGCGGAAACGGTGGCGCGTCGTTTGCGCGGTATTAGACGTGATGGCGATTTTCTTGCCCATAATCGCGTTGAGCAGCGTCGATTTGCCCGCATTCGGCCGTCCGACCAGCGTGACGAAGCCGGATTTGAACCCGCCGAAATCGTGTTCGAATGTCATTCAGTTCCTTTCCCGAATGCGTCAGCGTACCTGGTAGCCGACTCACAATATGAAGTCGATGATCTTCGGCAAGAAGATGAACGCGGCCACGAATAGCGAAGCGAACGAGCTTATGAGCACGCCGCCGGCGGCGCAGTCCTTGGCGCGTTTGGCAAGCTCATGGTATTCCGGAGAAGCAAGGTCGACCACGGCTTCGAGCGATGTGTTAACACATTCCCCCGAGAGCACGAGCCCCACGCATACGGCGATAACGGCCCACTGGGTCAGGTCGATCGAGAAGAACAGCCCCAAGATGACGGCCGCTATTCCGAAGCCGACCTCAATCTTGAAATTCCGTTCATGCAGCAACGGATATATGATGCCGTCTGCCGCATGCTTGAAGGCTTCGCCCAGTGGTTGCTGCGACATTACAGATCCTCCGAGCTGCGCTTGAAAGGACGCCCCCAGAACTTGGAAAGCAGTTCGCGCTCGCGCGCTTCCATGATCTGAGCCTCTTCTTCTTCCATATGGTCGTAGCCGCACAGGTGCAAGAGGCCGTGTGTCACGAGCAGACTCACCTCGTCGGAATACGACAGCCCGTATTCTGGCGCTTGCTTTTCGGCTACGTCGGGCGCGATGACGATATCGCCGAGCTCGAAGCCCATACCTTCTACAAGCGGGCCGTCGTCTTCGCCGTCATAGCCATCGCATTCGAACGAAAGCACGTCGGTCGGCCGGTCAACGCCGCGATAATCGCGGTTCAGCTCGTGAATATGCTCGTTTGTGACGAAGTTGATAGACACCTCGGTATCGGATGGCATACCTTCCTCGCCGATTACGAAAGCAGCAAGAGCTTCGGTATCGAGCAGACTTCGCATGTCCTCTTCACGGTAGTCGTAGTTAATCGCGATTTCCATTGTTTCCTTTCGCATTGTCCTCATAGGCGGCTACGATGCGCGCTACGAGCGAGTTGCGTACGACGTCGGCGCCCTTGAGCTCGATGAAGGCAATGTCGTCGATATCCGAGAGCGCTTCGCGTGCGCTGCGTATGCCTGCAGGGCCGCGTGGATTATCTGATTGCGATTCGTCACCGGTCACGACCATCTTGGAACCAAACCCGAGCCGCGTTAGGAACATTTTCATCTGGTCGGGCGTGGTGTTCTGCGCCTCGTCAAGAATGACAAAACTGTCGTTGAAAGTGCGGCCTCGCATGAATGCGAGCGGTGTGATCTCGATGGTGCCGTCCTCGAGCATGCGCGTGGCCCGCGAAGAGTCGAGCATCTCGAAAAGCGCATCGTAAAGCGGGCGGATGTACGGGTCGACCTTTTCCATCATGGTGCCGGGGAGGAACCCAAGGCTTTCGCCCGCCTCCACTATGGGACGAGTTAAAACGATTCTGCTGACTTCTTTGCGTTGGAGGGCGGCTACAGCCATGGCACACGTCAGAAACGTCTTGCCAGTACCCGCAGGACCGAGGCCGAATGTTATGGTGTTCGCGCGGATAGCGTCGACGAATCGCTTTTGGCCAGCGGTTTTGGGGCGTATCGCCTTGCCCCTATGGGTGAGCAGAATATCTGAGCGCAGTGCGTCGGGTGCCATCTCCTCGCTTCGTATGAGCGCGAGCAAACGCTTAGCGTAGGCTTCGTCGGGTACCGCACCATCCTTAACATGCTTGAAAATGTCCGAGAAGAGCAGAGTCAGGCTTTCGGCTTCCTCGGCTTCGGCCATGAACGAGACTTCGTCTCCACGAACCGTAATGCGAGCAACGAAATGCTCCTGTATAAGCCTGAGCAGGCCGTCGTTCGGCCCCGTCACGAGCGCCATGTCGATCCCATGCGGAGCGGTAATGGTGGTTTTCTTTACGTTTTGCATGCTCATAGTGTACCTCAGGGTCTCATCGACGTGCGCTGCGCGAGCGCCGTAAATCTACAATGTGACGGCAACGAGTTTCCCTTCTACCGAGTCAGGGGGAAGAGGAATCTCGTGGTAGCTTTCGGTAAGGGCAAACCTGGTTTCGACAAGCGCGAGTTCGGTTCTTCCAACGCGACGAGCTAGGTCTTCTTTGCGCAGCTCTGAAGACAAGCTTCTAAGAATCGATGCACGCTCCTGAGCTATCGGCGCAGGTACTTGGTCGATTCGCTTCGCGGCTGGAGTTCCCGCGCGCTTGGAATAGGGAAACACGTGAATCTTCGAGAAGCCGCATTCGCGCGCAAGCTCCATCGTCCGATTGAAATCGTCGTCGGTCTCGCCTGGGAAGCCGACGATAATATCGGTTGTAAGCGAGATTTCGGGCACCGCTTCCCGAATCTTTTCCGTGAGCTTTCGGTAATCATCACTGGTGTACGGCCTCGCCATTTCGCGGAGGACCTTAGAGCTTCCAGATTGCACGGGTATGTGCAGATGACGGCAAATTCGACCTTCCGAGCTTGCCAGAAGATCGATGAAATCATCGTCGATGGTCATCGGCTCGAGGCTCGAGACGCGCAGCCGAGCAGGAAGGTCAGCCTCGCCGCTTGCTTCATCGGCCTCGGCTACGAGCGCTCTTGCCACGTCTGCGAGCGTACGCCCTCCATCGCGATACGAAGCGAGGTCTATGCCGGCAAGGACGAGCTCTTTTGCGCCGCCCCTTAGATACGATCGCGCTTCACTCACCACTTCTTCGAAGGGCATGCTCTTAGCAGGTCCGCGTGCGACGTGAACGATGCAATAGGTACAGGCGTGGTCGCATCCGTCTTGGATCTTGAGGTTTACACGCGTCCTGAAGCCCTCGCCCATTCGCAGGCCCGTTGCCTGAGCAGGTTTTGTGCTGGCCAGCAAATCGAAGCGATCGACAACCGTAACCCGTTCATCAATCGACTCGAAGCCACTAGGGTCGATGGCGGCCCCGCAGCCGGTTACGACGACGCGAGCGGCAGGCGCTATCTTAAGCGCATGACGAACGGCTTTGCGTGCCTTCTTGTCGGCTTCTCCTGTAACCGTGCAGGTATTAACGATGACCAGGTCAGCCTCTTCTTCGGGCGCGCTTACGGCTCCTTGGCCGGCAAGCTGCGCGCTTATGGTGTCGGCTTCGACCTTGTTCACCTTGCAACCGTGGTTGATTACGCAAAAACGCAGGCCAGTAAAACCTCCTGGCCTGCGTATCGTTTCGATGAGCCTCGTGGACGCCATCGTTAGTTGAATACGTCACGGAGCTTTTCTAGCGGTGAGCGCGGATTGGCGTAATCCTCGCCGAGCTCCTTTGCAAGCTTTTCGAGCAGGTCGCGCTGAGACTTCGTGAGCTTCTTGGGGATGATGACCCCAACGTGCACGAACATGTCGCCTCGTAGGTCGCTGCGGAATTTCGGCATGCCTTTTCCGCGCACCTTAATGACCTGGTCAGGCTGGCATCCTTCGGGAATCCTCACCGTGACTTTTTCATCGGGCATGATGCCGTCAATCTCGATTTCAGCGCCAAGCGCGGCTTGCACCATCGAGACCTTTGCCATGGCATGCAAGTTATCGCCTTCGCGCTCAAAGAAATCGTGCTGTTCGATGCGACAGGTGACGATAAGGTTGCCGGGCGTAGCGCCGCGCAGGCCCGCTTCGCCAAACCCGGTAACGCGCAGCTGCTGCGAATCGCGGATGCCCGCAGGCACCTCGACGGTGACGCGCTGGCGGTCGGGAACGCGGCCCTGGCCCTCGCATTCCGGGCAGGGGTTGTCGATGGTCTTGCCGGCACCGCCGCAGCGCTGGCAAGAAGATGTCGTGCGCATGTCGCCCAAGAACGTGCGCTGAACGGTATAGACGCGGCCTGTGCCGTTGCAATCTGGGCAGGTGATTTCATGCCCGCCTTCGCCAAGACCGGTCGAATTGCAGTCCTGGCACGGCGACAGGCGGTCGTAGACGATTTCCTTCTTTGCTCCCGTGGCCACTTCTTCGAGCGTCAAGCGCAAGCCGACGCCCATGTCGCGACCTTCTGCGCGAACCGTTCCACCGCCCATGCCGCTGAAGAACGAACTGAAGATATCGCCCATGCCGCCGAAACCGCCACCAAAAATGTCTTCGAAATCGACGTAGCCGCTCCCGCCGTAGGGGCTTCCGCCTCCCGCAGCACCCGGAACAGCACCCGTCCGATCGTAATATGCGCGCTTGTTGGGATCCGAAAGGACGTCGTACGCCTCGTTGAGTTCCTTGAACTCTTCTTCGGCATTTGGTGATTTGTTTACATCGGGATGCAGCTTGCGCGCCTGCTTGCGGAACGCCTTCTTTATCTCGTCGTCAGTCGCATCTCGGGATACGCCGATTACTTCGTAGAGATCTTTTGCCATTTGTTCTTCGTTGCCTTTCTACGCCGCCTGCTGACGGTCTATTCCTCGGTAAGGGTCCTGCTCGCAACGCGTACGGCTTTAAGGACCTTCGTGTAGTTCATGCGAGTTGGGCCTATAACCGCGACGATTCCCTCGCCCGAACCGCGCCCGAACCTGCTGGCCACAACCGACACGCCTGAAAGCTGGTCGGTGACGTTTTCGGATCCGATACGCACTTGCGGAGTTTCTTCGTCCTCGGCGGTCGCGTCGAGGATCTGCAGCAGAACGGTATCGTCCTCGAGAACCTGAATGATGGGAAGCAGCGATTGGGTATAGGCGAATTCGGGCTGTCGCATGAGCGAGCTTATGCCCATCCTGCGCGGATGCGGTAGTTCTGGTGGTGCCACGATGGTCAGGCATTCAGTAAGCTGTGCAAGCGCCGCAGAAGTGCGTTCGAGCAGGTCGTTGAGCTCGCGTGCGCTCTCGCGCATCTTGGCGACCACCTCGGAGTCGGCATCGTCGGTGATGGCGCCCGATTCGAGCAGGTTGTCAACGAACGTGCGGTACCCGAAATCGGTTGGAATGCGCCCGGCAGACGTATGAGGCTGTGTTATGTAGCCTTCATCCTCGAGCACCGAAAGCTCGTTTCGAATAGTCGCCGAGCTTACGCCGAGGTCGTGGTTCTCGGTAAGGGTGCGAGATCCCACGGGCATTGCGCGCGCAACATATTCCTCGATGAGCGCAGCAAGCACGCGTTGACGCCTGTCCGAGAGCACGTTTACCTGACCTAGCCTTTCGCATAACGGAATTAACTCCACGTATTTTAGCAGCCGAACCCCGAGAGTGCTAACGCGTTACGTAAGCGTCACAACTGCGCCAAATGAGGTATCGCACTTGCCCGGACTCGCGTGCCTCATATGCGCCTCGAATTTAGTAATATCAACTGTCATCACATTTTATAATTCGCTAATAGGGTGAAATTCGGCTTGAGATTACCGACGCCAATATGGAAGCTCTAAGCGCCGATATGGGCGACAATGTGGGTGATTGGGACAAACCTTTATAACGGACGGGAGATTCCCATGAAACAGAAGACCAAACTGGCACGTTGGTTACTGTCGGTATTCCTAATCGCGTTCATCTTGACAGGACTTGCCTCGTGTTCGCAGCAGGCATCAGAATCCACCTCAAGCGAAGCCTTGCAGTATGGATCACCCTGGGTATCGAGCGTCTTCGCCGGGAATCTTCCCGATAACGCTCCCGCAGCTGTAGACGACCTGTACACGCATTATGCCTACGACTTCGCGTCCGCTCACCAAGATGCGGCGTATGCTTCCGTTGTGGACGATGCGCAGGGCGAACTGCAGGCTAGCGTGACAGCAGTTGTGGAAGACAACTCGGTCGATAACCCCGAGCTTGAACAGCTTCGAATCTTCTACGCGCAAGCAGCCGATATTGATGCGCGCGAGACTGCAGGCGCCGCCGAGTTGAAGCCTTACTTGCAGGCCGTTCTGGATACGCAGTCGCTCACCGAACTCGAGGCGCTCCTGTGTTCTGATAGCTTTCCATTCAACCCCTGGATTGAGACTAACGTAAGCGCACCAGATATGAAATCAAGCATATGTGTGGCAGTCATGCCGCGCATGCTCTTTTCTGACGCCGAGACGGGATCTGGGCTGTATCAAGATGCGACCGACGAGAAGAAGCGAGCTGCATACGAGTTCCAGAGGTTGCAGAAACAGGCCCTCATCGAGACCGACCTCTACCTAATTTCTCTCGCAGATGACTCCGATCAGGCAGTTAAGCTCGCCGACAGTATGTTTGAGCTAGAGAGAAGCTACGGCAAGGATGAGTACTCGCCGACCTACCGGAACGGGGAATACGGCGCTGAAGCGAAAGCCGTGAAGCTATTCACGTTCGATGAGCTCGCAGCTGCGTGCCCCAACTTCCCCATGCGCGAAACGCTCGCAAAACTTGGCGAGAACGAAGGCGAGGGCGCCATAGTCATGTACCCAGAATGGCTCGGCTCGTTCAACGACGCGTGGACCGAGAAGAACTTCGAACTTCTTCGCGCCATGACAGCCGTGAAGGTCCTGCGCGAATGCTCCGACTTTATCGCGCCATCGTTATATGCGGATACGCGGACGAGGCTCGGGCAGAACGAGCCTACTGCTGACGATCTCGCGTACGCTGCATGCGACAAATCCGAAACGTTTTCGCAGCTTCTTGCAAAAATTTACGTAGAGCAGGTACTCGACGATAAATCTGTCGAGAAGCTTGAAAAACTTGCGAACGACCTCATCGACTCCTATATCGAGCTCGTTGAGGATACGCCTTGGCTCGAAACGGGATCGCGCGAATCCATCATCGACAAGATCGACAACATGGCGCTTAACATCCTCTACCCAGATGGAGGCTACTTCGACTACAGTGGGCTTAAGCTCACACCGGCGGATGAGGGCGGCACGCTTCTAGGTAATTACTTTGCGCTCAAAGCATATAACGACAAGCTTGAGGCTGCACTCATAGGCAAACCAGCGCGGGCTTCGGCTACGTGGCTCTACGCGCGGCCTACAATGCAGAACTGCTTCTACGATTCGGTGAGCAATTCCATCAATATCTTCCCCGGGTACATTACGAGCGCAATGTATGGCGCTGACATGTCTACAGAGGAACTGTTACCGGGGATGGGTTTCGTCATCGCTCATGAGATAAGCCACGCGTTCGACTACTCTGGCAGTCAGTTCGATGCGTTCGGTCAGCCCGAAGCGATCTTTGCTGATGCGGATGTTCAGGAGTTTCTTACGATTCGTCAGAAAATTGCCGATCGCTACTCGTCCTTCGAGGTTTTGCCCGGTGCAGCAGTCGACGGCGAGACAGTTAGCATCGAAGCAATCGCCGACCTCTGCGGATTGCAGGCGGTTCTTGCTCGTGCCAGCAGAATAGAGAATTTCGACTACGAGAAATTCTTCGGGCAGCTTGCCCGTTCGTGGGCAACCGTCTATTCTCCGGCTTACGCCGATATGCTACTCGTCGACGCCCACGCGCCATCCAACCTGCGCGTGAACGCGAGCGTCCAGATGCTTGATGAATTCTACGATACGTACGGCGCAAGCTCAGGCGATGCTATGTACCTCGCCCCTGACGAACGCATCACGATGTGGGGCAAAACGTCTGGCTAAGCGCAGAAGAGCGAGGAAGCGACGACCTTGCACCCAGAATGCAAAAGCGGAGCGCACACAAGGGCGGGAATAGCAGATTACTGCGCTCGATGCGGCGAGATGTAGATACTGGCTGCTAAGGTGCCAAGTCGAGCAAGCGCGAGTACAGGTCGTTGCCGCAGAGCCAGCCTTGGGCTGTCGGACGCCAATGGCCGTTCGCGTGCTCGATGTAGCCGTCTTCGGCGAGCGATTCGAGGGCTTCAAAAACACCTTCGACATGCTCAGATGCAAGGGCAGCGCGTTCGTCGCTTATGCCTTTAGACATCCGCATGCCCAGCATCAGGTCCTCGGCTTCCATCTGAGCGCGGTTAAGGTCATCGACGACTTCCCCATCGGTTACGCGCATGCGTCGCTCGGCGTTCTGCGTCATGGTTGTGGCAGCCTGCCCGATGCCGAGATACGGTACGCCTTGCCAATACGAGCTGTTGTGCTTCGACTCGTAACCTGGAAGCGCATAGCTCGCAACTTCATAGCGTTCGAACCCACACGAGCGGAGCACCTGCTCGGCAAGCTGCATATGCTCAGCTTCTATATCGTCGTCGGGTTCTTGTATTTGACCCGAAAGCACGGCTTTGTCGAACGCGGTATGAGGTTCGATGGTAAGCGGGTATACGCTTATGTGCTTAACGCCGAGTTTAACTGCCCTTTGCAGGGAATCGGCAAACGATTGGGCGGATTGGCCTGGTATGCCGCACATGAGGTCTACGCTCACGTTGTCGAAGCGCCCGAGCGCCTCGCCGATAGCGTCTTCGGCTCGCTTCGCGTCATGCGCGCGGCCGAGAATCTTCAACACCTCGTCGTCGAAGCTCTGCACTCCGATGGACAGACGGTTTACGCCAAGCGCCCAGATGTCGTTGACCATTCGCTCGTCAAGGCTCTCAGGATTTGCTTCCATTGTGAATTCGAAGTCTTCGTTCGTAAGATCCATCGATACCGAAAGCGCATAGAGCAAGCTCGAAAGCCGAGATATCCCTATATGCGATGGTGTTCCGCCGCCGATGTAGACGCTTCGGATATCAAGTAGCTCACCTTGTTTGCTGAGCTTGCGAATGTCCATGACTAGCTGCTCGACGTAAGCATCGATGTAGGGATCTTCGCGCGCTATCGCACGCGTTGCGAAATCACAGTAGCCGCAACGCTTGACGCAGAACGGTATATGCAAGTACAACGCCTTGTAAGAATCATGCGGCATAGCGCGCAACCTCCATCACAATACGCCGAAGCCCCGTAAAGACGGGGCTTCGGCACCTTGATATGCGGATGGACCCGGAGTCCATTCGGCTTCGTTATTCGGCAGCCTCTTCAGCTTCCTCGGCGGCAGCAGCTTCTGCCTCAGCCTTCGCGGCTTCCTCGGCTTCCTTCGCCTTGCGCTCGGCAGCCTTCTTCTCTTCCTTCAGCTGCTTCTCGCGGCGTACGGCCTTCTCTTCGGAAGCCTTGGCCATCTCGGCGATGCGCTCTTCCTTGCGGGCGGCCTTCTTTGAGCCCGTCTTAGCTGCCTTGGCGGCAGGCTTTACGTAGGCGGCGCGATCCTCGTCGGTAACGATCGGGTTGACGAGGGCCATGATACCGCTCTTGCGGTTGGCGGCCTGGTTCTTATGGATAACGCCCTTGGAAACGGCCTTGTCCATCAGACGGCATGCGGCAAGCGCGTAAGCATAAGCTTCAGCGCCGTTACCAGCTGCGACGGCATCCTTGACGTGACGGGTTGCGGTTTTGAGCTCAGACTTCACCGCACGGTTGCGCATACGAGATTTCTCGTTGGTGATGTTGCGCTTCTTCTGACTTTTAATGTTTGCCACTCTAGATTCCTCCGTATTTAAAATCTTGTTTCCAGACGAAACCCGTAAATCTTAGCATAGAATATCGAGAATGCCAGCAAGTATTCTGAAAGTGAGTTCAATGGCACAATCATCTTCACATAACGGGCACCATGACCCGACCCGTATTAGGAATTTTTCCGTCATAGCCCATATCGACCACGGCAAATCTACGCTCTCGGATCGAATCCTCGAGCAAACCGGCACCGTATCAGAACGCGATATGCAAGACCAGCTCCTCGACACGATGGACATCGAGCGCGAGCGCGGCATCACCATCAAGAGCCAAGCAGTGCGCGTCAACTATACCGCCGACGATGGCGAGACTTACGAATTCAACCTTATCGACACTCCGGGCCACGTCGACTTTACCTACGAGGTCTCGCGCAGCCTCGCTGCTTGCGAGGGCGCCGTACTCGTCGTCGACGCGACGCAAGGCGTCGAGGCGCAAACGGTCGCTAACGCCATGATGGCCATGAACGCCAACCTCGAGATCATCCCGCTCATAAACAAAATCGACCTTCCGGCCTCAGACCCCGACCGCGCACGCGAACAGATCGAAGACGGCCTCGCCATACCGGCCGACGATGCCATACTCTGTTCGGCGAAAACAGGCGTGGGCGTGCACGACCTGCTCGAGGCCGTCGTCTACAACATCCCGGCGCCCGAAGGCGATGCCGATGCGCCCTTGCGCGCACTCATCTTCGACTCGTACTTCGATCCCTACCGCGGCGTCGTCGCGCTTATACGCGTCGTCGATGGCAGCGTAAAGAAGGGCGACATAATTTACATGATGGCTGCAGGCACCGAGGCGCTCGTCGAGGAAGTCGGCGCACGCAAACCGGCCGAGATTGCGCTTCCCGACCTTTCGGTCGGTGACGTCGGCTACCTGGTCACCGGCCTGAAAGACGTCGCCCAGGTGAAGGTCGGCGATACGCTGACGCTCAAGTCCCGCAAGGCCACCGAGCCGCTCCCAGGCTATCGTGACGTCAAGCCGATGGTCTTCACGGGCCTGTTCCCCATCGAAGGAGACCAATACGAACCGCTTAAGGAGGCGCTCGAGAAGCTCGCGCTCAACGACCCGGCTCTCGTCTGGGAACCCGAGACTTCACATGCGCTCGGCTTCGGCTTCCGCGTGGGCTTTTTGGGCTTGCTACATATGGAAGTCATCGAAGAGCGCCTCGAGCGCGAATTTGGGCTCAACCTGCTCGCAACTGCGCCGTCAGTCGAGTACCACGCCTTTAAGAAGAACGGCGATATGGTCTCGCTTCACTCGCCGCAGGAAATGCCGGACCCCTCAGAACTCGACCGTATCGAGGAGCCGTACCTGAAGGTCAAGATCTTGGTTCCGCCCGACTACGTCGGCGCCGTCATGGATCTGACCACATCCAGGCGTGGCAACTTCGTCAATATGAACTACCTTTCGACTACAACGGTCGAAGTCATCTGGGAAATGCCACTTTCCGAGATGATTTTGGACTATTTCGATCGCCTTAAGTCATCGACAAAGGGCTACGCATCGCTCGACTACGAGATGGCTGGCTACCGACCGAGCAAGCTCGTAAAGCTCGACATTCTGCTCGCAGGCAAGCCGGTCGATGCGCTGTCGTTCATCGTGCACTCCGACAACGCCTACGATCGAGGCCGCATACTCGCTTCTAAGCTGAAGGAAATCATTCCGCGCCAGATGTTCGAGGTGCCCATCCAAGCGGCCGTCGGAGGACGCGTGCTCGCTCGCACAACCGTTAAAGCCAAGCGCAAAGACGTCTTGGCAAAATGCTACGGCGGCGATATCACGCGCAAACGCAAGCTGCTCGAGAAGCAGAAAGAGGGCAAGAAGCGCATGAAGGCTATAGGCTCTGTCGAGGTGCCCCAAGAAGCCTTCATGGCCATCCTCAAGGTCGACGACTAGCGAACAAGGCTAACTAACTTGGAGGGTCTGTTCGGAAAATACCGCGTGATTCTTGCTCCCATGGCGGGCGTTAGCGACATCGCGTTCAGGACGGTCTGCCGCGAAATGGGCGCTGACTTGACCTTTACCGAAATGGTGTCAGCAAAGGGACTCTCGTACGCAAACGAGAAGACGCGTCATCTTCTGGACCTTGCCGAGGGGGAAGAGCGCGTTGGCGTGCAGCTGTTCGGCCACGAGCCCGACACCATGGCCTCGCAGGCCTCATGGGTTCAGGAGATGCTCGGCAATTCCCTAGCCTACCTTGACATAAACATGGGATGCCCCGCCCGCAAGATTGTTTCGAAGGGTGACGGATCGGCGCTTATGAAGGACCCCGAACTTGCTGCGAGAATAGTTGCAAAGGTAAAGGAAGCATCGACCTGCAGAGTCACCGCCAAGTTCAGACGTGGATGGGCGCTCGGCGACGAGACCTGCGTCGAGTTTGCCAAGCGCATCGAACAGGCGGGAGCTGATGCGGTATGCGTGCATGGCCGTTTCGCCGAGCAGCTGTACCGCGGAAATGCCGAATGGGAAAGCATCGCCCGCGTAAAATCCGCCATTAGCATCCCGGTTGTCGGAAACGGCGATATTATCGACGGCGCATCAGCTCGTGCAATGGCCGAGCAAACGGGCTGCGACGCAATCATGATTGCTCGTGGCGCCGAAGGAAACCCGTGGATCTTTGCGCAAGCAAAGGCGGCGCTCAGCGGCATCGACGAACCCCCTGCCCCGGATGCTTCCGATCGGATCGGCATGGCGCGTCGCCACGCCCGACTATTGAACGAGCGCGAAGGCCGAAACATAGTTCGCATGCGCAAGCATGCCTGCTGGTATGTAGCCGGCCTGCCTGGCGCCTCGAAAGCCCGCGCCCTGTTCAACGCCTGCTCTTCCCTCGAAGAATTCGAAACCGTCTTCGACCAACTCGAGTCCCACTGTCTCTAGCGGCCCCTATACCGTCCCAACGCGCTTGCGCAAGCAGTGGCGCGCTCCTGCTTGGCTTCGGCTAAACCTATATGTATTTTGGAATAATGTGCCTGCAGAATCGCCGGAGTCACGCCACTGCTTGCGCAAGCGCTTCGTTATTACCAGTGTGCCATTCCCAACTGCTTAGCAATGGAGCGTTCTCGCATACGGGGGCGTGACTCCGGCGATTCTGCAGGCACTGTTCCTGAAATACACTTTGGTTTAGCCGAAGCCAAGCCGGAGCGCGGCCCCATCTGCGGAAATGCGGTGGGACTAGATGCACCTATCGACGGCGGGCGGTGACCTCAACTACCCAGGTTATGAAGGTGGCTTCGGGGTCCGAGCCGCTCTTCATAGCGCGTTCGCAGTCGCGGGCGCTGGTGAAAGCCTGGCGGAGTTCCTGAGGCGTGAAGTTGCGTGACCAGGCCGTATGGTTCTTCACGCGCCAATCAGGCACCTTCAGGGTTTGCGCGAGCATACGGGATTCGCCCCTGTGCGCAAGCGATTGGGCGCAGCAGAGCTCGCGCAGGCGGTTCGTGCACATGGCAAGAAGCGAATACGGAGACGACGAGGTAAGAAGCGGCAGCAGGCGCAGGCATTCCGCCACGTTTCGGCGCGAGAACGCATCGACGAACTCCCAGGGTTTTGCCTCGTTCGTCTGGGCAACGAGGCTTTCGACCTCTCGGTCCGAAACCGGGTCGTTTCCTTTGTGGGCCAACGCGAGCTTCCTGAGCTCGGTGTCGAGCCTAACCGTATCTTCGCCAACGAGCTCGATGAGCTTCTCGGAAGCGCGTTCGGTGAGCGTGAAACCGTGACCAACGGCCATGGATCGCAGCGCCTTGGCCAGCTCGAAGCGCTTCATGGGCGCGCAATCTATGACGGCGCCCTTGCCGATTGCGGCAATTGCCTTGTAGAGCTTGGTATTCTTCGCAAGCTTCTCGGCCGAGAACAACAGCACGGTCGAATCTGACGGAGCTGCAAGGTATGCGCATACGACCTCGGAATCCTGCTTGCCGAGCTTTTCGGCATGATTGACCTCGACAAGGCGAACAGGGCTCGCAAACGGAAGCGTGTTGCACGATATGGCGATATCCGAGCCGCTTGCGTTCGTAGCGTCGAACACATCGTGGTTGAATTCCAAATCGCCCATCGAAGCCACGCGCTTGCGCAGGCGCTCGATGACGGTCCGGCGCTTGAGTTCGTCTTCCCCAACGGCAATATAAGCCGGGAGCAATGTCTGTTCCTTGTTTGCCATGCGCCTATTGTACAGCACGCTTGCACAACCACAATTCGCTCGTACACTCATCACAACGGCCGCATGATTACCTTCGGCCCGCGAAGTTCGAGCTGTACTCCGCCGTCTTTGTCGGTGCGAAGGATCTTGCAGCCCCTCGACTCGAGCATATCGATGATCTTTTTGGTCGGGTGCCCGTATCGGTTGCCTTCTCCTACGCCAATCAGCGCAATCGAGGGATCCAGGAACTCGAGCTGTTGTTCTGTCATAGCGTTCTTCGAACCATGATGCCCGACTTTCAGAATATTGATCCGCCCTACCCCCTTTTCGGTTATGACCGACTCGAGCTGGTCGATTTCGGCATCGCCGGTGAAGAGCATGCGCGTTTCCGGCAGCGTATCACCGTCGGCGTCGTACGAAACGTCGAGCATGATGCTGTCGGCATTCCCCGCGTTGTCTGCAAGCAGGTGCGGCCATAGCACTTCGCAGGTGAAAGCCCCCACGGCAAACTCATCGCCTGCAGAAACGTACCTGATGCTACGTGCCGTCCGGCTCGCCTCTTCGTAGAGGCGCCTGCACGAGGCATCTGAGCTCGCTTCGACCCCCTCGGCGACAATCGCCAGATCCACCAAAACACCTTTCCTCAGGGCATCGAGCGAACCCATATGATCATCGTCCGCATGGGTAAGCAGCACGGCATCTAGATGCGACACGCGCGCTTTGGCTAGTTGCGAAAGAAGATCCCGGTCCTGGTTTCCGGTGTCGATGAGAAGCGTCTGCCCTTTGCTCATCAGCAGGAAGGCATCGCCTTGGCCGACATCGAGCATGAAGAGACACTCGGATTGCGCGGGGGTGCCTACGATGAAGGCGCCCGCGAAAGCAATGCAAAGGGCGGTTAACATGACATGCGGCTTTACGCAGACAAGCTTGTCCCAAAACACCCATACCAACAGGGCGGCAAGGAAAGATGCGACAAGGCCTGCAACCGTGTCGATGCTGAACGGTATCGAAGAATACGGTATGGACGCGAGAACGTTCACGACAAGAATCAGTAAGCGGGCCGCCCCTTCGGCTGCAGCCATCAGAAGCTGAGCAAAAGGAGCGCCGACTACCGCGGAAAGGCTTGCTGTCAGGCCGAGTCCGCAGCACAGCGTGAACAAAGGCGCACAAACTACGTTTGCCACGGGAGACACGATCGGCAAAAGGCTAAACAGGGAGCACGCGTAAAGCTGCGAAGCGAGGCACGCCGCAGCCGTCATGGCAATAGACGCGCACAACGTTTGGATGCACCCTCCCGTAGCACGCTCGAGCATGCGTTCGAACAAAGGACAGAAAAGCACTATGCCCGCTGTGGATAGGGCGGAGAGCACAAGCGATGCAGAAACAGATGCATAGGGAGCCTGCGCGATAATCACGACGAGCCCTACGCCCAGGGCGTTGAGCGACGAAGGTCGGCGCCTCCCAAGAAGCGACAGGACGCCGACGGACGACATGATTGCTGCCCTGATGCACGAAACAGGGGCGCCGGCGATGATGGTGTAGGCAACCATGAGGGCAATGAGCAGCGCAATAGAAGCCCTTTTGGGCACTTTCAGCAATTGCAGCAGCGACATTGCAAATCCGGTTACGATCACGAGATGCGCACCCGATACGGCAACAAGATGGGCTAATCCGCACGTTTGAAAGTCGCCGTAGGCGGCATCCTGTTGCATTGCCGGCCGGTATCCGCATATTATCGCCTGCAAGAGCGCGCACTCGCCGCTTTCGCCCGACAGGCTTCGAATAGCTTCGGCCCTGATCCGGCGAATGGGCTGAATCGGCGTGTTTCTTTCAAACGACTCATTGGCCTTGACCTTGATTCTGCAGTTGATGCCTTGGTTCCAATAGCTTGCACGGCCCGAATCCGAAAGTGCCTCGACCGAACCTGATGCCAGCGCGTGTTCGCCGCACAAGTAACTTGTCCCTTTTGGAAAGAGCGCAAGGGCGCGCAAGCTCCGACCGCCTGAAAGCTCGACCCGCACGATGGCAGATGACCCAAATTTCCCGTCGGCGCAATCTGACTCGAATTCAATTACGGACCTGCTTAAAAGAGCACCCACTGAAGCATCCGTATCCGCATGAATATGCGCGGCACAACATGCGCCGAGGCACAGACCCAACAGAGCTCCGCCCACTGCCATCGCGTTATTTGGCTTTCCTAATCCGACAAGCGCAATGCAGCTTACTCCCGCCGCCCCTCCTGCAATTGCGCCAAGCATCGCGCAGCGTCCGGATGATAGGGACTCGCACACCGTGTAAGCTATCGCGCAGAGCAGCCACAGCAGCATCGCAAACATAAATACCGGGGTTAATCCCGGCCTGCGCGGCTCGGAACGCAGATCCTTCATGCGTCAGACGCAGATGAGCTCAGCAATCGACGCGAACTTCTTCTCGCCGATTCCAGTAACTCGCATAAGATCATCCGGCGTCGAGAATGGACCGTTTGCATCCCGGTCGGCGATGATCTTGCTTGCAGTCGACGGACCGATTCCGGGGAGCGATTCAAGCTCTTCTTGGGTTGCACTGTTTATGTTGACGAGCCCCGAAACCCCCGACGTCGAGCTTGCCCTATTTGATGCTTGAGCTTGAGCGTTAAAATTCCCCGCAGAATCGGCTTCGGCTTTCGACATAACATGAAGCTGTTCCCCATCGTTGAGCTTGCGGGCGAGATTGACGGATTCGGCGACGCCGTCTTCGCGGATGCCTCCCGCAGCTTTAATCGCATCCGCAACGCGAGAACCCTCGCTAAGTTCGACGAGACCCGGATTGGCAACAGCCCCCGAAACGTGTACGAATATCGTAGCCGCGTTATCTGATCCAGCGGCCTTCGCGCTGGCTTCAGGCGCATCTTGACCGTTTTCAGCCGCTGGAGCTGCATCCGAGCTAGCCTCTTTGCCGTGCTCGATCGTAATCTCGGTGGCGGTGGCAGTGTCGATGAAGAACCGGCCGGCAAATACTGCCACCATGACGAATAACGCCGCCAGGCCTACGAGTGCTGGCTTGCTCGCGTTTACGAGGCCGAGCTTGGCTTTTAATGTTTCGAATAATGTCAGGTCCATGTTCTCGTCCCTCGCGTTTCCGACGGCAATGAAACTATACGCACGAGACGTTTCCCGACAGGCCGGGTTTATTCGCCGCTTAGCTCCCCCGAAAACAACCCGCACAGTAGCGCTTGCACTATCTGGAACGGCTGTCATTACGTGCTTTCTTACCCGCGGGACCCAAGGTATCTACCCGCATTACTTCACAATCTTGCGCGATATACCACATGTTTGTGAGTGTGTTGAATTTAGCAAGCTCATGAAGACCATGCTTCGATATTTCGCGATACGAATAAGTCCCGCCTCCAAAGTGGAAAAGCGGGACTTCGGTTTTCAACAGCTGTTGATTCGCGATGTTCTGGCGTTTGGGCTAAGCTTTCGCAGGGTCATCGGACTCTTGAACGGCGCGCTTGCGTGGCTTATACGATGGGCAAGCGTAATCGTGGGGCTCTGCTGCGTCTGCAAGCTCTCGTACCCATTCGTCAATCGGGTACGCTGATTCGGCCTCGAGCACTTCTGCAAGCTTCGCATGCGTCTCGGGATTTCGCGGCATGAACAGCGTGCAGCAGTCGGGCGCATCCTGCGACGATATCTCGAACGTGCCCAAACGCTGTGCGTCTTCTATTATCTGCAGCTTGTCAGTGCCGATAAGGGGTCTGAACACGGGCAGTTCCACCGCATTGTCAGTTGCACGAATGTTATCGAGCGTCTGCGACGCGACCTGGCCCAAGCTCTCGCCTGTCACGAGTGCGCCCGCATGTTCGCGTCGGGCAATCTCTTCGGCAACCTTGAACATCAACCTTCGGTACAAGATCACGCGAAGCGAAGGAGGCGCCATGAGCGCAATTTCTTTTTGATAATCGCCGAGCGGGACTACGTAAACGCGGGCTATGCAGCCCGTCTTCTCGAGCACGTGCGCGATGTCGTCTACCAGATACTCGCTCGTATCAGATGTCTGGGGGCGGCCTGAGAAGTGCACGCCAATGCAGACCGCGCCACGCCGTGCAAGACGCCAGAGGGCGACCGGGCTGTCGATCCCGCTTGATAGCAGGCTCACGACGTGTCCCGAGCTTCCGACCGGCAATCCGCCGATACCCCGCTCGCTTCGTGCATAGATGTACGAAGCGTTCTGCACGACCTCGACCGTTACCGTGATGTCAGGATCTTTCATCTTGACCTTTTTGTCAGGGTTAGCCTGGCAAAGCACAGCTCCGATAATCTGATTCATCTGCATCGAATCGGTTTCGAAATCGGTATGGTTGCGCCTCGCGTGGACTTTGAAGCTTTGGAAATCGCCGCATTCAGCCAAGGCGTTTACGGCAACTTGGCCCATGATTTCCAGCTCGCGTTCGCATTTGAAGCCGCACGACACGCGCGCGACACCCGGCACGTCGCGCACGATATGCGCGACCTCGAGCGCACGCTCGAACGTCGTGCCTTCCTTCAAGAAGACGCATAGGCGCCCCGAAATACGGTGTATCGTGACAACCGGATAACCGTCAAGAAGCGCCTCGACGTTCTTGACGAGACGCTTCTCGAATACGGAGCGATTACGGCCCTTCAGGCCGATTTCGTGATAGTGGATCAGGCAGACCCGCTGATGAAGCTCCTGCATAAGCTCTTAGTGGTTTTTGGCGTCGATCGACTCGGGGTCGTACGATACGTCGTCACGTGCGATCTCGTTGAATGCGATCGAGAGCGGCTTCTTGTCAGAAGCGCGCGCTATCTCGACCGCCGTCTGCATCTGAATGGCTCGATCGCGCTGACCGCGCAACATGTCGTTAATGTCATGCGCGCGCTTGCTCGCAAGCGAGCACAGCAGGAATCGGTCGTTATCGGTTTTCTCGAGTAGGACGTCGATTTTCGGTTCGATGATGCTCATAACACCCCTACTTCGTGTTGTTTGCCTGTTCGTCGACATAGGACACGAGCGCTTTTACAGCAAGTTCCAGGTCGTCGTTAACCAGGCAATAATCGTATTCTTCTTTTCGTGCGAGCTCAGTTTTAGCAGCATCCATGCGCTTTTGGATGGTCTTCTCGTCTTCTGTGCCGCGACCTCGCAAGCGACGCTCGAGCTCTTCGATCGAAGGGGGCTCGATGAAGACGAGGTGTGCCTCGGGAATCATGTCGCGCACCTGGAAGGCGCCCTGAACATCGATCTCGAGGATAACCTGCTTGCCGAGGCCCATGTGCTCGGTTACGCTCGCGCGTGGCGTACCGTAGCAGTTGCCCGAATACTCGGCCCATTCGAGCAGTTCACCTGCTTCGGCCATCTGCATGAAGCGTTCTTTTTCGACGAAGTAATAATTCACCCCATCGACCTCGCCCTCGCGGGGCGATCGCGTCGTAGCAGAGACCGACAGCCAAGCATCGGGGACCTCTTGCAACAGGCGGGCCACCAGTGTGCCTTTGCCAGCACCTGATGGCCCAGAGATGACAAACAAATTGCCGTTGCGCATGCCGAATTAGCCCAAGCGCTCCAGCAGAGCAGCCTGCTGACGCTCGCCCAGACCACGCAGACGACGGCTCTCAGCGATCTTCAGTTCGTTCATGATCTTCTCGGACTTGGCCTTGCCGTAACCCGGCAGGGTCTCGATCAGGGTCGAAACCTTCATGCGGCCGACAATCGGGTCATCCTTCATGTCGATGACTTCCTTCAGCGTGAGCTTGCCGCTCTTCAGCTGCTCGCGGATCTCGGCGCGCTTGATGCGAGCTTCCTTAGCCTTCTCGAGTGCTGCCTTACGCTCTTCTTCGCTAAGTTTAGGGATTGCCATTTGGTCTCTCCTTTTTATCCTATGTTCGTAATGCCTGGGAAATGGTAGCTTAAAGAGCTGGCCTTTTCCCTTAATCGCGCAACAACACCACAAACTACCATGCGTAGCTATCGTGAGCTTGATTACGTTTGGAGTGTGTTGAGCCTGATGTAGGCACATTCTACGACGGTTTTCCCACGTAGACAAGAATATTTTGCATTTACCTGCTGAAATGTGCAGAGGAATGCAAATATTCTACACTTGACCTGGGGACATACAACTGGTATTAGAAGCCGATTATTACGCTCGTATTTATTTTCGCTGGTGAAACACCGAATGTGGCAACGATTTGAAAATCGTTGCCACATTTTTACCTTTCGAAAGAGGGGCATATCCCTCGCCCGCGTAAAACTATTCCGAGCGGCTACGACAGCTCCGCAACGATGTCGTCGAATGCAGCAGCCGGGTCGACTGCCTTGGTAATTGGGCGGCCGATGACTATATGAGAAGCACCGTTCTGGAACGCCTGCGCAGGCGTTGCGACACGGCTCTGATCGCCCTTATCAGCGCCAGCTGGGCGAACGCCAGGGGTGACGATGTAGGCTCGTGGCCCCAGAATCTCGCGCAACATCGCGGCCTCCTGCGGCGAGGCAACCACGCCCGAAATGCTTGCTTCCTTGGCAACGCCCGCCAGAAGGGCTACCTGCTCTGCAGGCGTGCGCTCGATTCCGATCTGGGCAAGCGCCGCCTCGTCCATGCTCGTCAGCACTGTGATGCCGAGCGTAACGGCCGACTGCTCATCGCCGCGCTCGGCAGCTGCCGCATCCACGCCGCGTTGCGCGCCTTCGAGCATGGCTTGACCACCGGCAATGTGCATGGTAATCATGTCGGCACCGGTCAGAGCAGCAGATTTTGCCGCGCCTTCGATTTGGAACGGAATGTCATGCAGCTTCAGGTCCAGAAACACCTTGTAGCCGCGCTGCTTGAACGCAGCGACAATCGATGGTCCGCACGCATAGTAGAGCGTCATGCCAACTTTTACCCAGCGCGCCCTGCCCCTCAACTTCTCGGCAAGTTCTATAGCCTCGTCGCGGCCGCAGTCAAGAGCTACGATGATACGCTCCGCCGCCGGTGTGTTGCTGAATGCGTTGGTCATTGCCGTCCCCTTCCCCGTGGCAATCTTTACACCTGCATGATATCGCAGCAATGTGCAAAAGGATCAGACCCTTTTGCACGTTTATTACTGAAGCGCGCCCACAAGCTCGTTAACATCACCCACACCATGGTTCTCGCAGTAATCGATGATGCCGTTTATGACGTCGACCGTTGCAGTCGGATTGGTGAAGTTTGCGGTACCGACGGCAACTGACGTCGCCCCTGCCAACATGAACTCAACAGCATCGGCCCCCGTGCCGATGCCACCCATGCCAAGGAGGGGAACATCGACGGCTTTGTGAACCTCCCAGACCATGCGCAGCGCCACCGGCTTTACGGCAGGACCCGAAAGCCCCCCGACATAACGGGCAAGCTGCGGTTTGCGCCGCTCGATATCGATGGCCATGCCGAGCAGCGTGTTTATGAGCGAAAGGGCATCGGCGCCGGCGCTCACCGCTGCCTTGGCGATTTCAGTGATGTCGGTGACGTTTGGGGTGAGCTTAACGATCATGGGAAGCTTTGTAGCCTTTCGGCACATGCCCACAACCTGCTCGACGCTCTTCGGATCGGTTCCAATCGTCATGCCGCCCGCATCCACATTCGGGCACGATATGTTGACCTCGTATGCATCGACCAGGCCCGATTCGTCGAGCGCTTCGATGACGTCGACATATTCGTCGAAGCTGTGACCCGACACGTTGACGATGGTCGTCGCACCGACTTCGCGAAGCCAGGGCAAATCGTGCTCCAAAAGGTGCTTGACGCCCGGGTTCTGAAGGCCGATGGAATTCAGCATACCGCTCGGCGTCTCTGCGATGCGCGGGCTCGCATTGCCCGACCAGCCGTTCAGCGAAACGCCTTTGGTGGTGACAGCGCCGAGCTTCGACACGTCGACGAAATCGCTGTATTCGTGGCCAGCTGCGAACGTACCCGAGGCCGTGGTCACAGGGTTCTTCATATGCAGGCCGCCCAAATCGACTGCAAGCTTCACGTTGGTCTGGCGAGGTTGCCTCATGCTTTACTCCATTCCTCCGCACGCATCGGCGGCACAAACCGACTGAATCTGGCATTTTGGGAATCTCGCCAAATGCCAGCATCCACACTTGCTTCTTATCCTAACCTTAGCCCCAAACGATGTCTTCCGCCTTGAAGATAGGGCCGTCCACGCACGAGCGCTTCTTCCCCATCGTTGTGTCAACCACGCACGACAGGCAGGCCCCGATGCCGCACGCCATGCGCTTCTCCATGCTGAGCTCGGTATATACGCCCGCTTGCGCGCCCATGCCTGCGACGATCTTCATCAGGGGCTCAGGTCCGCAGACAGCGAGGTAGTCGTAGGGCTTCCCGTCGGAAAGGCACCCTTGGGAAAGCCGTTCCTCGACAAGTGACGTGCAGAAACCCGCGCGCCCATAGGTGCCGTCATCGGTCGCGCAGCTCGGCTCGCACCCGAAGAGAGCCTCGTAACGCGCACGGCAAACGAGCGCCTCTTTGGTTTGCGCACCCAGCACGACGTCGGTCGGGCAACCGGCTTCTTTCAGCTGCTCGGCGAGCATGAACAGAGGCGCCGCACCCACGCCGCCACCGACCAGCAGAGCATGCGTGCACGAGCCGTCTTTGTAGCGCCGTGCACCCGTCCACGTATTTCCAACGGGTCCGATGAGCTCTGCGTCTCCCTCTTTTAGGGAGGGCATGAAACGCGTAAGGGTGCCGACTTCCTGGTACAGGATCTCGACGGAACCCTCGTTTGCGTTGCGACTGTAAATCGAAAACGGCCGGCGCAGTATATGGTCTGGCGCTCCGGGCACCTTCATGTGCACGAACTGCCCGGGGGTAACTTTGGCCGCAATCGTCGGCGATTCGAGGACCATCAGATGCAGACGCGGACCGATCGGCTCGTTCGAGATAATACGGGCGACTTCGTTAACAAGAGCGGACATAAGCTCCCCCTCCTCGTCATTCGCAAAACGTTGCGGGGCAACCAACAACCAAGCCCCATCGCCACCTAGATTGTAACAAAAGACCCCCATTACAACAGGTGCGACAACGGGGACTTACCCGTTGCCGCACCTCCCATGAACACTTTGCCCCAGGGCATTTTGTTTGCGAATGCTATTCCTCGATTGAGATCGGGTCGGTCTCGATGATGAACTTCACCGAACCCGTGGTTCCTTCGGTAATGCCGGCGAAGTTGTTGTAGTCCTTGGCCGCATTGCTGATGGCCTCGAGGCGATCCTTGAACGGCAGGATATCATCATCGATGAGGTCAGAAATCTTGGAAATGCCCTCGTCGTTGAACTTCTGCAGGCCTTCCTTCAGATCGCCGGTACCATCTGCCGCCGCTCCGGCGCCAGTGACAAGAGCACCGAGACCGTCGTCGTACTGATGCAGCTTCTCGGCAAGCGTGCTAGAACCCTCTGCAACCTTATCGGCGCCATCATTCAAAGAACCGGCACCTGCATCGAGCTCTTTCGCTCCCGCAACTACTTTATCTATGCCTTCGATTAAGGAATCTGAACTCTCTGCGAGCTGGCTCAACCCTGCAGCAAGAGCATCCGCTCCCTTAGAAGCAGCACCTAACCCCTCATCGCCCTTAAGCTTCGCAGCTCCTCCTTCTAGCGCAGCAGCACCAGAAATCAGAGTCTTTTCCTCATCCTCGCTACCAACAGAAACTATTGCAGAACCGAGACCATTGTCAATGGCGGAGGCGCCTGTCTCTAATTGTTCAATTGCTTCGACAGCGGAATTCAAACCGTCTGCCAAAGACTGCGCTCCGACAACTGCGTCATCAAGCGCATCGGGCGAAACGCCTGATAACCCATCTGACACATTGCCGAGAACCGTCGATGCTTGTTGAAGTTTCTCGTTCACGCCGGCGAGCGATTTTAGCTTATCTGCTGCTTGTTGTAATTGGCTTACATCAGAAGAAATCTGAGAGAGTGCAGCTTTTCCTTCGGATGATAGAGTTTCCGCTTCTAATTTGCTAAGTTGAGTATTCAAATCGTCCTTTACCGTAGAAATGTCAGGTATTTCATCGGCAGGAACAGTACAGCTATCAACAATTTGCTTCGCACTGTCAACGCCTTGTTTTGCCTCTGATAAACCTTGCAATTGAGTCTTCGCCGCATCGAGATTCTGTGCAAGGTTGTTCGCGCCATCTCGAGCGACAATCAAACCGGGCTTTTCTTCGTTACCGTTATTCAGCTGATCTAGCCCATCGGCTAACTGCCGAGCCCCACCTTGAGCTTTTTCCAATCCGCTCTTTAATTGCTTAAGCCCGTTCTTAACGCTTCCCGCGCCATTCTCAAGTGATTCCGCTCCCTTTACAGCCTCTTTAAGGCCACTTGCAAGGCTTTTCGAACCAGCTTCTAACTTTTTGACGCCATCTGGTAACGCCGATGTTTTTTTCTGCATAGTTGATAGGCCATCTGCAAGTTGGCTGGCTCCTTGCGCCAACGAGCTAGCCCCGTCGGTGAGGGTGCCGCTGCCCTTGGCAAGGGTATCGGCGCCGTCGGCGAGGAGGCCGCTGGCTTTCTTGGCACTTTCGGCGCCGTTGGCGAGCTTCTCGAGGCCCTTCTTCAGTTCTCCGGTGCCGTCGAGGATCTTGCCCATGGCATCGGTGAGTTCGCCAGAAGCGTCTTCGAGCTCGGATGTGTCGATGTCGTCGGTGTTGAAGTCCTCGAGCAGGCCGGCCGTGGCGATGGTCAGCGACGACTTCATCTCGAAGTCCGTAACGTCAGCGGTGACCTCGAAGTAATCGGGAATGTCGAAGTCATCAACCAAGCTGCCAAGGCTCTTCTGCAAACCCGGAATCGCATAGCCAGCTACAATCGCGCGATCGCCGTCATCGATGAGCTTGCCGTTAGTTACCTCGGCATTCTTGAAATTCTCGTTGTCGAACAGCAAAGCCGTGATAAAGGTAAAGGGCACGTAGAGCGTCTCTTCCTTGCCCCGAATCGTGGCTTTGGTAGTTGCCGTGTTGTCGTAGTCATAGCGAATCTTGAGCTTGCCGGTTGCGCCCGCCAACTTGTCGTAGGTAACCTTCTGGCCGTCCAGGAAATACGTCACCTTGACCGAAACAGGCGCCTGCTTGTTGGTGTTGCCCGTGTAGTACACATTATCGCCCGCAGCGTTCCACACCATCGAGTCTCCCGACCCGCTGAAGGTCGCATCGTTCTCGGCGTTCTCGATATCGGTCAACTCTGAGGAGTCGGCGATTTCGGACTCGCCCAGAGGATTCTTGAGCGTCGTGGAGACTTCGGTGTTCTTTACCGAGCCGTCGGGGTTGGCGAATACGTAGACGGTCTCGTCCTTTTCCTTGGGCACGGGGGCGCTGTACACGCGCTTGCCCGTCGAGGCGCTTGCCGCAGACGAAGACGACTCGTCAGACGCCGGCTCATCGTCTGCGAGCGCGGCTTGCGGCATTATCGCCAAACTGCACAGCGCCGCAAACGCGAACGAGTACCCAACCGAAGTGACGATCTTCCTATTCAGCTGATACATCTATGGAACCTCCTAGGCTTGCTGCGCCTTAAGGGCGCGGGACTTGAATCCGTGGCTCGTAGCAACGATGACCTTGTCGAAAGTCATGAAGAATGCAGGCAAGATGAACAGCACGCACAGCGTCGAGATGAACGCGCCGCGGGCCATGAGCCCGCAAAGCTGGCTGATAAGCCCCATGCGAGCGACGAGCGACACGCCGATAGTAGCTGCGAAGAACGACAACCCGCTCGTGACGACCGCAGGGAACGTCATGCGGAACGCGGTTTCGACAGCCTCGCGCTTCTGCAGCCCGCCGGCACGTTCGCGCTTGTAGCGCGTAGTCATGAGTATGGCATAGTTGACGGTCGAGCCGAGCTGGATCGTCGAGATGCAAATTGGCGATATGAAGCACATGACGTCGTTTGTGTAGTACGGAAGACCCAGATTGATCATAATGGCCAGCTCGATGACGAGCACGAGGATGAACGGCAGCGTAATCGAACGGAACGCGATGGCAATGATGATGAGGATGGCGACGATGGCAAGGGCGTCGACCACCATGAAATCGTGGTCCATGATCTCGGTCAGGTCCTTGGTGGCAGGAGCCTCGCCGATGAGCATGCCGTTAGGGTCGTACTCCTTCATGATGGAGTTAATGGATTCGATTTGCCGATTGACTTCATCGGAAGAGACGGCAAAGGTCGAGTTTATGAGTATGAGCTGCTCATCCTCGTGAATGAGCGCCTCTCTCACGCGGTCGGGAATAAGCGCGTCAGGTACGAGCCCGCCTTTTATGGTGTCGTAGCCTATAGCGTAAGCGACCCCGTCGAGTTCTTTTATGCGGTTGAGCATCTGCTTTGCCTCGGCGTGGGGTATCTGGGAGCTGCACAGAATCATCTCGGTCGTGGCAACGTCGAAGTCTTCCTTGAGCTTTTTATTTGCTGTGTTGAACTGCGTTTCTTCTTCGGTCAGCGTACTACCCGGCCCAATGACCATGCTCGTGAAGTCGTAGTAGACCGGCTTGTTCAGAAAACCGTGTACCGCCGGAAAGACGAGCGCCACGGCCAAGCACATGAAAACGATGACCGCAGGGCGCTTTGTGATGATCTTGGCAAGGCCGCCGACATCGGGAATGAGCCGCTTGTGCAGCAGGCGCAACATGGGCTTTTCGAACGTGCGAATGAGCGATGGCAGAATCGTCACAGTGCCGATGACGCCCAATATGCAGCCCTTGGCCATGACGATGCCAAGGTTGGTGCCGAGCGTGAACGACATGAAGCACATGGCCAAGAAGCCGGCTGTCGCAGTCATAGACGAGCTGAAAATCGCAACGAGCGTATCGGCGATCGATTGCGCCATGGCTTCGTTGTGGTCTTCGAATTTATGGATGTTCTCCTCGAAGCTCGACCAAAGGAATATCGAGAAGTCCATGGTCACGGCTAGCTGCAGAACGGCAGCGAGCGCCTTGGTGACGTAGGACATTTCGCCAAGCAGGTAGTTCGAGCCCATGTTGTATATGATGGCCATGCCGATACTTATAAGGAATACGAACGGGGCCAGGAACGTATCGGTGCACAGGAGAAGAAGCACGAGCGAGCAGGCAACGGCTACAGCTACGTAGAACGGCTCCTCCTGGTCGGCAATGTTCTTGAGGTCGAGCACGAACGCGCTCATGCCGCTTACGTAAACGTTTTCATCTGCGAGGGCGCGAATTTCCTCGACGGCCTTGAGCGTTGACTCCGACGAAGTTCCCCCTTCGAAGAAAACGGCTATCATCTGAGCATCGCCGTTCTTGAGCTTGCTGAGGTACTTATCGGGAATGGCCTGTTCGGGAATGGTGGAGTTCTTGGCAATCTCGCCGTAGCTGAGGGCGGTGGCGACGCTGTCGACGTCCTTGATCTTCTGGGTAAGGTCGCCCACGGCGTCGTCATCGAGCCCTTCGGTCACGATGAGCGAAAACGCCCCCTTGCCGAAATCCTCTTTCAGGATATCCTGCCCCCTGACGGTATCGATCTGATCGGGCAGGTAGGTAAGCAAATCGTAGTTTACCGGCGTATGCAGATACCCATACGCCGATGGGATAAGCAGCAGAATCGCCACTACCAATATGGGAATACGCAGCTTTACGACTACGTCGCCGAATTTACGCATGTTAGAACTCCATCGTGCACAACATTTAGTAGTTCTAACACATGTTAGTTACATAAGGTTGAGGTTAAAATCCTCAGTGCTTACTTAGTGCCTAAATTTTGGGCATTTTGCCATGATTGTCCAAATATCGCCCAAGCATATGTAGAGAGAACGTGGAGGCTAACTATAAGTGAATTATCGGTTTATCCATCATGCCTACCAATGCTCAATGACGAGGGTTATGTTTTCGTTTGCCAAGGCCTCACGAGCGCACACCTGCACAAAGCGCAGCATATACGCCTGCATGCCCGGCTCCAGATCGTCGTCGTTGATGCAGATGGTGATCTTCACCGGTTCGCCCATCTCGGACAAGCAATCGGCGAGAGCCGACAGGTTTTCGCCATAGTAGTCGGGAAGTGCGAGCCGCTTCTTCAAATACCCGTGCAGCTCTTCTTGTGAAGTGCAGCGCGCACCTATGATTCTGACTGAGCGCATGTCGTTCGATTCCATAAAGTCATCCCTTCGGCATGAGTCAGGCTACCTGGTAAGGTGACTCATCAGTAGATCTGTTGGAAGGTCTTGTAGTGGTCATCGGTGTAGTAGACCAGGCCGTCGTTCGAGAAGACGATTCGCGTGGCGTTTCGGAACCCGCCCTGGTAATCGATGTCGCATTCGGTCCATTCGCGCCCTGGCGCATCGGGCAACAGTCCCTCGTCGTTGTAGAAGGGCCCGCCCCCTATGCTCTTGCCGGGCAGTACTTCCCATAAGTTGCCCTCCGAGCTAACCCAACCTGCCTTGCGGGCCTTTGTCTTGGTGATGTAATTTGAAGGAAGGTGCCCGTAAAGGTGGATGTAGAGAGCCACAGAATCCTTGTCGGTGTACTCCCCTGATTCCTTTACCTGGATATTTGGCGCAACGTAATCGCTGCCCGTTGAATTGCTGCTAGCGTAGCTATCGTCTTCGGCATCTTCCACGGCCGATGAACTTGAATCCGAAGAGCTCGCCAACTGCGATGAGGCCGATACGGCCGAGCTCTCTGCATGCGCCGGGGCAGCAGCCCCAGCGGACGTCCCGCCCTGGGGCACGCAAGCGCCAAGCGCAACAGCCAACGCCAACGAGAAGGCGATTGTCAATACGGGAGCAAACCATGTGCTAAAGCGTTTCTTCATGAGACCATTATACATGCATACGAGATGCGCTATCATGGATGCAGTCCTTTAAGACGGTACAGAGATACCGGCAAGGTTGATGAGCGGCGATCATCGAAACGCAAACGCACATACGCCAAGATTCATGCCCTTGCCAGCAATGCTGGCTTTTTTATTGTTTCACGCCAGCGCCCCCTGGCAGTATTGTCTTTGGGATTGCTCGAATTTGCAGAAGCGAAACGCAAGGAGGTTGCATGACTGATTCCGTTAACGTCAAATCGATCGTCATGGACGCCGAGGGCATCGAGCGCTCGCTCACCCGCATCGCGCATCAGATACTCGAGAAGAACAAAGGGGCCGATAACGTCGCGATCGTCGGCATCGTCACGCGCGGCGACCTTCTGGCAAAGCGCCTCACCGACAAGATATCCGAGATCGAGGGCGTAAAGGTTCCCCTCGGCCGCCTGGACATCAGCTTCTACCGCGACGACTTCGCAACCTATGTCTCGCCTGAAGTGCTCTCGACCGACATCATGTTCGACATCGACGGACGCGACGTCGTGCTCGTTGACGACGTTCTGTACACCGGACGCACTATCAGGGCAGCACTCGACGCGCTCATGGATATAGGCCGACCCGAAACGGTACAACTTGCCGTGCTTATCGACCGGGGTCACAGGCAATTACCTATTCGTGCAGACTACGTGGGAAAAAACGTTCCATCTGCTAAAGACGAGAACGTTCGCCTGTTCCTGGAAGAGACCGACGGCAAGTCCGAAGTCGAGATCCTCTCGATAGAAGATGGCAAGCGCGCAGGCTCTGCTCCGCTGGGAGGTGAATAACATGGCGTTTTCGCACAAGCACCTGATCGACATTCGCGACTATTCCGCCGACGACATAGCGCTTCTTCTGGATACCGCCGAGCGATTCCGCGCCATCAACGAGCGGCGCATCAAAAAGGTTCCCGTCCTCAAGGGCTACACGGTCGTCAACATGTTCAACGAGCCTTCGACACGCACGAGAAGCTCGTTCGAAATCGCAGAGAAGCGTTTGAGCTGCGACACGCTCAACTTCGGCGGCAGCTCGACCTCGACGGTCAAGGGCGAAAGCCTGGACGACACGGTCGAGACCCTGTGCGCTTACAAGATAGATATGATAGTCGTGCGCGACAAGCATGCAGGCGTGCCGCGAAAAGTCGCCGACAAGTCTGGCGTGAGCGTCATCGATGCAGGAGACGGCAAGCACCAACATCCCACACAGGCGCTGCTCGACCTTTTCACGATTCGCGAGCACCTGGGCCGCATCGACGGGCTCAAGGTCGGCATCGTCGGCGACGTCAGCCACTCGAGGGTCTGCGGTTCGCTCGTTCCCGCGCTCAAGACAATGGGCGCGCACGTGACGCTCGTGGCTCCGCCGACATTGCTTCCCCCTGCTCCGTTGGCACTTGGCGCCGATGCGGTAACGAGCAATCTCGACGAGGTGCTTCCCGAGCTCGATGTTGTATACATGCTGCGCATACAGCAGGAACGGCTCGAAGGCGCACCGTTCCCGAGCTTGCGCGAGTACAGCATGCTGTTCGGCCTTAACGAGCGTCGAGACAAGCTCCTGCGCCCCGAAGCAATCGTATGCCACCCCGGGCCCATCAACCGCGGCGTCGAGCTCGACGCTTTCATGGCGGACCATCCGACGCGCTCGGTCATCTTGGATCAGGTGTATGCCGGGGTGCTTGTGCGCATGGCGGCGCTGTATCTGCTGCTCGGAGGCGATGAGTCGATCTCTTAACGATCGGGCCCCATCGCCCCTCGGGATTGGGCGGTCGTTTTCGCGCTAGTCCTCGCACTTAGCGGCAAACCATCCCGAGCGTTTACTGCTGCGGAATGCGCGAAAACGACCGCCCAATCCCGAGGGGCTTCCCGACCTGATTGCCGAAACGCCATGGCGCCTCCGAGCATCAGGGTCGGTAAAGGGGTTTACTGTAACGGATCGGTTGTTTTATTGGATTTGTTTGACGTGTAGGCAAGATATTCTCTGTGCTGTTGTCACGCTTCGCGGTTCTAGGAGGTTTGTATGGCTTTGTTGTTGAAGAATGCGCATGTTATTGATCCTCAGGTGGGGTTGAATGAGGAAGGGTGCGAAATCTTGATTCGGGATGGGGTGATTGTCGAGGTCGGACATGGGCTTTCGATGGCCAAGGGCGTCGAGCGCGACCTTGGCGGGAAGGTCGTCGTCCCTGGGCTCGTCGACATTCACGTGCATTTGCGCGACCCTGGCCAGGAATATAAAGAAGACATAGAATCCGGTACGCGTGCTGCAGCGCACGGTGGGTTCACCGACATCTGCTGCATGCCAAACACTAACCCGATAATCGATACCGGCTCGGTCGTTGAGTATGTCGCCTCGAAGGCTGCCAAGGTCGGCAAGTGCCGCGTTCATGTGAGCGGTGCCTGCACAAAAGGCGAAAAGGGCGAGGCTCTTTCGGAAATGGGCGACATGGTTGCGCACGGCGCCGTCATGTTCACCGACGATGGACGCGGGGTACAGGACGCTGGCATGATGCGTCGCGTCATGGACTACGCCGCACAATTTGGAAAAGCCGTGAGCAGCCACTGCCAAGACGAAAGCCTTGTTGGTAAAGGCCAGATTAATGAAGGCGCCGTGTCTACGAGGCTCGGCCTTTTGGGATGGCCCGCTGCTGGCGAGGAGATCCAGATTGCCCGCGATATCGAGATTTCGAAGCTTACTGGCTGCCCCATACATGTGCAGCACCTGAGCTCTGCTCACGGCTTAGACCTCGTTCGTCGCGGCAAGGAAGACGGAGCAAAGGTAACCTGCGAAGTTACCCCGCATCATATGTTTTTGACCGAAGAGTCAATCGGGGATGACTACAACACGTATTTCAAGGTCAACCCTCCCCTGCGCACCGCCGAAGATGCCGAAGCGGTTGTCGCGGGCGTCATCGACGGCACGGTCGACTGCATCGTCACCGATCATGCGCCGCATGCTGACCACGAGAAGGCCTGCGAGTTCGAACTTGCCCCGTTCGGCATGACCGGCATCGAAACGAGCGTTGGTCTCGTGGTCGACAAGCTTGTGCGAACAGGCAAGATAACCTGGGAACGCATGATCGAGCTTATGAGCGTCAACCCACGGCGCGTCATCGGCATCGAGCGCGTAGCAATCGAACCCGGCTCTCGTGCAGACCTGACCGTTATCGACCCCGACCTCGAGTGGACGGTTACGCCCGACTGCTTCGAATCCAAGTCAAAGAACTGCGGCTTTACCGGCTGGACCATTACCGGCCGCGCGACCGACGTGTACGTTGGCGGGTATGCGACGATGCAGGACGGAGCCATAACTTCCGAGCCGATCCACCTCTAGTTTTCCGTTCGAAAGCTCAGGATCATGTCGCATCTTACGGAACAGGCGATACAGGCATCTTTGCTGCGGCTTTTGAACGAGAAGCCGCTTGACAAGATAACCGTACGCGAAATCGCAGATGACTGCGGGATAAACCGAAATACGTTCTACTACCACTACCACGATATCTTTGACTTGCTCGAGAAGATGTTCGCGAAGGAAGAGGAACGGCTCCTATCCGAAATCCAGGATGTAACGACACTGCAGCAGGGATTCATGCAGGCCACTCATTTCGCCATGGAAAACTACCAGGCGATTTACCATGCGTACAATTCAGTAAGCCGCGATTCGCTTACGAGATACCTGTACAACGCCGCATCCATCAGCATGCGCAAGTACATCCTGGGACAATGCGATAAAGACAACATGCCCTCCGATCGCGACCTCGAGGACCTGATTTTCCTCTTCGCGAGCATGATCGAAGGTGCGATCATCAACGTCATGCGCGAAGGGCTCACACGCGATGTCGAGAACCTTATAGATAACGCCATTCGCCTGATGGAAGGCACCGTGCGACTCGCAATCGACAACTGCAACTCGTAATGTGCAAAAGAGCCAAGGAGGAGTATCCTGCTTGGCTCTTTTGGCACAAAGAGGGCGGACGCACGAGCATCCGCCCTTCTGCTTGCAAATGATTTCGGCGCTATGCGTTCATGCCGAGCTTCAGCGCTTCGATGTTTTTCTCGATGAGCGCAGCTTTACGCGGAGGAACGGTTTTACGGATAGCTGCCTCGATCGTTTCGAACGAACAGAAACCGGTCTCTTTGAGCATCTTGCCGACGAGCACGATGTTAGCAAGGCCCTTGAGCCCCGCCTCCTCGGCCATGTTCGTTGCCTCGAGCGCATAGACCTGACAGTCATCTCGTTCGGGTTCGCGATTGATCAACGACGTGTCGATGAAGATCTTGCCGCCGGGCGTAACCTCGGACTCAAATTTAATCAGCGACGGGTTATTCATGGCAATGAGCACGTTGGGGTTCATGATCAGCGGGCTGCCGATGGGTTCGTCCGAAACCGTGACCGAGCAGTTGGCTGTGCCACCGCGCATCTCGGGGCCATAGCTCGGGAGCCACGAAACCTCGTGTTCGTCGAGCAAGCCCGCATATGCCACTACCTTGCCGGCAAACAGCAGGCCTTGACCGCCGAAGCCGGCGAATACGACTCGCATCTCCTCCATTAGCGATCGCCTCCTTCAACCCGGGCCGCATTGGCGGCATGAATCTCGTCGAGCTGCGGGTTCTGCGCCATGGCGATCGGGCATTCGGCTGCGCGGGCGGCAGCGGCTTCAGCTGCGTTGGCAAACCCGTCGGCCACGACATCGCGGTAAACGCCGAGCGGATAGTACGGCAACATGTTGTTGCGCATCCACTCGAAAGCGTCTGTCGGCGTCATGCCCCAGTTAGTCGGACACGTGCTGACGACCTCGACGAGCGAATAACCCACACCATCAATTTGGTTTTGGAAAGCGCGCTTTATCGCCTTCTTGGCCTTGCGGATGTTCTTGGGGCTGTCAACGCACACGCGCTCGAGATACGCCACACCGTCGAGTGAGCTCAGCAGCTCGCAGACGCGCACCGGGTAACCAGCCGTTGAGACATCGCGTCCGTAAGGACTCGTCTGCGTCACCTGGTTGGGCAGCGAGGTCGGCGCCATCTGTCCGCCCGTCATGCCGTAGATGGCGTTGTTGATGAAGATGACGGTGATCTTCTCGCCACGAGTGGCAGCGTGAACGGTCTCAGCCATGCCGATCGAAGCCAGGTCGCCGTCGCCCTGGTAGGCGAAAACGACTTTATCGGGATGGACGCGCTTGACGCCCGTGGCCACTGCGGGCGCACGGCCGTGAGCCGCCTCGAGGAAGTCGCAGTTATAGAAGTTGTACATCATGACCGAGCAGCCGACCGGCGATACGCCGATGGTCTCGCCCTCGATGCCGAGCTCGTCGATTACCTCGGCGACCAAACGGTTAACGATACCGTGCGTGCAGCCCGGGCAGTAATTGGTGACGACCGGCGCAAGCGAGTGCGGGCGCTGGTAGACGATTTTCTCTTGGGTCTCGGCCATGCTATTCACCCAGCCCTTCGTTGATCTGGCGAATCTTGTTCAGCACTTCCGCAGGCGTGGGAATGACGCCGCCCACGCGACCGTAGAAGTCGACGGGAGCCGCGTCGCGTACGACCAGACGCACGTCATCGACCATCTGCCCCATGTTCATCTCGACGGACAGGTAGGCCTTTGCATGCGCCTTGGTCGCCTCGAGCGCATCGACTGGGAACGGCCACAGTGTGATGGGCCTGAAGAGACCCGCCTTGATGCCCTCTTCGCGTGCCGCGCGCACAGCCGAGCGGGCGATGCGCGACGATGCGCCGAACGCGACGATGATGATGTCGGCGTCATCGCAGTCGACGAGCTCTGCGCGCTGCTCGTTCGCCTTGATCTGGTCGTAGCGCTCATAACGTGCGATGTTAGATTTCTCGAGCTCCTCGGCGTCGAGGTACAGCGAATTGGCGATATTCTTCTGACGGACGTTGCCATGGCCGGTCGTGGCCCACGGCTTCTCGGGGAGGTCGGTCTTGCGTTCGGGAAGCTCCACGGGTTCCATCATCTGACCGAGCATTCCATCGCCCAAGATCATGACAGGCGTGCGGTACTTGTCAGCGATGTCGAATGCGCCATAAGCAACATCGGCCATCTCCTGCACCGTGGCCGGCGCGTAAACTACCATTTGGAAGTCACCGTGACCGAGGGCGCGCGTAGCCTGCCAATAATCGGATTGAGAAGGCTGGATTGAGCCCAGGCCCGGGCCGCCGCGCTCGATGTTGATGATGAGGCACGGCAGGTCAGCACCTGCGATGTAGGAGACGCCCTCGCTCTTAAGGGAGACTCCAGGCGAAGAGGAAGAGGTCATTACGCGCGCGCCGGCAGCGGCAGCGCCGTAAACCATGTTGATGGCAGCGACCTCGCTTTCAGCCTGCAAATACGTACCGCCCTCTTTGGGCATCCGCTTGGCCATGTAAGCAGCCAGCTCGGTCTGCGGCGTAATGGGGTAGCCAAAGAAGAAACGGCAACCCGCACGGATGGCGCTTTCGGCGATGGCCTCGTTGCCCTTCATGAGTACTTTCTCGGACACTCAGATCACCTCCAAACCGTGATCGCCACGTCGGGGCACATCGTCGCGCACGTCGCGCACCCGGTGCATTGCGACTGGTCGATGCAGTGCGCAGGATGATAGCCCTTGTCGGTTATTACCTCTGCATTGAGCTCTACGATATGCTTGGGGCATACGGTCGTGCACAGACCACACCCCTTGCAGAAGAACTCGTCAACTTCGATTCTCGCCATAGGTATCCTCTCGTTTAACTTTTGTTGGTGAAGAATCGTGAATAACTATTCCCACGGAGTCCTAACATACATCTTAACTGGGTAAAATACCTCGGATTTCACGAAAGATTCTAGGCTTGAGCCTGATAATTCGGCCAAATGCGACGGAGCCGTTACCGCTACGAGCGGCAATCGGGCTGCTTCACAGACCTTTTCGGCATATTCAAAGCCAAGCCGAATCGCCTCCGAATCTGTCACCGACTTCAGATGCGAATTGTCCACGATTGCAGTGGCTTTAAGGCGCGACGCCTCCTCTATTTCCCGAAGGTTCTCGACCGCATCCATCGGCTCCTGCACCAAGTTTCGAAACCTGTTCATAACGGCGAGCATCGCGTAGTTGGCATCTTGTATGAACCTCGCATACCGTCCGACCGCAACTGAACCCGCATCATCACCGCCCACGTCGACGATCACGTAACGCTCGTCGTTCGCAAGTTCGAGCGCCGGGGTAATCTTTCCCGTAAGGCTGGGCACATCCAAGCTCGAACCAGCTTCCGCGAAAACTGGCGCCACGAGCTCTATCCCATGCTCCTCGAGCGTGCACCTCTGCTCACTCGCCCTGAAGTAGGGATTCACGATGTCGAGGTCGACGACCGTCACGTGCTTGCCTTCGGCCGCCAGGTTAACGGCAAGGTTGACCGAAAAATTGGTCTTCCCCACCCCGTAATGCCCGACCACAAGCGTAATCGGCCTCAGCGCCTCCCTGAGCTTCTTCGGAATATTTCTCGCTTCTTGCATGCAACCTCTCTTGTTCTTGTACAAGACAACGACAGCAAAGATCGTTGCTAGCTTTCATTTATGGACGCACTATCAATCCCGCCGCGTTTCCGCATGAGGAGGCGCGCTCCGGCTTGGCTTCGGCTAAACCTATATGAATATTCAGGAACAGTGCCTGCAGAATCGCCGGAGTCACGCCTCCTCATGCGGAAACGCTTCGAAAAGCCGAGCAAGAACGCCCAATCGAAACCCAACCCTGATAACGAAGGGTTATGCGGCAGGCGGCGTGACTTCGGCGATTCTGCAGGCACTGTTCCTGTATTCCACTTCAGTTTAGCCGAAGCCAAGCCGAAGCGCGCCGCCTGCCGCATAACCCGGCGGGACGGTTCCGCAGTGTGACAACGGACCGCGTCCCCGTTGTCACATTCGTGTTTACACGAGACCGTCGATGTTCTTCTGCTCGTCGTTTTGACGGATGGCCACGCGGCGGATCTTGCCGTTTACGGTGCGGGGAAGCTCGTCGACGTAGTCGATGATGCGCGGGTACTTGTACGGCGCAGTCTTCTTCTTCACCCATTTCTGCAGTTCGCGCGTAAGGTCATCACTGGGCTTGAACCCCTCGGCCAAAACCACTGTCGCTTTGACGGCCTTGCCGCGCACCGGATCGGGAACGCCGGTCACAGCGCACTCGCGCACCGCGTCGTGTTCGAGCATGACGCTTTCGATCTCGAACGGACCGATGCGGTATCCGCTTGACTTGATGACGTCGTCGTTACGCCCGACGTACCACAGGTAGCCGTCCTCATCGCGCCAGGCGGTGTCGCCCGTGTGATACCAGCCATCGCACACGGCCTCGGCGGTCTTCTCGGGGTTACGGTAGTACTCCATCATCAGACCTGCCGGATAAGGGTCAACCTTTATGCAGATTTCCCCTGTTTGACCCGTATCACAGCGCGTCCCGTCATCGCGCAGAATCTGAAGATCATAGAGTGGCATGGGTTTTCCCATAGACCCCGGGCGCGGAACACTGTTGGTGAGGTTGCCGACCGTAAGGGGCGTTTCGGTCTGGCCGAAGCCCTCGTAAATGGTAAGACCCGTGTGCTCCTTCCAGAACTCGAACAGGTCGGGGTTCAGCGCCTCGCCTGCAGTCGTCGAGTACTCGAGCGAAGACAGGTCGTACGAATCGAAATCAGCCTGCATCATCAACCGATACATCGTCGGCGGGCAGCACAAGGTGGTAATACGGTACTTTTGGATGAGGCTCAGAATCTCGTTCGCGTGGAAGCGGTCGAAGTCATATGTGAAGACGCAGGCTTCCATGAACCACTGTCCGTAGTACTTTCCCCATACGGCCTTGCCCCAGCCGGTGTCGGCTATCGTGAAGTGGATGCCGTCGGGGCGCACGTTATGCCAATGCTTGGCCGTGGGAATGTGAGCGAGCGCATACGACGAATTGTGCAGCACCATTTTGGGATTGCCCGATGTGCCAGACGAAAAGTACATGAGCATCGGGTCTGCCGCGAGCGTTTCGCGCCGTTCGAATTGATCGGATGCAGCCCGAACGCCCGTGTTGAAGTCATCCCAACCGTCGCGTTGCACACTGGCCTTGCAAATTCCCTCGGGACCGGAAAGCGCAGCGCCCATCGGCTCGTCACCTACGGGAACACCGTTCTCATCTAGTTCAGCAAGCCCTCCGCCCGCACCGTTCACGAGGATGAATTTCTGCACCGTCGGGCAATCGTATGTGTTCATCGTCGATTCGATGATGCTGGCGATATCGCCTACCGAGGTTGCGATGACCGCCTTGATGGATGCGCCGTTCAGGCGGTACTCCAAATCGTGTTCCTTCAGCATGAACGTCGCCGGCACCATGACGCAGCCGAGCTTGGCCAATGCGGTCGCAACGAACCAGAACTGGTAATGGCGGCGCAAGATGACCATGACGAAATCGCCGCGCCCCAAGCCGAGCGAGGACAGGTAGTTGGCCGTCTTGTCGGACCATTTTTTCATATCGCCGAACGTGAAGACATGCTCTTCGCCTTCGGGATTGCACCAGACCATGGCGCGTCTGTCGGGATCGTTGACGCCGATGTCGTCGACGACGTCATACCCGAAGTTGAAGTTCTCGGGATAGTGGACGGCGAAATGGTTCAGCACGCCGTCGTCGCCGTACGTTTCCTCGACATAGCGCTCGTTTATGTTCCTCATTTACTTCGTTCCTTCGTTTCTCGTGAAATCCGATGCTGCCGATAACTAAGGGAAACGTTGGCCTTCGCCGCATCTCGTTAGCGAGCTTAGAAGGCTCTCGTCAACGTTTCCCTAGATAATCTCGTCAGCGTCGGGTTTCATGACGATAGCGAGGAACGTGCACGGCTCACCGCCGATAGCTATCATCCCGTGGCCACGCCCCGAATCGTACATGAGCGTGTCACCAGGCCCCAGCTCCTCGACATGGGTTTCGTAAGCGAAGCGCATCTGGCCCGAGATAATGAAGTCGAGCTCCATGCCCTTGTGATACGAAAGGTGAATCGGCTTGTCTTGCTCTTCCTCGAGATACGGCGCGGTGACCACGAACGGCTCGGCAAGTTTGTTCTGCAAGTGCGGCGCCTTGTGAAGGTATTCGAACCCCGCGCGGCGCTTGATTGAAAGGCCCTCGCCTGCTCGGACGAGCGAATAGCCCTTCAGATGCGGCGTCTCGCCCGTGAGCAGCTCGATGACGTCAACACCGAGCTTTTTGGCACACTTGTACAGGAACGTGAACGACAGGTCTTGGTCCCCCGATTCCTGCGCGGCATATTCCGCAACCGACCGACCCGTTGCCTCGGCCATCTCTTGCATGGTGAAGTCGCAGTCCTCACGAAGCGCCTTGATGCGACCTGCTACCTCTTTTATATTCGGCTCTTCCATGTTTACTCCCGTTCTACGATTCGTCTACAACGAAAGTGGGCCCGAATCCGGGCCCGCTCCGATGCTTTGCTTGAATAATGCTAACGGCGAACAGTCCCGGATCGAAGCAGGCTCGTAATGCTAATAATTCGCGCAAAACCAAAATGCATGTTGGCGAAGAATTCCATTTTGTTCGACCTTGCGGTCCCCGCCCCCTCCAATATCGCGGAACATGTTGTTCGCTAGTTTAGTCGTCTTTTGTTCTTTTGCAAGACCAATTTACACTCTGTTAACCGACCCGCTCGAACTTAGCGCAGAAGTGCGCATCGGGCGAACCATCAGTCAGCTGCGCTGTGAAGCACGCCTTTCCGTTGACGGGCACGAGTTTGAAGCCTTTGCCTTCTTCGCTCTCGAGGAAGCTCTTCACCACGCCGTTGTTCTCTTCGTACGTTACGGTGCAGGTCGAATACACGATGTGCCCACCTTCGTTAACGTGGCCCGCGGCCGACTTCAAAAGCGAGAGTTGAACGTTTGCGAGGTCTGTTACCTGTTCGGGCTGCAGGCGCCAGCGAATCTCGTGATGGCGGCGCAACGTGCCCAAACCCGAGCAAGGCGCATCGATGAAAATCATGTCGAAGGAACGGTCGCCCATGATCGCATCAAGTCGCGCGGCGTTGCCCGTTACGAAGTCGTTCACGTCCACGCCGTATTGCTTGGCGCGGTCGCGCAGCAGATCGGTCTTGAAGCCGTGAGAGTCCATGCAGGTAAGGGTCAGCTGCTCGCCGAATTTTGCGTTCGAAAGACTCTGCAGCATGATGGTCTTGGTACCGCGCCCGGCCCCGACTTCGAGCACCGTCGAGGGCTTCTCGCCCTCTAGAACGCAGCTCGCCACAGATTGCGCCGATGCATCCGATGCAAGGATCTTCCCCTGGCTGAACAGGCGCTGGATGCGCCCATCGGCAAGCGAACGGGCGTTGGGCACAAGAAAGCACCCTGCGACCTCTATGCCGCCGGATGACCCTGGTTTGAGCTCGCACCCAACTTCGGCGAATAGATCCACAATCTCGGCATCGGTCGCTTGCAGGGAGTTGACGTGGATGTAAAGCGGCGCCGGCTTGTTAGAGGCCTGCATGAGCTGGTAGGCCGCCTGCGCTCCAAGATCATTCACGAGCTGCTTCGCGAGCCAGACGGGAAATGCGCACATGAGCGCCAACGCTTCGATGTCAGTCTTAGGATCGCCGAACGGGAACTTGTCAGAGCATTCGAGGATGCGGTGCAAGACGGCGTTTCCGAGATTGGCGGCGCTCGGCGCAACGGCGCGCACAAGTTCGACTCCCTGGTCGACGGCGGCGTGCGGAGCTTTCTTCAGGAAGATAATTTCGTAAGTCGAGATCCTGATCGCGTCGCGCACGTCGGGCTTAATGTCGCGTGGGCTCTGTATACAGCGGTTAATGACGTTGTCAAGCGCGCCAGAGGTGCTCACAACACCGAGCGTCAGCAAGGTCGCGAAAGCGCGGTCCTCGGGCGCGAGCTTCGAGGTGTCGATAGAGGCTTCGATGATCTGCTGGGCAAAAGCGTTCCGACGGCGTACCTGCTGTGTCGCGTATAGGGCGGCAAGGCGGCCGGGGCTCGCCGAGTTATGCTCGTAGAACTCGCGGAAGTCACTATGCGAAACCAGCTTGGCAGCAGCATCGTCGCCGGCCTCGAGCTCTGCCAGACGAGCAGCCTTGTTCATTATCTTCTGCTCCGAGAATGATATTGACCTGGGTTTGCGATCGGGCTCTTTCTGTCGCGGGTCGAGCTCGCCGCGGTAGACGGGCTTGTCGTCGCTGACCAGATGCTCCATCTTCTTCTGGTCGTACGATTTCTTGCTGCGCACTTTTCGCGTGCGGTTGGGCTCCCAGCGCTTCTTGCGCCCATCAACGTTTTCGGGCTTGTGTCCTTGATCCGTCATGCTATCCCCCAAGCAAATGTCTTGCCTTTAATTCCCTGCAGCCCCGACGCGAACGCCTTCGCATCCATGGACTTCTTTCCATCTGGTTTTACCTGAAGCACCTCGAGCGGCAAGTCGGAAGCCATCAGGAAGAGCCTCTTGCCCGAATAAACCGCCTGGCCACTTTTGAGGCCTCGGCACGATTGCAGAGCGACCTCGTCATCGGCCTGGGCCAGTGAAATGACCGTGAGCGTCTTGCCGGCGATGACTGTGCGGGCGGGATGAGCCGCACTCGACGCCCTTACGCGCGCGGCATTCTGACTTGCAGTCGCTGTTGGCTCGAGCTTCATCTCGGCTTTCTGAATCTTTTCTGCATACGTCACGCCCTCGGAGGGCTGCTCGCGCCACGACACGCTACCGTCTTCGAGCTTTGCAATCGAGTCTATGAGCAAAGATGCCCCGGCAGAAGCCAGAAGGCCCTCGAGCTCTTCGAGCGAGTTCTTGTCGACGGGCACGGTTTGCTGAGCGCAGAATGGCCCCGTGTCCAGGCCCTCTTCCATCTTCATAATCGAAACGCCCGTGGTCTCGTCGCCAGCCAAAATGGCGCGCTGAATTGGCGCCGCCCCGCGCCAACGCGGCAGCAGGGACGTGTGCACGTTCAAGCAACCGTAGCGCGGCTTTTCGAGTATGGACTTGGGAAGTATCGCACCGTATGCAACTACGCATATGACATCCGGAGCAAGCTCGTCGACGATAGCCGCCGCATCGGCGCCCTTCAACGTTTCGGGCGTGCGCACGTCGAGTCCAAGCTCGAGCGCGGCGCTTTTAACAGGCGACGCCACGAGGGCCTTTCCGCGCCCTCGCACGGCATCGGGGCGCGTAAAGACACCCACGACGTCGTATGCCTTGGATAACGGCACAAGAACCTTGGCAGCTAGGTCCGGTGTGCCCATGAACAGTATTCTCATGCGCGTCCCCGATGATCGATCGAAACTTCACCCGGCTTCGCGCCTGCTCGTCGCGCTTCCTCGTAGGCCTTCAAGGCTCTGATGCGCTCGCGGGGGCTCGCGCTCTCGAACAGTGTCTTGCCGTCGAGATGGTCGATTTCATGCTGCAGGCATCGTCCCAAAAGGCCGTCGCTCTCGATAACCCATTCCTCGCCCTTTAGGTCGTAGTATTTTACGCGCGCCCACGGCTTGCGCGAAATCACGACTTGGATGCCGGGGCACGAAAGGCACCCTTCCTCGGCTTCTTCTGGATCGCCCCACGTATCCAGGATCTCGGGATTGACCATATGCATCGGGTTGCGCTCATCTTCGGGACCGCAATCCACCACGATGAGCCTCTTCAAAACCCCGACTTGCGGAGCTGCGATACCCACGCCATCGGTGGCGTACATGGTTCGCTCCATCTGCTTGGCAAGCTTCTTAAGGCTCTTGTCGCCAATCTGGCACGGTTCAGATACCTGGTTTAGCAGCGGGTCGGGCGATGTAATGATCTTTAGCATGAAACTACCTCTTAAGTTTTCAAGAAAATGACCTGATAAGTATAGCCGTGCTCACGCACGCGAACGCAGTGCGCACCAAAAGACCACTCGCGCAGAGAGCAGAACGATGTCGGCCATTTACGCGATATGCGGTTGGTGCGCTGCCCTGCGGGCTGCAATCGTTTTCTGGAGTTCTACTGCGGCTTGGAATATGATGTCGCGCTCGAGCTCGTCTGCAATCTGCCCAGACTTCAGCTGTGCGTTCATCGATGCCAAGGATGCCTCCATATCGCCGATTTCAAGCTCGTCGATGAGGAAGGCAGCCTTTTGTTCGACATTTTGAGCATCGTCTTCCTGTGACGAGGTAAGAATTCCAGCTGCACGGGGATTTGTTGCTGCGGCAGCCGAGACGATATCGGCGGGCTTTGCCGCAGGGTTTTTCTCCAATACGCCGAGTACGCATTCGGCGAGCTGTGCATGCACGCTTGAATGCCATTGAGTCTGCGCGAGCGAATCGGCGTGGGCAAGCGCACAAAGCGGGTTTTGGGCAAGCAGGCCCAAAAGCCTCCGCTCGAAACGACGCCGGCTCTTCTCGCCTTCCGATATCGGCATCGGCGGTTGGCCTTGCTGTTGGGAAACCGGGCTGGGTTCGTCGCGCTGCTCGTAGGACTTCGGCGGCTGAATGGCGGCGAGCGCGTCGAGCACGTCCTGTTCGCGCATCATGAGCCTGCCGGCAAGCTGAACAGCATAGTCTTTAGCCAGCATCGATGACTTTATGGGAGCAAGAACCGACAGTGCATCGGACAAGGCGCGCGTGCGGCCTTCGGCGCTTCCCAGATCGTGTGCTGCAAGGCGGCGCTCTATGCCGTAGGCGATGAGCGGCTTTGCATCCGCAACGAGCTGTGCGAGCTCATCCGCCCCGCGCTGCGCCACGAAATCGGCGGGGTCGAGGTTGTCGGGAAGCGTTACAGCGCATAGCTCTATGCGGCTCTTGCCCGCTTCAGGAGTCATCTCCTGGTCGATGAAAGCTAGTGCGCGGTCGGCCGCGCGTTGGCCTGCGGCATCGCCGTCGAACAGATACACGATGCGTTTCGAGGCATGGCGCGATATCAGACGCACATGCTGGATCGTCAGCGCGGTGCCGAGCGTTGCCACCGCATTGCAAATGCCGCTCTCGTGCAGTGCGATAACATCGGTGTAGCCCTCGACGATTATGGCCGTGCCACTGCTGACCATGGCGCTCTTTGCCTTGTCGAGCCCGTAAAGCACGTTAGATTTGTGGAACAGCGGCGTCTCCTGCGAGTTGAGGTACTTGGGCTCTCCTTCGCCTATGACGCGCCCGCCGAATGCGATGCATTCGCCTTGGGGGTTGTTTATGGGAAACATCACGCGATTGTAGAACCGGTCATTCAGGCGTCCGCCGTCACGCTGCACGGCTACATTGGCTGCTATCATCTCTTGCGGTTTGAACCCGAGCGAGCCCAGGTGGCGTACGAGCGACTGGCGCCCAGGCGCAAAACCGAGATGCCATTTCTTCGGCACCGAACCGCCAAGTCCGCGCGAGCTTAGATACGAGCGCGCCTTGCCAGCATCAGCCGATTTGCCTCGCATGAGCTGGGAATGGTAAAACTCGTCGGTCGCCTTGCAAATATCCTTTAGGCGCGCCTTCTGGGAAGAAGGCATGCCTTTTCGCCCTGTTTCCTGGATGTCGATCTGAGCGCGTTCGGCAAGGTAACGGACCGCATCGGGAAACGACAGGTCCTCGAGCTTCATGATGAAGCCGAACACGTCGCCGCCTTCGCCGCAACCGAAGCAATGCCACAGCTGCGTGCTCGGATCAATCTTGCACGACGGGGTCTTCTCGTTATGGAACGGACAACAGCACCAGAAGTCACGACCGCGCTGGCGCACGACTGTGCGCTCGCCAACTATTGCCACGAGGTCGCTTGCCTCGCGAACCTTCTGAATATCTTCGTCGCTTATCGCCACGCCGCAGATGCTCCTTGTAACCTTCTTTCCCAAATGGAAGGGCGCCTATGCCCAGGAATTAGGCATAAATCTCGTGTCATCAAGCGAAGGTGCCGCGATACAGCGCAAAACCGCTAAGACTTCGCATCGAATCAAGTGAAGTATAGCGCATGGTTTTCGTGGTTCGCATATCGCACGGGGCCGCGCTTGGTACAATGTCTGCGAAAAGCGATTGGAGATGTGCATGAGCTGCAAGAAGATACCGTATTTGAAACTCGATCCCGAGGTCGAACAGGCGATTCTGGAAGACCGTATAAAGGGATGGAAGAATCCCAGGGCATTTGACGACTCCGACGTCGTCCGACGTGAGGCCAACCCACATGACGAGGCCACGCTCACGCGCCCCGCCTTCGCCCGCGACATCGAGAAGATCATCAACACGCCTGCATACAACCGCTACGCTGATAAAACCCAGGTGTTTTCGTTCGTCGAAAACGACGATATCTGCCGGCGCGGTCTGCATGTGCAACTGGTCAGCCGCATCTCGCGCGGCATAAGCGACCTTCTGGGCCTGAACACCCAACTCGTGGAAGCTATTGCCCTCGGCCATGACCTTGGGCACACGCCCTTCGGCCATGCAGGCGAGCGCTATCTTAGCCAATGCCTCGAAGAGAGGACCGGCCGCTACTTCCGCCATAACGTACATTCTGTACGCGTCATGGACCGCCTGTACCGGAGGAATATAAGTCTGCAAACGCTCGACGGCGCTATCTGCCATAACGGTGAATTCGCGCAGCAGGTCCTGAGCCTGGGAAACATGGCCACGTTCGACGACCTTGACGACGCGGTCGAGCGCTGCACATCCGATGCCTCGCAGATAAAGCGACTGCGCCCCTCGACGCTTGAAGGATGCGTCGTGCGCGTATGCGACATGGTTGCCTACCTCGGCAAAGACCGTGACGACGCTATGCACGTGGGCATCGTCGATTCGCTCGATTCATTCGAGTCGACGGTTATAGGCCGCGATAACTCGAGCATCATCCATAACATGACGATTGATATCGTCAACAACAGCTACGGTAAGGACCACATCGCCATGAGCGAGGATGCCTTTGGTGACATCGTTTTGGCCAAAAAGCAGAACTACCAGAACATCTACTACAAAGAGGGCACTGTTTCGGAATTCGAAAACATCGTTGAGGAAATGTTCGAGGAGCTGTATCAGAAGCTTCTCGACCAGCTGCTTGCCGGCGACGAATCGAGCCCTGTATTCAAGCACCACATCGCCAATCTCTGCAAGAACTCGCGCTCGATTCTTGCCGAAGAATACCTGCAGGACGAGCCCAACCAGATTATCTGCGATTACATATCGTCAATGACCGACAGCTACTTCATCGCTCTCTATCAGCACCTGTTTCCCAATAGTAAGAAGCGGCTCTTCAAGCGCGAGTATTGCTCGGACCTCGTATAGCCTTACTCGCGAGCACCTTTCCCCCGGGCAATGTGTTCATCCTTTTCGCGGATTAGGGTGTCTGCCACGCCTCGCGAATCAAGTCGGTATGCAAGATTATCAACGATGCGTGTGGCTAAGTTTCGCATCATGTAAACAAGAAAGCCCCTCCGACGTATTGCGTCAGAGGGGCTTGAACGATTAATGGACGTGCGTTGGCGCTTCACGGCGCGCACTCGTTACGGCGGTCGTAAACCGCCGCAACTTGATTACAGCATCGTCTGAATCATGATGAACAGCGGGCTGAAGGTCAGCGAGATGATCGTCATGAGGTTGATGAGGATGTTCATGGACGGGCCAGAGGTGTCCTTGAACGGGTCGCCGACGGTATCGCCTACGACGGCAGCCTTATGGGCTTCGGAGCCCTTGCCACCATGGTTGCCGCCCTCGATGTACTTCTTGGCGTTATCCCATGCGCCGCCGGAGTTCGACATGAAGATGGCGAGCAGCATGCCCGTCGACACGGCGCCGGCGAGGAAGCCGCCAAGCATTGCCGGGTTGAAGCAGCCAATGACGATCGGAATGATAACGGCAAGCAGGCCCGGAAGAAGCATCTTGCGCAGAGCGGCCTGCGTCGAGATGGCGACGCACTTGTCGTACTCGGGCTCGTTCTGGTATTCCATGATGCCGGGAATTTCGCGGAACTGGCGACGAACCTCTTCGACCATATGGTGAGCAGCGTCGGAAACGGCACCCATGGTCAAAGCGGCGAACATGAACGGAATCATTGCGCCGATAAAGATGCCGGCGATGATCATCGGGTCAGTCAGTGTCAGGCTGAAGTTGGGGAACGCATGGTGCATCGTTGCCTGATAGGAAACGAACAGCGAGATAGCGGCCAGGCCAGCAGACGCGATGGCGAAGCCCTTAGCAATAGCAGCGGTGGTGTTGCCCACGGCGTCGAGGGAGTCGGTGCGGTCGCGAATCTCTTCGGGCAAGCCGGACATCTCGGCGATGCCGCCAGCGTTGTCAGCTACGGGGCCGTATGCGTCGACGCCGATGGTGATGGCGGTATTCGAGAGCATGCCGGTTGCGGCCAGGGCAACGCCGAACAGGCCCGCTTGGATCGTGCCGCCCTCGGGCGTGGCAAAGGCCATGTTGCCGAAGGTGTATGCGCCGATGATGGCGAATGCGACGAGCAAGATCGGGATGATCGTCGAAAGCATGCCGGTCGACAAGCCCTCGATGATGTTGGTAGCAGCGCCGGTCTCGGAAGCCTCAGCGATCTTATGTACAGGATTGTACTGATCGGAGCAGAAGTACTC
>DFIX01000003.1:133407-144802 GCA_002371495.1 Eggerthellaceae bacterium UBA3686
GAAGATCGGCTGGCCGATTTCGGACTGACCGTTCCAGAGGAAGAAGATCACGAAAATGGCGCAGATCTCGATGATGGCGGCCAGGTAGGTACCGCGGTTGAGCGCCTTGTGAAGCTCGGCGCCTTCCTTGGCGCGAACGGCAAACAGACCGATGATCGAGGTGATGATGCCGCACGCGGCGATGATGACAGGCGTTACGACCGCCCAAGTCATATCGAGGCTGCCAAAAGCACCAAAGTAACCGAGCTCGGCGAACGTAGCCGCAAGAATCGTCGGCGCAAGAATCGAGCCAGTGTAGGATTCGAACAGGTCGGAGCCCATGCCCGCGACGTCGCCCACGTTGTCACCTACGTTATCGGCGATGGTAGCCGGGTTGCGCGGGTCGTCCTCGGGGATGCCCGCTTCGACCTTGCCCACCAGGTCGGCGCCCACGTCAGCAGCCTTTGTGTAGATACCGCCACCAACACGGGCAAACAGTGCTACAGCAGAAGCGCCGGTCGCGAAGCCCTCGACCATGCCCACATGCTCGTGCATGAGCGCCGTCGTATCGACGCCGAAGACGAGCAAGATCAGCCAGAGGGAAAGACCCATAAGCGCAAAGGAAGCAACGCAAAGACCCATGGTTAGGCCAGACTTAAAGCTGACGTTGAGGGCCTTGGCGACGCTCTCTTCAGCTGCATGCGTCGTGCGCGTATTCGCGCGCGTGGCAACGTACATGCCGACGTAGCCGGCAGCAGCCGACAGGATCGCGCCAGTGATGAATGCGGCGGCGGTCCAAACCGACAGGGCAATGCCCATGATAATTGCAACGACGATCACGAAGATGGAAAGCATCTTGTACTCGGCCATCAGGAACGCCTGGGCGCCTTGCTGAATCTTAATTGAAATGTTGTTCATCTTGTCGGGACCTGGATCCTGCTTCAGAACCCAGCTACCCAGATAGCCCGCAACGCAAATGCCAATTGCTGCGCAGATGGGGGCCATCCATGCTACTGCTGTAGTCACGCGTTACCTCCTTGTAACTCGATTACGGGGCTCTTTTGTCTTCGTGCCGGGCATGTAGGCACGAAAACAAAAGCCTGCCTATTTTAGGGGAACAATAAGAAATATGTACGCTGAACAGACAACTTTTGTGTAAAAGGCGCTGAAATTAACGTTTTCGATACGACTTAAATAGGTCTATGAATACTCCAGATACGCATTCTGGAAGCTACTGCTGATTTACGGCAATTTTGCGTGAATGTGTTTCGGAAATACCCTGAACACGCTCAGATCCTCATCCGCGGAAAACAGGGGTGGCGAAGACGCACTCGCTTCGCCATTGCAGACGCTTTGCGTCGAAACGGTACAGGGATTGCAGTCGGTTCTTCACCACTACCGAAACGAGCTCCCCGTTCTCTGCGGGCCGCGAGCTCGCGACGGTCTTGCCCATGCAAGCGCAGTGGTCCTGGCGCCCACCCGGCGCCAACTGCTCGTTGAGGTTCAGCTGGTCAACGCGCAAAGCGTTTCCGCTTGAAACGAATCGTTCGCAGTCGTCGCCGAATGCGAATCGAAGGCCCAGCGCCGCAACGGGGTCGATCGCCGCATCTACCCCGAGCGATTCGAGCGTCTGCAACGATACAGCCTGTTCGGCTGTTATGCAGCCCGATGCTAGTCGCTCAAGCGAACTCACATGAGCTGGAGTTCCCACGATTCGACCGATATCGCGCGCAAGAGAGCGGATGTAGGTTCCCTTGGACACCTCGAACTCTGCATCCCACACGAGCTGGCCCGTCTCGCCGTCGAAGAAGATGCCGTGCATTCGCGCGTCCAAGATCCGTATCGTTCGGAAATCGAGCTTTACCTCGTTTCCCCCGCGCGCAATCTCATAAGCCTTCTTGCCGTTTACCTTGATTGCGCTATAGGCGGGAGGTAATTGCTCGTGCTCGCCGATGAGGCTTTTCACGAAGGAGCGCGCATACGATTCGTCAAAGAGTGGCGGTGAGGCTTCTCCTATTACAGTTGGCTCACCGGCGCTATCATCGGTCGTCGTCTCGCAGCCGAATGCTATGCGCACCCGGTAGCGCTTGTCGTGTCCCGTCAGATACTTGTCGAGTCTCGTTGCCGGTCCCACACAGATGGGGAGAACGCCCGTAGCCAAAGGGTCGAGCGTGCCGGTGTGCCCTACTCGCCGCTCCCCAAATATGCGCCTGCAGCGGTTAACCACATCATGCGAGGACATTCCGCTCGGCTTGTTCACCGCTACGAGTAGGGAAAGACCCGATTGCCCGCGCTTCATACCGCATCATCCTAGCCCAGAAGCCCGGCGATCTTGGCATGCATCAGCTCGATTGCTTCTTCGATCGTCATATGCAGGGTAAGCCCGGCAGCCGCCTTGTGCCCACCCCCTCCGAGCTCGCGAGCAAGGGAGGCGACATCGGTTTCGTCTTTAGCGCGCAGGCTGCCACGTACCACACCATCTTGCTCGCGCAACATGCATGCGACGCGCAAATCGCAAATCGAGCGAAGAGCGTCAATAAGAGGCTCGGCATCGCTTTTGCTCGCACCGGTCTCTTCGTAGTCTTTCTCGACAATGTAGCTGATAGCGTAACGGTGCTCGGTATTAAGCTGAATTCGATCGAGCATGACCGCTTCGAGCTTTACCGATGCGAGCGTACGGCTCTGGAATACGTTCGTGGCAACGAACGCCGGGTCGACTCCAAATCCTACAAGCTCGCCGGCAACTATGAAAGCCGACTCGTCGCTGTTTTGGAATCTAAATCCGCCGGTATCGGTAACGATGCCCGTGTAAGCGCAAAGAGCTGATTCAACAGGCGGCTCGTCGCAAAGAGTCTTGACAAGCTCCCAGATGATCATGCTGGCCGATGCGCTGTCGGGATCGACGTACACATGCTGGCACATCGCCATGTCGTATGCGTGATGATCGAGCGTTATGGATGTGCTGCAACCGTCGAGCACGGCACAGGCATCCTCGCCTATGCGCTCGCGCGACGGCACGTCGACGCCGACAAATACCTCGGGCTCGCCCGCGTATGCAGATGCGGGTATCATCTGGTCGATGCCGGGCATGAAGCCGAGCGAACGAGCAATCGGTTCGTCGCGCACGAGCAAACAGGTTGCCTGCTTTCCCAGCGAGCGCAACGCATGCCACAGCGCCAGCTGGCTTCCCAGGCAATCGCCGTCAGGGCTCACGTGCCCGCAGATCGCAAACGAATCGTGCTCCAAGATGATATGGGCGATTTGCTCGAGCGTTGCGTTCGTTTGAGGCGTCGTCGTCATTACTGGCGGTCATCCCCTTCCCCATCGGTGCCTACGTAGGGCTGGCGCTCGCTTTCGGCCTGAAGGGCTTTCGCGATGCGCTCGGCCGCGTCAACCGATTTGTCGATGAAGAAACGAAGGTCTGGCGACGTGCGCCAACTGAGCTTCTTTGCCAAGAGCGAACGTATATGCCCCTTGGCTTTGGCGAAGGCTTCTTCGGCATCTTCGTAGCCGCCTGGCGCTGTCGTGTAGTAGACGTTGCAGGCGCTGCGGTCGAAACTCACTTCGCAGCCCGTTATCGTGACCATCGACAAGCGCGGATCCGAGATGTCGAACATGATTGTCTCGGCAATGACCTGCCGCGCCTGCTCGTTAACGCGCCTATTAGAGCTATTCTGCTTCATGTATGTTCCTAACATCACGGGTGAGTCAATCAACCTGGTGGTGCACAGGGGACGCGGGTTTGTTCACGCCGCAAACGCGTGGGCAAACCCTTGGCATCTACACGTGAACAAAACTTCGTCCCCTGCTCACCTGACCCGCTCTAGATTACTCTGTGCGCTCGACTTCCTTGATGATGTAGCCTTCGATCGTGTCGCCGACCTTCAGGTCCTGGAAGCCCTCGACACCCAGGCCGCATTCGTAGCCCGAACGGACGGTCTTCACGTCATCTTTGAAGCGACGCATGCTCGCAAGCTTGCCGTCGTAGATAACCGTGCCATTGCGAACGATACGCACGTTATCGTCGCGGCCCATCTCGCCCTCGATCATGTAGCAGCCGGCGATCGTTCCGACCTTCGGGACCTTGAACAGCTCGCGAACCTCGGCGATGCCAGTGTCTTCCTCGATGATATCGGGCGAGAGCAAACCGACTCGAGCGGCGTTGATCTCTTCGATAGCCTGGTAGATGACGCGGTACAGACGAATGTCGACCTTTTCCTTCTCGGCTTGCTGCTTAGATTTGCCGGTTGGGCGCACATTGAAGCCGATGATGATGGCGTCAGAAGCGCTTGCCAGCGTGACGTCGGTCTCGGTGATGCCGCCAACAGCGGAATGCACGATGTTGATGCGCACTTCTGACTGGTCCATCTTCTCGAAGGCGTCGCGAAGCGCTTCGATCGAACCTTGCACGTCAGCCTTGACAATGAGGTTGAGATCGGTTTGCTTTCCTTCCTCGATGCGGCTGAACAGATCGTCGAGGTTCATGTGCGACTTGGTCTCCTGCGCGGCAAGGCGCTCGCGGAACGCGCGTTCCTCGGCAAGCTTACGGGCGTCGCGCTCGTCCTCGAACACACGGAACTCGTCGCCTGCCACAGGCACGCTCGAAAGGCCCAACACCTCGGCGGGATCGGCCGGGAAAGCTTCTTTAACTTGTTCGCCGCGCGGATTAACGAGCGCGCGCACGCGACCGTACGATGTGCCTGCAACGACGCAGTCGCCAGGGTGCAAGGTGCCGCGTTGTACGAGAACGGTCGCTACGGGGCCGCGGCCCTTGTCGAGATTGGCCTCGATGACGAAGCCGGAAGCCAAAGCGTTGGGGTTAGCCTTGAGCTCCAAGACATCCGCCTGCAAAATGATGGTCTCGAGGAGGTCATCAATGTAGAGGTTCTTCTTCGCGGAAACATCCACGAACATATTGGAGCCGCCCCACTCTTCGGGAATAACGCCGTACTCCGTCAGCTCCTGGCGCACACGGTCGGGGTTCGCGCCGGGTTTGTCGATCTTGTTTACAGCCACGACGATGGGCACGTCTGCGGCCTTGGCATGGTTAATGGCCTCGATCGTCTGCGGCATGACGCCATCGTCTGCCGCCACGACCAGCACGATGACGTCGGTTACCTGCGCACCGCGGGCACGCATAGCTGTGAACGCTTCGTGACCAGGGGTGTCGATGAAGGTGATCTGATGTCCGTTAATGTCGACGACGGATGCACCGATGTGCTGCGTAATGCCGCCGGCTTCGCTGGCCACGACGCCCGTATGGCGAATGGCGTCGAGCAGCGAAGTCTTGCCGTGGTCGACATGGCCCATGACGGTGACAACGGGCGGACGGGGCAACAGGTCGTCTTCGGTGTCGTTGTACACGACGGCGTATTCTTCTTCGGGGGAAACGACGCGAACCTTGCGGCCCAAGTCGTCGGCAACCAGCTCGATGAGGTCATCGCTCATCGTCTGGGTAAGCGTCAACACCTGTCCGAGCATGAACAGGCGCTTGATGATATCGTTGGGCTGCACCGCAAGCAACTCTGCAAGCTTGGCGACCGTCGCGCCCTGCGGAATCTCGACTACTGATTCATCGAGCACGAGCTTGGGATCAAGGCCCTTCTCGATGGCTTCGAGCTCGGCACGCTCGCGTGCTTCGGCCTGGCGCTTCTCTTTGCGCTTCTTACGGCGACCTTCTCCTTCGTGCGTCGAAGCTGCCGCCACGGCTGCACGCGCGTCCGCGAGCACTTTATCGCGCTGAAGCTTCTCGACCTGTACAGCCATCTTGGCGTATCGATCCTCGCTGGTCTCTTCGACTTCGAGTTCGGGCACGACCTGTTCAACGTGCGGCTTCTTCTTGCCCTTCTTGGGCTCAGGTGCGACCTTTGATGCCTCGGTCATGCGCTTCTTCTCGGCCTCGATCTGGTCGAGGAGCGAGCCGAAATTTGATTTAGCGCTCGACACTACCTTGGGCGCCGGCTTTTTGGCTTGCTGCTGGGTTTCGACCTGGGCAGCAGGCTTCTTGGAACCCGAGCGGTTGCGCAGCGCTTCCTCGACGGCCTGCTTCTTCGCAACGTCCTTCGCGATAGCCGCTGCGCGTGCGCGCGCCTTTGCCTCGGCGGCTTCGCGCTCGACGCGCTCGCGCTCGCTGATGATCTGGCTCTCGAGGTCGGCGAAAGGGTTCGTCTCGGGCGCCAAGCGCTTCGGATGCGACTCTTCCTCGTCATCGGCTGCCTTTTCGGCTTCGCGTTCAGCGCGCTCGGCTTCGCGTCGAGCACGCTCCTGCTCGACCGCCTCGCGGCGCGCGCGCTCTTCCTCGGCCTCGCGTTCTTTCGCTTCCTGTTCGTCTTTCGTCAACGGCCGCTCGACTACTTCTTCGGCGCTTTCCTCAGCCGATGGTTCGCCCAGGGCCTTGTATACCTTATCGACATAGGGCTCGGCCAGGACGCTCGCATGGCTTTTCGCGGGAATCTTGAGTTCGCGAAGCTTGTCGAGCATTTCCTTGCTGGAAAGCCCATATTCCTTTGCAAGTTGGTTAACACGCATGCTCGGCATAGTCTCTCCTATCGTGTCTCCTCGCCGGCGAACGCAGCGCTCAGTTGCGCGGAAATTCGCTCGACGTCATCATGGCCAATCGCAACCTTAAGGGCGCGTTGCAGCTTGTTGCCTTTCACGGCTGTGGCGAGGCATTCTTTGCTGCACAGGTAAGCTCCGCGCCCGGCGGCCCTCCCCGTCTGGTCGAACGCGACGCCGCCGTCGGGCATTCGCACGACGCGCATAAGCTCGCCCTTACCAGATTGCTTGCCGCAACCTATGCAGGTCCTCTCGCGTTTGACATGAGCGTTGGCCATGCGTCCCTCTACTCCTGGTCGCAGTGGATACCGCAGTAACGGCTTCCGGGTCTGGCATGGTTGCGGCATTTTACGCCATCGTCGCTGACGAATGCGCAGAACTCGGACTCTTCTTCCTCAACCTCATCGATGAGCGATTCCTCTTCGGTAAGCGCTGCACCGTAGAAGGAAGCGCTCTTGATGTCGATGTGCCAGCCAGTCAGACGCGCGGCGAGGCGGGCGTTCTGCCCCTCTTTGCCGATTGCCAGCGAAAGCTGGTCGTCAGACACGACGACGGTTGCGTAGTGGTTCTCTTCGTCGATCGAAACCGAGTTGACCTTGGCCGGCGAAAGCGCATTACCGACGTAGACCGCAGGGTTCTCGGACCATTGGATGACGTCGACGCGCTCGTTGCGCAGCTCTTCGACGACCATGCGCACGCGGCTGCCCTTGGGACCGACGCAGGCACCGACCGGATCGAGGTTGGGCTCGCGCGACGCGACCGCAACTTTCGAGCGCACGCCCGGCTCGCGGGCAATGGACTTGACCTCAACGAGCCCGTCGTAAATCTCGGGGACTTCGATCTCGAACAGTCGGCGAATCAGATCGGGATGCGTGCGCGAAACAACGATCGAAGGGCGTTGCTGGTCGCCGCGGGCACGCGGCGCGTCGCCAGACGGATCGCGTACATCGATGATCAGCACCTTTATACGCTGGTTGTGACGGTAATGCTCATTGTTCGGGCGCTCGTTGCGCTCGCCGGGATAACGCTTCTGATCGTAATGAGGAAGCTCGGCCTCGACACCATCGCGAATCTTGATAATCGTGAAGTCGGGAGTGCCCTGAAGCACAGTGCCCGTTACCAGGTCGCCAACGCGCCCCGAGAACTCCTCGTATATCGACTGACGACCTGCGTCGCGCACTATCGCCGCGATTACGCCCTTGGCATTCTGCGCGGCGATGCGGCTGACGTCGCTCGGCGTGACGTCGCGCTCTTCGAACTGCTCGTACTCGCCGGTCTCTTCATCGGGCTCGCCAACCGGAACCAGCTCGTAGACGTAGATCTTGCCCGACTGGCGATCGATGGTAACTCGGGCATCCCATTCGAGGTCGAGGATGCGCTGGTAGCTTGCCGCAAGCGATTCCTCGAGTCGCTCGATTAGGTAGAACTCGTCGATCTTGCGCTCATGTGCAAGCTCCTGCAGAGCTTCTATCAGCTGTGATGTTGCCACGTTTGTTCCTTTCGCACTGACTTACCTGAAGTCCACGGTACCCTTTAGGTTTGCCTTCTTTATGGCCGCATACGGCACCTCGAACATGGTGCCATCGCAGTCGATTTTCACCGTTTGCCCCTCGACGCCGGCAAGAGTGCCGGTAAAGGTCGAGCGGCCGTTCACGGGCGATGACGCTTTGATGACCGCCGCGCTGCCCTCGAAGCGCCCGAAGTGCTCGAGCGTGCGCAGCGGACGGTCTATGCCGGGCGATGATACTTCGAGCATGTATGCTCCTGGAAACGGGTCGATCTCGTCCATGATGTCGTTGATCCAGGCCTGCGCGCTCGAAAGCTCATCGAAGCTCACGCCGTGCTCGGTGTCGATGTACACGCGGATGGTAGGAGACTTCTTCGCACCGACGATTTCGAGCATGACGATCTCGATGCCCTGCTCTTGGGCCATGGGCTCGAGCGCGTCGAGCAAGGATTGCTCTCGTTTTGTCAGCACGTTTCCCTCCATCTTGCAGCCGCCATCGCACAGAGCCCTATACAAAAAGAAAGCGGGACATGCCCACTTTCCTACTTGAAAGCTATGGTCGTTGAACGGCCTCGTTCACCGTTGCATTGCATACTAACATAGGCGAGCGCGGAATTATCCGCACGCTCGCCCATGCGCTCAACTTCACCACATTTTATCTGCTACAAGCGGATGTACCAGAGCTTTTGGAGGTCGGGCACGTTCGCTCGCAGAGTTTCGAGCACGCTGTCTTGTACGCTTCCTTCAACGTTCAGGAATACGAGCGCACAGTCGGAGTCTTCCCTCTTGCCAATCTGCATGGTCGTAATGTTGACGCCCGCTTCCCCTAGAATCGTACCAATGGTGCCCATGCGGCCCGGCGCGTCAACATACTTGAACACGAGCGAATTGGCGGCCGGCTCGATGTCGAAACTGTACCCGAACAACGAGATGATGCGCGCAGGACGGTCGGTCCCGTACAGCGTGCAGGAAATGTCGCATTGCTCGGTTCTGAGGCTCAGTGACGAGTCGTAGCCGTAGGCCCCGACCTGCGAGATCAGGTTTGCCTCGATGCCGTGGCGCTGGGCAACAGCCTCGGCATTAGAGCCGGTGACGGCGCCAACGTTCTTGTAGGCGAATAGCCCTTTCAGGGCGGCAGCCAAAAGCATCGACGCATCGGCGCTGGCAAGCGTGCCCGACGCGGTCAGAGTCAGCTGCTCGGGAACCTCTTCAGACATCTGCACGATAATCTTGCCCATCATCTGGCAAGCGGTCAGATACGGTCCGAATTTATCCATGACCTCGGGAGGAACGTTAGAGACGTTGACCGCAGTGGGAACGATCGAGCCAGACAGGCCTTGCGCAACGAACGTCGCTATTTGCACGCCGGCGCGGCGCTGCGCCTCGACGGTCACGGCTCCTATATGCGGCGTGATGATAGCGTTAGCGAACTCGTGCAAGGGCGAGTCCTCGCACGGCTCCTCGTCGAATACATCGAAACCGACCGCCCCGATCTTTTCAGCGGCTATGAAGTCGGCCATCGACTTTTCGTCGAAGATGCCGTCGCGCGAGACGTTGACCAAGACTACGCCGTCTTTCATTGCGGCGAACTGCTCGGGACCGAACATGCCTGTCGTCTCGACCGTCTTGGGCATATGCACCGTGATGAAGTCAGCCAACGGCAGCACATCATCGATGTCTTCGTACAGCTCGACGCCGAGCGTGACTGCGCGCTCCTTGCTGCAGTACGGGTCGTAGCCGATGAGGTTCATGCCGAACGCGGCTGCCCGCTGCGCGACCAGACCGCCGACGCGGCCAAGGCCGAAGATGGCTAGCGTCTTCTCGTACAGCTCGCGACCCATGAAGCGTCGCGAATCCCATTCGCCCGCATGCATCGACGCATTGGCCTGCGGAATGTTGCGCGCACAAGCCAAGATGAGGGCCATTGCGTGCTCGGCTGCCGACATGATGTTCGAGTTAGGCGCATTGCACACGACGATGCCCTTTTCGGTCGCCGCCTCGAGGTCGATGTTGTCGATGCTGACGCCCGCGCGCCCGATGATGCGCAACTTCTCAGCAGCGTTAATCACTTTTTTCGAGATATGGCTCTTCGACCGAACGATGAGCCCATCGTAGTCGCCGATGCAGGCAGCAAGCGCGTCTTCGTCAAGGTCGATTTTCACGTCGACGTCGACTCCGCGAGATTTCAGCACTCCGATGCCGGCCGGATCGATTTCATCGGTAATAAGAACCCTGTAAGCCATGAGCGTTCCCTCTCGTTTCGGCGGGTCAAACTGCATGCGTTAAAGATACCACGCGCAGAGGAAACGCGCTGCGCACACATGAGGAGTTTCGAGACGTTCCCGAAGCCCGTCCCCGCACGAAAAGGATTCTGTCAATGAGTCCTTAGCTCAGGAAATCGTCGAGAATCTCCTGCTCGGCTTCTTCCTCGGTGAGGCCAAGCGTCATGAGCTTGGTAATCTGCTCGCCGGCGATCTTTCCGATTGCAGCCTCGTGCATGAGGATCGCGTCAGGCGAGTCGGCCTCGATTCCGGGAATCGACTTCACGCGCGCGTCTCCCATGATGATGGCATCGCACTGCACGTGACCGCGGCAGGCGGCCTTGCCCACCACGAGCGGGTTGAATATCTGTTCGGAATTGTCTTGCGCAACAGAGCGCGAGATGATCTGAACGCTGGAGTCCTCGCCCTCGAGCTCGATGACGACGTTCGATTCGGCTCTTTGGTCATCATGGGTAAGCAGCCGCTCGGTCAGCACGAGCTTTGCGCCCGCATCGAGCTTCGCGTTCGTATCGCGCACGGTCGATGTTACGCCGCGCAGCTGGATCATCTCCATCTCGCAGTACGAATTTTCTTCCATATATACATTAGTGGTCGGGTTGAGGATGCGCTCGCCCGTGCCCTCGCCCTCGCCGTAGTGCTTTTCGATGTACTTTATGCGGCTGTTCTTACCAATGTAAAAGGAGTGTATGCCGTCGTGCTCGCTGGCAGCATGGCTCGAATTGTGGATGCCGCAGCCTGCGACGATATCGATATCGCAGTCCTCGCCGATATAGAAAGTGTTGTACACGACGTCCTTGAGGCCCGACTGTGTAACTATGACCGGGATGAACACCGTCTCGCCCTTTGTGCCGGGCTTGACCTTGATGTCGATACCGGGATTGTCCTTCTTGGTCTCGATTTCGATATAGGCGGAATTATGACGTTCGACAAGCTGTCCGTCCCGGCGGATATTGAATGCGCCCTTGGGCATGCCGTGAATGTTTGCGATCGTCGCGAGCAGGCTCTCGTCGATCGGCGATAGATCTACAGCCATCATGGCCTCCGTTCTTCGAAAATGTGAAAAAGGGGTCTG
>DFIX01000003.1:144851-149471 GCA_002371495.1 Eggerthellaceae bacterium UBA3686
GGTCTGACCCTTTTTTCACATTGTTAGCAGGTGGTGGGAATTTCGGTGATGTGCAAGCGCGTCGGTTCGGTCAGCTGGCAGCCCGAGGCCATCTTGCGGGCAAGACCGAGCTCCGGCATGACCTCGTCGGGCGTTCCCGTGGCTGCGATTTTTCCGTGCTCGAGCAGCACGATGTTGTCGGCCAGACGAATGATGCGCTCTTGATGCGAGATGATGATGATCGAATGCCCGTTACCAGCATCGTGGATCGAGCGGAAAGTCTCGGTCAGGCGGTCGAAGCTCCAAAGATCGATGCCCGCTTCGGGCTCGTCGTAAATAGCGAGCTTCGGATCGCGTGCGAGCATCGTTGCGATCTCGATGCGCTTGACCTCGCCACCCGAAAGATTCTTGTCGACTTCGCGCGTCAGCCAATCAGCCGAGCACAGACCGACTTTCGAAAGGTACTCGTTGCACGAGAGCATCGGCAATTTCTTGCCTGCAGCGATTTCGAGCAGCTTCTTGACCTTCATTCCCTTGAAGCGCGCAGGCTGCTGGAAACCGTAGCCGATGCCAAGCTTCGCGCGCTCGGTGATGCTCATCTCGGTAATGTCCTGCCCATCGAGCACGATCTGGCCGCCCGTAGGCTGCTCGATACCCATGATGAGCTTGGCTAACGTTGACTTGCCACCGCCATTTGGGCCCGTGATGACAGTGAACGTATCATCTGGAATCGACAACGTCAGATTGTCGATTATGCGCTTGGTCTCCTTCGAGCCCTCCTTTACAGGCACGTCGAAGACCAGGTTCTTCAGTTCTAACATGTGACCTCGTCTCGTATGGCGCATGCGCCTAAAGCGCATAACGCGTTTTCTGTTATCGACTCAGTATATATGAACTTATCGCCTGAATATAAACTTAGCGCAACCCGTATGTCCAAGCACACCCAGATTACGGGTAGAATAACTTCATCGTAGCTGACCATCGAGGAGGAAATGCATGGACGCCAACGAATTGCGCTATCTGAAGCTTCTATCGAAGAACTTCCCCACCGCTGCCCAGGCTTCAGCCGAGATCATCAACCTGAATGCCATCCTCAACCTTCCCAAAGCAACCGAAGTGTACGCCTCCGACATTCACGGCGAATACGAGGCGTTCGTGCACCTGCTGCGCAACGGCTCTGGCGCCGTCCGGCTGAAAATCGACGACGCTTTCGGCAACACCCTCACGCCAGCCGAGAAAAGCTCCCTCGCAACGCTGATCTATTACCCAGCCGAGAAGATGCAGCTCGAGCTGAAGAGCATCGACGACGTCAACGGCTGGTACGCAACGATGCTCGTGCGGCTCATCGCCGTGTGCAAGCAATCTGCGGGCAAGTACACGCGCTCGAAGGTGCGCAAGGCGCTGCCGCAGGAATTTGCTTATATCATCGAGGAATTGATGACCGAGAGCAACCTGGCCGTCGACAAGAAGGCCTATTATGCCGCAATCATCGACTCAGTCATCCGCACGGGCTGTGCGCCGGACCTCATCAAGGCCATGTGCGTTCTTATCAAGCAGCTCTCGATCGACCATTTGCACCTGGTCGGCGATATCTACGACCGGGGCCCGCTACCGCACATGATCATGGACACGCTCATGCGCTTTCATTCGCTCGACATCCAATGGGGAAACCACGATATCGTCTGGATGGGCGCCTCGCTCGGTCAACCCGGATGCATCGCACATGTGGTGCGCAATTGCGCACGCTACGGCAACCTTTCGGTTCTCGAGGACGCATACGGCATCAACATCCTTCCGCTGGCGACGTTCGCAATGAACGCCTATCGAGACGACCCGTGCGTCGCGTTCGGGCTTAAAGGAAACCCGCAGCTTTCGCCGCAGAGCCTCGAGATGAATATCAAGATCCAAAAGGCCATGGCCATTATCCAATTCAAGGTTGAAGGTCACCTGATCCGCGAATACCCGAGCTTCAACCTCGAAAGCCGAAACCTCCTGCACCATATAGACTTCGACAAGGGCACAGTCGATCTTGACGGTACGGAATACGAGCTAATCGACAAGGTCTTCCCCACTGTCGACCCGTCGGATCCCTACAAGCTCACACCCGAAGAGGAAGAGGTCATGGAGCGCCTCGAGCAGGCCTTCGTCGGCAGCGAGAAGCTCCAGCGCCACATGCGTTTCCTGCTCGACGTTGGCAACCTCTACAAGGTGAGCAACGGCGCGTTGCTCTTCCACGCCTGCGCGCCGCTGAACGTCGACGGCACGCTCAAGGAAGTCGACGTCTTCGGGACCAAGTACAAGGGCCGCGCGCTTTACGACGTGCTCGAGCGCTATGTTCGCGCGGGCTTCCATTCCGAAGACCCCGAAGAGCGCAAACGCGGGCGCGATCTTATGTGGTGGCTGTGGCTCGGGGAAGGCTCGCCGCTGTTCGCCAAGAGCAAGATGGCGACCTTCGAACTGTACCTGATAGCCGACAAGACCGCGCGCAAAGAGGTGAAGAATCCCTTCTACACGCTCCTCGAAGACGAACGCGTCGTAGACGGCATCCTCGAGGACTTCGGCATGGAACCCAAAACATCGCGCATTATCTGCGGTCATGTTCCGGTTAAGGTCAAGGACGGCGAGGATCCGGTCAAATGCGGCGGTAAGGTGCTGACCATCGATGGCGGTTTCTCGAAAGCCTACCAACCCACGACCGGCATCGCCGGCTTTACGCTGATATCCAACTCACACGGCTACATCCTCGCCGCCCATGAGCCGCTCGGCTCCACGACCGACGCTATCGTCAACGAAGCCGATATCCACTCGTCGCGCCGCGTCGTCGACCGCGTCATCGACCGTTCGCTCGTAGCTGATACTGACACGGGCACCCAACTCAAGGAGCAGATTGCCGACCTCGAGAAACTGCTCGATGCCTACAAGAAGGGCTATATAGCCGAGTCTACCCTATAGCCGCGTCAACATAGTTCTTATACGGACCCGGACCGCCGTCTTGTAGGAATCGTCGCCTGCTTGGCGGCGGTCATTTCATTTTAGTGGCATCCCTCGCGCTATCTGCGCAATTGCTCCGTTAAAATGTTCATATTGAGTAACAGTCGATAGCAAAGGAGCTCCTATGGATTTCACGTCCAACAAGCGACCCGACGACATGCAACGCATCACGACGCCCGAGCTGGCGGATGCGTTTATCGAAGAGGCTGTGGAAGCCATGCGCGCACAGGTTGGCGACGGAAAGGTGCTTTTGGCGCTATCTGGCGGCGTCGATTCCTCGGTCGTCGCCGCTCTGCTGATCAAGGCAATCGGCAAGCAGCTCGTCTGCGTTCACGTTAACCACGGTCTCATGCGCAAAGGCGAATCTGAGCAGGTCATCGACGTGTTCCGAAACCAGCTGGGTGCTGAGCTTATCTACGTCGACGCAACCGATCGCTTCCTTGACCTGCTTGAAGGCGAAGCTGACCCCGAGGCTAAGCGCCACATTATCGGAGAGGAGTTCATAAAGGTATTCGACGAGGAAGCCGCCAAGCTCGACGGTATCGGCTTTTTGGCCCAGGGCACGATTTACCCCGACATCCTCGAATCAGAAGCGGGCGTCAAGGCTCACCATAACGTGGGCGGTTTGCCCGAAGAGCTAAACTGGGAGCTTGTCGAACCCGTCAAGCTGCTGTTCAAAGACGAAGTTCGCGTAGTTGGCGACCGTTTGGGCCTGCCCGCTAACATGGTATACCGTCAACCGTTCCCCGGCCCCGGCTTGGGCGTGCGCTGCACCGGCGCCATTACGCGCGATCGTCTGGCTGCGCTGCGCGAGGCCGATGCCATCGTGCGCGAAGAGATTGACGCTGCCGGCTTGGACATCTGGCAGTACTTCTGCGTCGTACCCGACTACCGTGCGACCGGCGTCCGCGATGGCAAGCGCGCCTTCGAGTGGCCCTGCATCATCCGCTGCATCAACACGGTCGACGTCATGACCGCCGAGGTACCCGAGCTCGACTGGGCGCTGCTGCACAAGATGACCGACCGTATCCTAGCCGAGGTCCCTGGCATTTGCCGCGTCTGCTACGAGCTGAGCCCAAAGCCTATTGCCACGGTCGAGTGGGAATAAAATTCGGGACAAAACGGTATTTCACACTCCACCCCGAAACACAACAAAACCGCAGGTAAAAAAGTGGTGCGTTCGAGAAATCGGCGCACCACTGCTTCACAGAAAACAATGCTCCTTTCAGGATGATTCGTACCGGAATTCGTACCACACCAATTCACGAAGGTATTCACGAATTGCTTCGCGAAATCACCTATGCGCTTCCTGAATTGCTACACTATGTAACGTAACCTTCGGATTCGCATAAGAAGGCGGCTACCCGAAGCTATTCGACCCGGCGGTGATGCTTGAAACCGAGGCTATTCAAGCAGCCGATGCGACACTCATCCGCATTTGGGTCCCCATGAGCGCGGACGTGCTGCAGCGCGAGCTCGCACATATCCGCACTTATAGAGGCGGGATTGCTTGTCGGCGAAGGTTCCACCAGGGACAGGCGCTACAGGAGACGATGATTTTGGATGAGAAGTCTTTTGATGCCGGTAACGGCACGGTGGCCTATTGGATTGATGCCTCTGCAGGACCGGATGCGCCCTGGCTCGTGTTCC
>DFIX01000022.1:0-30613 GCA_002371495.1 Eggerthellaceae bacterium UBA3686
CGCCCCCTTTCAGCATGGTTTCAGGAGCCAGGCCTACCATGTTGGGGAATCTGGAAGCAAAGAAAGGAACGAAAACAATGGACATCCTCTTCACCTCGGTGCTCGGTTCGGCCGAGTCAGCCATGACGACGGCGAGCTCGGCGGGCTTTATGTGGTGCACCTTGGCCTCGCTCGTGCTCGGACTATTTGCGGCGCTTATATATATGTACAAGCACAACTACTCGAAGAACTTCGTGATTACGCTGGCGCTCCTGCCCGTGATCGTGCAGATGGTCATCACCTTGGTAAACGGTAACATCGGAGCCGGCGTTGCGGTTATGGGCGTGTTCAACCTCGTGCGCTTCCGCTCAATAGCGGGCACGGCGAAGGATATAGGCAGCGTCTTTCTAGCGATGGCCATCGGCCTCGCCACCGGCATGGGCTACATCGGCATAGCCGCGCTGCTTACGGTTATCGTCGGCGTTTTCAACATCGTCTACGTGACGACGCCGTTCGGAAATCCGCGCGAGGTCTCCAAACAATTGCGCATCACCGTTCCCGAGGACCTCGAGTTCGAAGGCGTGTTCGACGAAGTGCTGGCCACCTATACGAATCGTTACGAGCTGCAAAACGTCGAAACCACCAATATGGGCAGTCTCTATCAGGTCGATTACCTGGTTTCGATGAAAGCTGCAGGGCTCGAGAAGCGTATGATCGACGAGCTGCGCTGCCTGAACGGCAACCTGAAGATCACGCTCGGCATGCCGCGCGTCAAGGGCGAGGTGCTGTAACCGCTCGATGAGTTACCTTGCCAGGTAGCCTGACTCATCGTCCGCACGCTGGCGCTTCGGTAGAAATCGGCAAGCGGTGTGCACACAGAATCGATTTGCTGCTAACATGACACCAGATGACGGACGGCCTTCGGGCCGTTCGGAGTTTCTGTCAGTATCAGCGGAGCTGCAACAACGAGTAAGGAGTGCAAAGTGGCTGAGGCAGTGAAGCGCGTCTACAAGTTCGGACATGACGCGCAGGGCAACAACGTGACTGAAGGCAACACCGACATGAAGTACGTGTTGGGCGGCAAGGGCGCAAACCTTGCCGAGATGGCCAACATCGGCCTGCCGGTCCCTCCGGGATTCACCATCACTTGCCAGACATGCATGGAGTATGCGAATGCAGACAACACGTGGCCCGAAGGCGCGCTCGACGAGATTGCCGAGTACCGTGCCGACCTCGAGGAGCGCATGGGCAAGAAGATCGGCGACGACGCCGACCCGCTGTTGGTTTCCGTCCGCTCCGGCGCCCCCATGTCGATGCCCGGCATGATGGACACCGTTCTTAACTTGGGCTTGAACGACCGTTCTATCAACGGCCTCATCGCCCAGACCGAGAACCCCCGCTTCGCTTGGGACAGCTACCGCCGTTTCATTCAGATGTTCAGCAATGTTGTCATGGGCATCGACGGCGATAAATTCGAGCATGCCATTACGGCTGCCAAGGACGCCAAGGGCGTCAAGCAGGACACCGAGCTCGACGCCGCCGACCTCGAGACGCTCGTCGGCGAGTTCAAGCAGATTTTCACCGACAGCGTCAGCGCCGAGGAATATCCCGAGCTGGTCGTCGATGGCAAGGTCGTGTTCCCGCAGGACCCGATGGTGCAGCTGAAGCTTGCAATCGAAGCGGTATTCGGTTCCTGGAACAACCCGCGCGCCACGCTCTACCGCAAGCAGAACAAGATCGCTGACGATTTGGGCACGGCTGTTAACGTGCAGTGCATGGTGTTCGGCAACAAGGGCGAAACCTCGGCTACCGGCGTCGCCTTCACGCGCAACGCTGCCGACGGCACGAACGAGTTCTACGGCGACTACCTTGTCAACGCTCAGGGCGAAGACGTCGTGGCCGGCATCCGCAACACGTCGCCGATTTCCGAGCTCAAGAAGGTATCGGGCCTCGAAGAGGCTGGCCAGCAGCTCGAGGACATCTTCGTCCTTCTCGAAAAGCATTTCCGCGACATGATGGATATCGAGTTCACCATCGAGCAGGGCAAGCTCTTCATGCTGCAGACCCGCGTGGGCAAGCGCACTGCAGCCGCAGCTCTGAAGATCGCCATCGACATGGAAAAAGAAGGCCTCATCAGCAAGGAAGAGGCCGTCATGCGCGTAGCTCCCGAGCAGCTCGACCAGCTGCTTCATCCGCAGTTCGACAAGAACGCTTCCTACGACGTCGTGGCACGCGGCCTGAACGCATCGCCCGGCGCTGCCGTGGGCGCTGCCGTGTTCTCGGCCGAGGCTGCCGTGGCTGCTGCCGAGCAGGGCAAGAAGACCGTGCTCGTGCGCTGGGAGACTACGCCCGATGACCTGGCAGGCATGATTGCTGCCGAAGGCATCCTCACATCGCACGGTGGCAAGACCTCGCACGCAGCCGTTATCGCCCGCGGCATGGGAGCTCCGTGCGTCTGCGGTGTCGAGGCCCTGAAGATCGATGCCGAGAAGAAGGAAGCCGCCATCGCCGGCACCGATATCGTCATCCGCGAAGGCGACATGATTTCGCTCGACGGCACCACCGGTATCGTGGTTCTGGGTGCGGTCGACCTGGTCCAGCCCGAGCTGACCGGCGATCTGGACACCATCCTCGAATGGGCCGACGAATTCCGTACGCTGGGCGTTCGCGCCAATGCCGACAACCCTGCTGATGCGCAGCTCTCGCGCGACTTCGGCGCGCAGGGCATTGGCCTGTGCCGTACCGAGCACATGTTCCTGGGCGACCGCAAGCAGATCGTGGCCGACATGATTCTGGCCGAGAAGGGCGGCGCCGAATACGAGGCCGCGCTCGACAAGCTCTACGAGGCGCAACAGGGCGACTACTACGAGATGCTCAAGGCTATGGACGGCCTGCCCGTCATCATCCGCCTGCTCGACCCGCCGCTGCACGAGTTCCTGCCGGCACCGCGCGACCTGGCCATTCAGGTGGCCGTCGCCGAGGCGAAGGGCGAGGACTGCGCCGAGACCAAGAAGCTGCTTGCCGCTGCCGACGCCATGGCCGAGATGAACCCGATGCTGGGCCTGCGCGGCTGCCGTCTGGGCATCGTCATGCCGGGCCTGTCTGCCATGCAGGTGCGCGCCATCGCCACCGCTACGGGCAAGCTTATCAAGGAAGGCTACGATCCCAAGCCCGAGGTCATGATTCCGCTTGTCAGCATGGAAAACGAGCTCATCTACGTGCGCGAGGAAGCCGAGAAGGCAATTCACGAAGTCGAGGAGCGCGACGGCGTTGACCTGTCGTTCATCGAGATCGGCACGATGATCGAGCTTCCGCGTGCTGCCGTAACAGCAGACGAGATTGCCGAGAAGGCCGATTTCTTCAGCTTCGGCACCAACGACCTGACGCAGACGACGTTCGGCTTCAGCCGCGACGACGTCGAGGGCAAGTTCTTCAAGGATTACGAGAGTCTCGGCATCATGAAGGTCAACCCCTTCGCAACTGTCGATGACGGCGTAGTGAAGCTGATCGACATCGCCGTTAAGGGTGGTCGCGGCACGAACCCTGACCTGGTCACGGGCGTATGCGGCGAGCACGGCGGCGACCCCGATTCCATCAAGAAGTTCCACAAGGTGGGTCTGAACTACGTGTCTTGCTCACCGTACCGCGTACCCGTTGCCCGCCTCGCTGCGGCACAGGCCGCGCTGGCCAAGTAGAACCTTCTACACAAGCCGATCCTCAAGGGAGCCTTTTCAGGCTCCCTTTTGTTGTGCGTGCAAAAGGGTCAGATCCTTTTGCACTAGGGGCTATTGCACGTTGTTAGAGGCTGCGCTCGATGGTGCCACCGCAGACAACCGTATCGTTATCGTAGACGACGGCAGCTTGGCCTGGGGCGCAGGCGCGTTGGGGCGCATCGAACGTGACACGCACGCTGTCGTCGTCGATCTGCTCGACGATGGCGCCTTGGGGGCGCTGGCGGTAATGGGCCTTTACCATAAAGTGTTCGGGCGCAGAGAGGCTTGCGCGCGCAATGAAGTTAACGTCGCGGACTTCTATAGAGGTGCAAACGGCCCGAGAAGCAATGTCGACGACAAGCTCGTTTCGGTCGGGGTTCTTCGCGAAGACGTACAGCGGCTCGCTGTAAGCGACGCCGATGCCCTTACGCTGGCCGACGGTGTAATGGACCAATCCAGCGTGCGTGCCGATACGCGTTCCGTCGCGAAGTACAATGGGCCCCGGAGGGAACTCGATTCCGCGACGTCTGTGTATGAAGGCCGCATAATCTCCGTCTGGAACGAAGCAGATGTCTTGGCTCTCGGCTTTCTGAGCGTTGATGAACCCATGCGATTGGGCGATTTCCCTTACTTGTGGTTTCGTGTAGTCACCGAGCGGGAACAGCATGTGGGCGAGTGTGTCTTGGCTGAGGTGGAACAGGACGTACGTCTGGTCCTTGTTCTGATCGACCGCGCGCGAAAGCTCGAAACGTCCAGTTGACTCGTTGAAGCCGCGTCGAGCGTAATGTCCGGTTGCCACATAGTCGAAGCCGAGGTCGATCCTGCGCTGCTGCAGCGACGCAAACTTCAGATAGCGGTTGCAATCTATGCAGGGGTTCGGCGTCCGCCCGCGCAAGTAGCCGTCGCAAAAACGGTCGATGACTTCGCGGTTGAACGTGCGTGCGAAATTGTATACAAAATGCTCGATTCCGAGCGACAGGCATACCTGGCGCGCATCATCGGCATCTTTCAGCGAACAGCAGGTCGTGCTGCCGCCTTCTTCCTGCGCTTCATCGAGCAGGCAGGCGTCCTCGTCGCTGAACAGGCGCATTGTGGCGCCCGTGACGTCGTAACCGGCTTCGAGCAGCACGAGCGCGGCAGCAGAGCTGTCGACTCCGCCGCTCATGGCCATCAGCACTTTTTCGGATCTCGAATTCATGTGTGAAGCTTACCACAGCGTTATGGGCGTTAAAGGGTCGGCGGCGGGGCGCATCCCGGTGCTCGGCTGTTACTGTTTACGCCCCCAGCAGCCCATGTCTGCGACGGGGTACGTAGCCGCTTGCGAAGCTGCAAACTTCAAACATCACAAAACGAGAGTAGCTGTAGGCTTAGCGCCCTGCCGCTGACATGGGCGAACAGCCGAGAGGCCAGTGTAAACAGAACCGCTCGGCTCGCGAGCGATCTTAAGCGCCATGATGAAACGGAAGCCGACGGGAATCTTCTTCTGTCAAAATAAGCCGGACAGCTCGGAAGAGAGGATGGGGGAGCCGAGCTGCCGGCCTTCGGGTGAACGGATGAGCTAAAAACGTTTTGCGGCTTAAAAGCTGAACATAGCGGTCGAAAGGTAGCGCTCGCCAGTATCGGGCAAGATCGCCACGATGAGTTTCCCCTCGTTCTCGGGGCGTTCGGCGAGCTTTCGGGCAGCTGCGACGGCAGCGCCTGACGAGATGCCCACGAGAAGCCCGTCTTTGCCGGCCAGCTCGCGTCCGGCTTCGAACGCCTCCTCATCATCGATCGTCAAGACTTCGTCGTAGATTTCGGTGTCGAGGGTATCTGGAATGAAGCCGGCGCCGATTCCCTGGATCTTATGCGCACCGGGCGTGCCGGTGGTAAGGACAGGCGAGCCCGCGGGTTCGACGGCTACCACCTTAACGTCGGGATTTTGGGCTTTCAGGTACTTGCCAGTTCCCGAAACCGTGCCTCCGGTACCCACGCCTGCGACGAGGATATCGACTTTGCCTTCAGTATCCCGCCAGATTTCGGGACCGGTCGTTGATGCGTGGATTGCCGGGTTCGCAGGGTTTGTGAACTGGCTCGGTATGAACGAGTTCTCGATCTCGGCCGCGAGTTCCTGAGCCTTTTCGATTGCGCCCGTCATGCCCTTCGCGCCTTCGGTCAGCACGAGCTCGGCGCCGTATGCCTTCATGAGGTTTCGACGTTCGACCGACATCGTCTCGGGCATCGTGATAATGAGCCTGTTACCGCGGGCGGCGGCGATGGAGGCCAGGCCGATACCGGTGTTTCCGGAGGTGGGCTCGATGAGTACGGTGTTCGCATCTATCTTTCCGGCTGCTTCGGCCTCGTCGATCATGGCCTTGGCGATGCGGTCCTTGACCGAACCAGCAGGATTGAAGAACTCGACCTTTCCAACGATGGTCGCCTTGAGGCCGTGGTTCTGCTCGTAATGCGTCAGTTCTACGAGGGGCGTGTTGCCAATGAGCTCCGCTACGCTTTTGTGGATCGACATGTGTTTCCTTCTTTCTGGTCTCGCCAATTCATTTTTAGAAATCCTAGATAAACACTGGGAATAAGTCAAGAAACGAATCTCGCTTATTATTGTACGCGTCTGCGATAATGCGTTACAGCTAAAACTGATTGCGCATCGCGTATCGGTCGCAGAGTGTGGCGATCGAACGAGGCAGAAGGGCGGAAACGTCATGCAGCTTAATCTGGAAAACCTTCCGAAATCGCTCGAGCTAGTTCGGGCAGATGTAGATATCGAGTTCCGCTATGTCGATCAGCGACTGTTACCTGGCGAACTTGTCATTGCCGCAACGAGTAGCTGGCGTGATGTTGTTGACACCGTGAAGACGCTCGCCGTGCGCGGGGCTCCTGCCCTCGGAATTGCAGGTGCGGCAGCTATGGCGCTTTGGGCGAGATACGATGGCGAAACGAAGCTCGATGAAGTTTCGCACATTGTGGCCAACGCAAGGCCGACGGCAGTTAATCTGAGCTGGGGCGTACAGCGCGCGCTCGAGGTCGCGCACGGCCGCGCCTCTGATGGCGACGACGACGGCTTGGGAGCTGCGATAGCCGACGACCTCTTTACCCTCGTGCAGGATATGCAGACCGAAGACGAACGAACGAACCGGTCTATTGGTGCGAACGGGGCCGAGCTCCTGGCCCCCGGGTCGCGGATACTCACGCACTGCAACGCAGGAAGCCTTGCCACGTACTTTTACGGAACGGCGCTTGGCGTTGTGTACTCAGCTGCGGAGCAGGGCAAGGTCGAGCGCGTATACGCCGACGAGACGCGCCCGGTGGGCCAAGGGGCCCGCTTGACGGCGTGGGAGCTCTCGAAAGCCGGCGTTCCCGTTACCCTCATATGCGACAACATGGCGGCGAGCCTGATGGCACAGGGCAGGGTCGACGCCGTTATAGTCGGCGCAGATCGCATTGCGAAAAACGGCGATGCCGCGAACAAGATCGGCACGTATGGGCTCGCCGTCCTCGCGCACGAACATGGTATCCCATTCTACGTGGCCGCCCCCATGTCGACCGTCGACGCCTCGCTCGCCGACGGCTCGGGCATAGTAATCGAGCAGCGCGCTGCCGAAGAAGTGCTGGCGCATCCCATCAAAGGGGTCGATGTGTACAACCCCGCGTTCGACGTGACGCCGGCACGCTATATTGCGAAGATTGTTACGGAAAAAGGCGCCTTTGCGCCCAAAGAGCTCGAAGCACGGCTATAATCGCGTTTCGTGTTTACGCTTACGAACATAAAGGCTGCCTTCAGGGCGGCTATACCGATTATGCTCGGTTACGTCGCTATCGGCATCCCATGCGGTATTCTATCGGCTTCTATCGGCCTGAACGCCTTGCAGGTGTTCATTATGTGCGCGCTGTTCTATTCGGGAGCAGGACAGTTCATGATTCCGAACATGTGGATAGCGGGCTCTCCGATAGCTTCGATCATTGCCAGCGTATCGTTCGTCAATACAAGGCAGATGCTGTATTCGGCTGCATTTGCGCCCTGGTGCCAGGGAGTATCGAAGCGCTTGGCGTTCTGGTTCTCGGCGACAGTCACCGACGAAAGCTTCGGGGTCAATCTGAAGCAATTCGAGCTTGGCGGCTGGTCGGTCGAGCGCGCGACGTTCGTTAACCTGTTCTCGCAGTCTTCATGGACCGTCTCGTGCGTGGTCGGCGTTGTCGTCGGAAACGCCATCGGCATACCTTTGGCAATCGCTGCATTCGCTATGACGTCGATTTTCATATGCCTGCTCGTAACGCAGAAGATGTCGCGCGCAAACGTGGTTGCCGCCGTAACCGCCATGATCGGGGTGTTTGCCTGCAAATGCGCAGGGTTATCGGGTCCAGCCATCTTCATCGGCGCCATTGTGGGCGTGGCTTGCGCCATCGTCTATTCGCGTTTAAGAGAGGCGAAGCGCCCATGACACCGATTACCTGGCCCGAATTCTGGATCGTTTTCGGCATTTGCGCCGTGACCATGCTTGCGTGCCGCGTGTTGCCGCTGTTCGTGCTGAAGGGACGCGAGCTGCCCGAGCGCGTGAGCGAGGCGCTCGGCTTCATTCCGTCGGCTGCCTTCGCGGCTTTGGTTGCCAACGACCTGCTGACGCCAGGTATGTTCGACGCTGGGCTGTGGCCTGCGGCAGCGCCCCTCGTGGCAGCTCTGGTCGTCGTTGTCGTCGCACGCCTGACCAAGTCGCTGCTCTGGTGCGCCGTAGCGGGCGTCGTAGCCTACGCCCTGCTCATGATGATTTAACGCGCTCATGCCGAAAAAGGAAGCAAAGGGGAGTATCCTCTTTGCTTGCTTGCTTGCATGATTGTGAATTTTCGGTCGCGCGATATTAATGCTTGCGCCTTAGCTGTACTGGCGATATACTAACAAATCGCGTCTGGAAACAGTTACCGGTTAACCGGTTTGGTTTGGAGCTATAGAAGGAACGAACATGGATATCATTCGTGCTATTGAAGAGCAGCAGAAAAAGCAGGACATTCCTGAGTTCAACGTGGGCGACACCGTAAAGGTTCACTACCGCATCACCGAGGGTAATCGCGAGCGTATCCAGGTGTTCCAGGGTGACGTTATCCGCCGCCATGGTCACACCAGCCGCGAGACCTTCACGGTGCGCAAGATCAGCTTCTCGATTGGCGTAGAGCGCACCTTCCCGGTTCATTCGCCGAAGATCGACAAGATCGAGGTTGTTCGTCGCGGTGACGTGCGTCGTGCCAAGCTCTACTATCTGCGCGACAAGGTCGGCAAGGCTGCCAAGATCAAAGAGAAGGCGTATCGCTAGACCTTGTAAGTTGTTTTGCGAAGGACCCGCTCGGCGGGTCCTTTTCATTGTGGACGAGGGAAGGTCGAACGCGCGATGTTGACGACTGTCGCGGAGATTCAGAAACTATTGCGAAACGCGAACGAGGACGAATTCGCGGCGCTCGAGCGCTCTCTTGTGGCCGACACCCGAAAGGGCGTCAGGAATGCCGTCGATGCAGCGCGGCGCAGGTTGTCGGCAGAGCGCGCAGAGCGTGACCGCTTGGCGGGGCTTTACCGGTTCGAGCGAGAGCTCGCAGGCTCCGATGACGCTGTAATCGTTGGGCTCGACGAGGTTGGCCGCGGCCCGCTTGCGGGACCTCTAGCGGTGGGTGCCGTCGTGTTGCCCAGAGGCCTCGTGATCGAAGACCTCAACGATTCCAAGCAGGTTAAGCCTGCGCGCCGCGACCAAATTGCCGCACAGATTGAATCTGAAGCGCTCGCGAGCGCCGTGTTCTACGTTTCCCCCGAGGAAATTGACAAAGACGGCATGACGGCATCTTTAAGGCGAGGTTTCCGCGGGGCGCTCGAAGCTGTCGAATCGCAGGGCGTAATGCCCGACGTTGTCCTCGTGGACGGAAATCCCTTGCATATGGACGAACGCGAGGTCAACGTCGTCAAAGGCGATGCCAAATGCGCATCGATTGCCGCAGCTTCCATCCTGGCGAAGTCGAAACGCGATGCGCTCATGTGCGAGCTCGCCAAGGAATATCCGCATTACGGTTTCGATGTGAACAAGGGCTATGGTTCTCCACAGCACATCGAGGCCATTCGCCAGCATGGTCTATGCGCTCTACATCGAAGGAGTTTCTGCAGGTCTTTCGCCCAAGAGTCCCTTTTCTAGCGCAATCGTAGCCAACTCGCCGCACACGCAGAGCAATTCGATTGGGATTTCACGGAATCCTGCGCAGATGGCGACAGGGTTCTCTCGGTAAGATTTCGAGGGTAATGCTGTTGACTTTTGCGAGTTCGCAGGGCGTACTACGTCGGGGTGCAGGGAAACCTTCAGCTTCTAGCATGTTCTCCATCGTCGAAAGGAGAAGGCATGTTGGTAAGCGAAGCGTGGATCGAGGGCTTCTACGAAGGCGGATACGAAGTCGAATTCGATGGATTCGACCGGCGCGAGAGCGAAGGCGAATGCGAAGGCGGGCAGCGACGCCAAACGCATCTGAAGAGGGGCGAGCGTAACAAGGAACTCGGCAGGCGCGGCGAGGAAGCTGTCGCGCGGTATCTGAGCCATATCGGCTACGAAATTATCGAGCGCAACTGGTCATGCCCTGTGGGCGAGGCCGATATCATCGCGCGTACGGAATCGGCTCTAGTGTTTGTCGAGGTGAAGACCAGGACCGATATAAACAAGGGCTTCCCTGCCGAAGCGGTGACTCCCGAAAAGCGCGATCGTTACGAGAGGATTGCGCTATGGTACCTGAAAGACTGCGATGAGCTCGACGTTTCAGTGAGGTTCGACGTTGTAGCCGTCATGGTTCTCGGCGAGGACCGCGCAATGCTGAAGCATTACGTCAACGCATTCGGCTGGGAGCGGTAGCGGTGTTCGGAAGATGCACGGTTCAAGGTGCCGTGCTCAGGGGCGCCGAAGCGATACCGGTCGACGTCGAGGTCGCAGTAACGCAGGGCCTTCCCGGTTTCAGCATCGTCGGTATGCCGGATGCTGCGGTCCAGGAAGCCAAAGACAGGGTGCGGGTGGCGCTACGGGCAGCGGGTTACGCCATGCCTGACGACCGCGTTCTCGTGAACCTCGCGCCGAGCTCGCTTCGCAAGACGGGGTCGGGGTTCGATTACGCCATCGCGGTGGGCCTGCTCGTAGCAACGGGGCAGATAGATCCCGAGCTCGCCCGCGAATCGCTTTATGTGGGGGAGCTCTCGCTCGATGGTGGGGTTCGGCCGGTTGCGGGAATCCTCGCATATGCTCTTTGCGCCCGCGACTTGGGCCTGGCTATCAGCTGTTCGGTAGACGCTGACGATTTCGTTGCCCTCGACGGACTCAGGCAACGGGGCGTGTCCTCGCTCAAGGACCTGCGGGAACCAAATTTCTGGCCCATTGGGTCAATGGTCGATATCGAGCTCGAGCCGCAACCTGATTTTCGCGAGGTTTCCGGCAACGAGGTTGCGAAACGCGCGATGCAGATAGCTGCTGCGGGGTCGCATGGGGTGCTCATGATGGGTCCTCCAGGTTCTGGAAAGACCATGCTCGCTTCGCGGCTTCCCTCGATACTCCCGCCCCTTACCGAGGAAGAGGCTCTCGAGGTCGCCCTGATTCACTCGATCGCCGGCGAGTCGACGGCCGAGGCCCTTGCGCGCAGGCGTCCGTTCAGGGCGCCGCACCATTCGGCGACAGGGCCTGGCCTCATCGGCGGCGGCTCGCCGGTGCGTCCGGGAGAGATCTCTCTTGCCCATCTGGGAGTTGCTTTCTTCGACGAACTCGCAGAGTTCAAGATGAGCGTGCTCCAACAGCTACGCCAACCGCTCGAGCAGGGGTTCGTGAGCATATCGAGAGCCGATGGATGCGTCGTGTTCCCCTCGAGATTCATGTTCGTGGCGGCGAGCAACCCGTGTCCCTGCGGGTATTTCGGGGACCCCGAGCACGAATGTAAGTGTAGCGCGAAGCAGATTACCGATTACCAGAACCGCATAGGCGGACCGCTCATGGATCGAATCGACATGCACATCGACGTCGCGCGCGTTCCTCCGAAGGACGTGCTAAGCCACGAGGGAGGCATTTCCTCAGAGGAGCTGCGAGAAGGTGTTATGGCTGGTCGTGAATACGCTTCGTGGCGAGAAGCCGTCGATGAGGGAAAAGGCGCGAGGTCTTCCACCCAGCGCGTCATTGCATCCTGCAAGCTCGAGGAGGCAGACGAGCGGTTCTTCGAGAAGATGGCTCGGGCGAACCATATGAGCGGCAGGGCGATTGTGAGGACGCTCTCGGTGGCGCGGACGATTGCCGATATCGCCCAGCGCAAGAGCGTGAACAAGGCAGACCTCTGCGAAGCAATAGGGCTTCGCATACGTGATGGTGTCGGTCGGTGAAGGCGGGCAAAGATGGGCGAAGTGGGAAGCGCGGCAATCGGCCCGCGCGTATCGAGGAAGCCCGAACATCGTTTCGAGGGCATCCTGAAGAAGATGGCACTATTGGTCAAGGAAAAGGAGAGGGCGATGGCTCAGGGTCGCCGCACGCTCGAGGGCGAGAGGTCGATCATCGACGAGGCAAGTGAAGCGTACCCCGATCAGTTGCGGGGCGTACCGAGGCCGCCGCAAAGGCTTTACTGTATCGGCAATCCGGAAGCCCTGTCGCCTGGGCTCGCGGTCGTCGGCGCGCGTAAGGCGACTCCCTACGGCACCGGATGCGCACGCAGATTCGCGCGCATCGCAGCCGAAAAGGGGGTAGTCATCGATTCGGGTGGGGCGCTCGGATGCGACTCCGAAGCGCATCGCGCCGCTCTCGAGGCGAACGGGACGACCGTTGTCGTCTTGGGGGGCGGCTGCGACTGCGTATACCCGGCAAGGCATTTCGGGTTGTTCCAGAAGGTCATAGATGCAGGTGGCGCCATAATTAGCGAGCAGGATTGGCTCCAAGACCCTATGCCGTTCATGTTTCGCGAGAGAAATCGGATTATCGCGGGTCTTGCGAGTGCCGTGCTCATAGTGGAAGCAGGATTGCCGTCGGGGACGTTCTCGACCGCGGACGAGGCGCTCGACGCGGGGCGCGACGTCCTGGTCGTACCAGGTTCGATCGCATCGGAAATGTCGCGGGGAGCAAATCGCCTTTTGCTGCAGGGCGCGATTCCTGTTGTGGACGACCAGAGCTTCGAGGAGGCGCTCTTCAAATCATGCGGAATGCTGATGAGACCGGGGGAAGATCCGGTTGCGGGCAAGGATATGCCGCCGATCATTGCGGCATTGCAAGCCCAGCCGCTCGACACGGAGCAGCTCTATTCGCTTGCCGTAGCAGAGTTCGGCGCCTCGAATGCACAGCAGCGGCTCATGGAGCTTCTCGTCGAGGCTGAAGCTGATGGCGCCATCGCACGGCAGCCCGACGGCAAATGGGGCCCGACTGTTCGATGGTAGGAACGTCCAGCGGCTCATTCAACAGGCGACAGCAACGGGTCGGAAAGTTGTTATGCGCTGTTCAATTGCGTATTATGGGATATGCTAACGTCGAAGGCGAAAGGCGCGCGCATGCAAAATCAAGACCACCCCGCAACTCAAGGCGGGATTGTGCAGCAGCAGGTATATATTGACCCGGCGACAAACTGCTTGTTCACGGTCGACCCAACAACAGGCCAGTACCTTTGGCTGATCGACCCGTCTACTGGCCAGCCCATGGTCAATCCAGCGATGACGCAGGCGTATCGGCCTAACGTGAATCAGCCCGCATCCGAGCTGTCTGAGTCCGTGCCTGTGCAGCCCGAGCCTTCCCAAAGCCATCTGCAGCCCAAGATGCCCTCTCCAAAGGAGTTTGCCGAGGTGCCTAAGAAGAAACCTCGTGGTAAAGCCCCCATTGTCGCAGGTGCGTTGGCTGCGGTCGCGGTCATGGCGGTTGTCGCGGTGCTGCTCTTCGTGGCTCCGGGCGCTCTAGGCGGACCCGCAGCGCAGCAGTCCACGCAATCGAATGCACCGCAGCAGCCAGTTCAGAGCCCGGATACCGCCGAAGTGCCGCCAAGCGAGCAGAGTCTTGCAAGCGTGCAACTGCCGGATGACACCGAGAGCATGCCGGTCGGGCAGGCTGCCGAAGTCGAAAACGGGCTGTCCGTAACGCTCAATTCAGTTGACAATACGCTTACCAATTATGATGGAAGCCCTATGACCTGCATAAACGTCACCTACGCAAATACCGGGTCCAAAGATCAGCAATACAACGTATTCGATTGGAAGGCTCAGGACGAAACCGGCGTGCTGCGCAGCTTCGCCTTCTACTCGAAAGCGACCGAGGACCTGAACAGCGGAACGCTTGCGCCGGGTGAGTCCGTTAGCGGAAACGTGTATTTCGAAGGCAGCAATCTGGTAAAGGCGTATTATTTCCGCAGCATCGTGCAAACCGAGACCGAAGTGGTTTGGAGTATCCGGTAGAGACATGAACGAACCAGTAATCATAGTGGGCGGGGGGCTCGCCGGAAGCGAAGCCGCGCTGCAACTTGCGCGTCGTGGTATAGCAGTCGAGCTCCACGAGATGCGACCCGAGCACCAGACCGCCGTTCATAAGACCGGCGACCTCGGCGAGCTTGTTTGCTCGAACTCGCTCAAAAGCACAAAGCCCGAAACCGCGGCTGGTATGCAGAAGCACGAGCTCGAGTCGCTCGGGTCCGTCCTTTACGCAAAAGCGCTCGAAGCCCGCGTTCCTGCAGGCGGGGCGCTTGCCGTCGACAGGTTAGCATTCTCGCAGGCTGTGACGAACGCCGTCGAGGCAGAGCCTCTGATACAGGTCGTGCGCGGCGAGGTGACCAGCATCGATAAACTAGCTGAGCGGGCTTCGGCCATCGTGCTCGCGACAGGGCCCCTGACAAGCGATGCCTTGGCAGAATCGATCTCGCGTTACGTCGGGGACGGCTCGCTTGCCTTCTTCGATGCAGCCGCGCCTATCGTCATGGGCGATTCGTTGGACATGCAGACGCTGTTCAGGCAAAGTCGATACGAAGACGCAACCGACGATGCGGGCGAGCAGCAAGGCGATTACCTCAACGCGCCGTTCAACAAGGACGAGTACGAACGCTTCATCGACGAGCTCTTATGCGCGGATCGGGTCATAAAACGGGACTTCGAGTCGAAAGATCTGTTCCAGGCATGTCAGCCCATCGAGGAGATTGCCCGCGCAGGCCGCGATGCACCGCGGTTCGGGCCGCTTAAACCCGTGGGACTCAACGATCCCCGCACCGGCAGACGCCCGTGGGCTGCCTTGCAGCTTCGAGCCGAGGATGCGGCTGGAAGCTGCTACAACCTGGTGGGGTTCCAAACCAACCTCACGTTTGCAGAGCAGAAGCGCGTGTTCAGGCTTATTCCCGGTTTGCAGGATGCGGAGTTCGCACGCTACGGGGTCATGCACCGAAACACCTTCATCGACGCTCCCCGTGTCCTTGACTCGCGGCTGCGGGTCAAGACAGATGCGGTGCAGGATCTGGGCGTCTCGCTGTACGTCGCGGGACAACTCGGCGGGACCGAGGGCTATTGCGAGGCCATTCGATCGGGACTGCACGTTGCTATTTCGGTGGCTGCCGAGCTCAAGGGTGTGGAGCCGCCCGATTTGCCGACGACCACCGCCTTCGGGGCGCTCATCGCCTATGCGACGGATCCCCTCACGGTCGACTACCAGCCAATGCACGTCAATTTCGGCATCCTTGCACCGCTGCAGACGCGCATCCGTAACAAGCGCGAGCGCTATGCCGCCTATGCCGAGCGGGGCGGGAGGGACCTCGAGTCATACTGCGCCGCGCTTGCCGAGGCGGGCCTTGCATAATGGCACGTCAGGTGAAGACGCGCGCATCTAAACGCGCTACAACGCAGGCAAAACCCGAGCAGTCGATTGCTGACGGGGCGCTCGGAGGCGCTCCTGACGGCTCGGATCTGCTCGCCGCTTTCCTCGACCAGATGCGCATCGAGCGGGGCGCGTCGGAACATACGGTCCGGTCGTACGCCACCGACCTTGAGGCATACCTTCGCTGGTGCATGCGAAAGGGCGTAGATCCACGGGCCGTTACGCATCGACAGCTCCGCGCGTACTTGGGCGATATGGATGCCGCGCGTTACGCCCGTACGACTATAAACCGGCACCTCTCGTCGCTTCGGGGATTCTATGGCTGGATGAAGCTCGTGGGCGCCATCGATGCCGATCCGGCCGGAGCCCTCTTGGGCCCCAAGCAAGGCAGGCATCTGCCCCATGTCTTGCAAGGCCAGCAGATGGAGAGCCTCTTGTGCGTGCACGGTCCGACTGACTTACAGGGGCGCAAGCGTGAACAGACGCCGGCCGACATGCGCGACCAGGCTATCCTCGAGTTCCTGTATGCCAGCGGCGCGCGCATCTCGGAGGCTTCCGGGCTGAAGATGTCGGATGTCGACTTCGCATCGCATTTGGTGAGGGTGTTCGGCAAGGGGAGAAAGGAGCGCATAATACCGCTGCACGACCTTTGCGTACGCACCATGAGGGCCTATCTCGAGCACGCACGGCCGCAGCTACTTGGGCAGAAAGCCACCGACCGCTTCTTCGTATCGAACAGGGGCAACCCCATGAGCCCTGACGCAATGCGCAAGATGTTCAAGAAAACCGTGCGAGCAGCGGGCCTCGACGATCGCCTGAGCCCCCATGACATGCGCCACACCTTCGCAACCGACCTGCTCGACGGCGAAGCGGACCTCAGGTCGGTTCAGGAAATGCTCGGGCATTCGAGTCTGTCGACAACCCAGATCTACACTCACCTGTCACCGGCGCGACTCAAGGACGCGCATTCCCAAGCGCATCCTCGCGCCTGATAAGTTATGGTGAATCATTGGCAAACATATGTTCTAATTAGTTAGCGTCTGCCTTTGAAGTACAATTGCCACCCGTAAATCAAGAACGTAGCAAGGGTGGAAGCACATGGGCCAAAACGCCATCGTCATCAAGGGCGCGCGCCAACACAACCTCAAGAACGTAGACCTCACGATTCCGCGCGATAAGCTCGTCGTCATCACGGGCCTTTCGGGTTCGGGCAAGTCGTCGCTTGCTTTCGACACGATGTATGCCGAAGGGCAACGCCGTTACGTCGAGAGCCTTTCGAGCTACGCACGCATGTTCCTCGGGCAGATGAGCAAGCCAGACCTCGACAGCATCGACGGACTTTCGCCTGCGGTCTCAATCGACCAGAAGACGACAAGCCGAAATCCCCGCTCGACGGTGGGCACCACGACCGAGATCTACGATTACCTGCGACTTCTGTTCGCCCGCGTGGGCACGCCCCATTGCCCCGAATGTGGCCGCGTCATCATGAAGCAGACGACCGACCAGGTCACCGACGAAATACTTAAGCTCGGCGACGGAGCGACGACGCGTGCCATCATCATGGCACCGGTCGTAACCGGCCGCAAAGGCGAGTTCACGAAGCTGTTTGCCGACCTGAACCACGAGGGTTTCGCGCGCGTTCGCATCGACGGCGAGATCACGCGCCTGACCGGCGAAGAGATTACCCTGAACAAGAAGATCAAGCACTTCATCGACGTCGTGGTCGACCGCGTGGTGCTGAAGCCGTCTGCGACGGCGCGAATCGCTGAATCGGTCGAAGTCGCGACCAATCTGGCCGAGGGAAGGGTGCTGGTGCAGCTGCTCGACGAGCACGGGAATCCCCCCGTTTCCGAAACCCCGATTTCATCAGGTGCAACCGGGGGCTTGCGTCCTGGCGAGCATGTGTTCTCGCTTGCGCTGGCGTGCCCCGAGCACGGGCATTCGATGGATGAGCTGCAACCGCGAGATTTCTCGTTCAACGCCCCGTACGGCGCATGCCCCGAATGTCTCGGCATAGGAAGCCGCGATGAGGTCGATCCGCATCTCGTCGTGCCCGACGAGACGCTATCGCTGAACGAGGGGGCCATCGCGCCCTTCAAGAGCGGAAACTACTATCCTCAGGTGCTCAATGCCGTGCTCAAGCATGTAGGCGAATCGCCCGACACGCCCTGGGAGAATCTCTCAAAGAAGGCGCAGAACGCGCTCATGCACGGGGTCAAGGGCCGCGTTCGCGTCGACTACGTAACGGTCGACGGACGCGAGACGTACTGGTACATCGAATGGCACGGGGCCATTGCCGCGGTGGAAGAGAAGCTGCGCGAAGCGGGCAGCGACCGGCAGCGCGAGCGCATGGAGGCCTATTTCTCGACCATCCCTTGCTCGACATGCGGGGGCAAGCGCTTAAAGCCCGAAATACTCGCCGTCACCGTCGGGGGCAAGTCCATCCATGAAGTTTGCGAGATGAGCGCTGTCGAGTCGCTCGAGTTCTTCGAGGGGCTTACACTCGAAGGCCAGGATCTGCGAATCGCGGGCCCCATTGTAAAAGAGATACTTGCGCGGTTGCGCTTCCTCGTCGATGTAGGGCTCGACTATCTGACGCTCGAGCGCGCAACGGCTACGCTCTCGGGCGGCGAGGCGCAGCGCATCCGCTTGGCCACGCAGATCGGTGCAGGCCTCATGGGCGTGCTCTACATCCTCGACGAGCCGTCGATCGGGCTTCATCAGCGCGACAACGAGCGGCTCATCGCCACGCTCAAGCGCTTGCGCGACCTGGGAAACACCGTCATCGTCGTCGAACACGACGAGGACACCATTAGGGCGGCAGATTACGTCGTCGACATGGGCCCGGGTGCGGGCGAGAACGGCGGTTACGTCGTGGCCGCGGGCACGCCGGCAAAGGTGGCCAAGACGCGTGGCTCTATTACGGCAGATTATCTGAGCGGGCGCCGCAGCATCGCGGTCCCAGCAGAGCGCCGAAATCCCGGCCGCGGTGCGGTCAAGCTCATCGGGGCATCCGAGAACAACCTCAAGAACCTCGATGTCGAAATCGAGATCGGCACTTTTACCGTCGTCACGGGTGTATCGGGCTCGGGAAAGTCGTCGCTTGTCACAGACACCCTGGCTCCGCTGCTCGCCAATCGAGTGAACAACGCAAGGCGCCGAACCGGCTCGTTCCGCAAGATCGAGGGGCTGCAGGCAATCGACAAGGCCATAAACATCGATCAGAGCCCTATCGGGCGTACACCCCGGTCAAACCCCGCTACGTACATCGGGCTGTGGGACGACATCCGGGCGCTTTTTGCCTCGACGCAGGATTCGAAGGCACGCGGGTATTCTCCCGGGCGTTTCTCGTTCAACGTTAAGGGCGGACGCTGCGAGGCCTGCAAGGGCGATGGCCAGATAAAGATTGAGATGCATTTTCTGCCCGACATATACGTGCCGTGCGAGGTCTGCGGCGGCGACCGGTACAACCGCGAGACGCTCCAGGTCACGTATAGGGGCAAGAACATCGCGCAGGTGCTCGACATGACCGTCGACGAGGCGCTCGAGTTCTTCAAGAACATCCCGGGCATCAAGCGAAAGCTCGAAACCCTGCACGATGTGGGGCTCGGCTACATCAGGCTCGGGCAGCCTGCCACGACGTTGTCGGGCGGCGAAGCCCAGCGCGTCAAGCTCTCGAGCGAGCTGCAGAAACGTCAAACGGGCAAGACGTTCTACATCCTCGACGAGCCAACAACGGGCTTGCATTTCGAGGACGTGCGGCAGTTGCTCGAGGTGTTGCAAAGGCTCGTCGACGCCGGCAATACGGTCCTGGTCATCGAGCACAATCTCGATGTCATCAAGTCGGCCGATCGCGTTATCGACCTTGGCCCCGAGGGCGGCGAGCGGGGTGGCACGATCGTAGCCAAAGGCACGCCCGAGGAGGTTGCCAAGGTCGAGGGCAGCTACACGGGCCAGTTCCTTGCGCGGGTGCTGTAGGAAACGAGCCCGAAGGCGAACTTGTAACCCATCCGCCCAAAAGGCAGGACCGTGCGAGCTATGCGGCTGTGCAATGGGTTAGGGAGCGTCCCGAAGCGCATACGATTGGGCTCAGTCATGGTTTAATCGCGCTCTGGGTAACGGTTACGCGCGAGTTAGCCTCGAGTGCAGTAAGATACCCATCATGGAAAAACGCAAGCGTGAAATACTTGCGCTGGGCCTGCTTGTCTTGCTCGGTATCGGCGTTGCGAGCATCATGGCCTGGTACATGCTGGTTGGTCACAACTGGAACAAGGCCGCATCGCACATCGACGATCTTGTCGGCTCGATGGACGGCTACACCGTCGTCGTTTTCGAGGGCATCTTGCAGCCTGCTTCCAATGAGCTCTCGGCGTCGGGTTCGCGCGCCGTGCCGAGTTCGCCTTCTGGTGCAATCGGCTCGTCAGATGCGAGTTCGTCGGCGATAGCGTTGGCTTCTTCGAATGCAAGTGCATCTTCGGCTGTAGCGTCATCGTCGTCGCTCCCGGCTGCGTCGGGCTCTTCGTCGTCTGCATCGGCAAAGCCGAGCGTGAAGTCCTCGAAGGCGGCAAACAAGCTCGTCACACTGAAAAAAGTCGTCGAGAGCTACCGCGAGAAGGGTGCCACGGTCTTGACCCTGCATTTAAACGAGCTCTCGCGTTACGGCGATCCGATGGTGGTTTCCCGAGACGGTAGGCGCTACGGAATTTGCGCGAGCCTGGGGAAATACCGCTACGTCGACGTGCGCGACAAACTGCGCGACCTCGATGCTGCCGAGGTTGATTTGAAGATCGTCGTCTCTGACAGTCCGACAATCAAGAGGGGATGGCTCAGAGACGTCGACCTCGTGGTGCTCGCATGCTCGGGCCGGCTGATCGAGGGCGGGGAATACATCGACGGGTCGTTCTTCATCAACTCGCCTTATGCGGGAGAGATGCAAGCCGTCATTATCTCGCCGAGCGGCACGATAACGTCTAAGACTATAACCGAGCTCTAGAGTTTGGGGAATGCCGCTTTGGAAGAGCTGAGCCAAAAGATCGAGCGCATCAAACGGGAGCTCGCTGACGTGCCGACTTTGCCGGGCGTGTATCTGTGGAAAGACAAAGACGGCCAAGTCATATATGTTGGCAAGGCCAAGCAACTGCGTGCCCGCATGCGGCAGTATGTCAACTTCCAAGACGAACGCGCAAAGATCCCGCTTTTGGTCGACGCTATCGATTCGTTCGAATACATCGTCGTCGAAAACGAGCACGAGTCGCTCGTGCTCGAGAAGAACCTCATCAACCAGTACGCACCGTTTTTCAACGCTGATTTCAAAGACGACAAGTCGTATCCGTACATAGCGCTGACCTTGAACGATGCGTTTCCTGCCATCAAGTACACGCGCGAGAAGCACCGCGCTGGCACGCGCTATTTCGGCCCCTACACCGACAGCCGCGCGGCGCGGACCATGGTCGATGCCGTCAGGCGCGTCGTGCCAATCTGCGCGGCGTCCTGCGCCGAATGGCGGCGCCTCTCGCGCAAGATCGACAAGGGAGATCCCGGGGCGCTCCTGTCTGAGAACGGCAACCTACGCCCGTGCTTCGACGCGCACGTGGGTTTGGGGCCGGGCGTGTGCTGCGGACAGGTGACGCCAGAACAGTACGCGGGCAACGTCAAGCGCGTCGCGCGGTTTCTCGATGGGCATCGCGACGAGTTCGTCGCTGAGCTCGAGCAGGACATGTTCGACGCTGCAGCCGAGCTCGATTTCGAGCGGGCGGGGCGCATAAAGGAGCGGATCCAGGCGGTTTCCTCACTCGAGGACAAGCAGCGGGCGGTTTCGGCTCGCGACCTCGACGCCGATGTCATCGGGCTCTTCCGCGAAGAGACCATCGCCGGCGTGCACGTGTTCATGATTCGCGAAGGCAGGATCATGAACTCGAACGAGTTCGTCCTGAACAGGGGCTCGGATGTTCCCGATGACGACTTGCTACGCGCGTTCCTCTTGCGCTATTACGATGCGACGACCTCCATCCCCCGCGAGGTAATAGTTCGCACGCTGCCGGAGGACGCCGACGTCATGAGCGGATGGCTCACCCAGAAGCTTGCAAGCGTCCACGGTGCGAAGGTGCGCTTCACAGAGCCGCGCAAAGGCGAGAAGTACGAGCTTGTGGAGCTGGCCGAGAAGAACGCCCAGCATACGTTGTTGCGCTACAAGGTGCGAACAAATTACGAGGACAAGCGCGTCAACGACGCCCTTTTGCAGCTCGAAAGCGCCCTTGCGCTCGACGGCCCACCTCACCGCATCGAATGCTTCGACATCTCGACCATCCACGGAAGCTATACCGTGGCAAGCATGGTCGTATTTACGAACGGCAGGCCCGACAAGAACCAGTACCGCAGGTTCAAGATAAAGACGCCGCTCGACGAGGCGAACGATTTCCTGAGCATGCAGGAGGTCATGGCGCGGCGCTATTCTGACGAGCGGATGGCAGACGAGCGTTTCGGCTCGAAGCCCGACCTTATCATCCTCGACGGCGGTAAACCCCAACTTTCGGCTGCCATGGCCATGTTCGAGGAGATGGGCCGCACCGATATAGCTCTGTGCGGACTTGCGAAACGCGACGAGGAGCTATTCGTGCCATGGCAGGATACCGGGCCGGTCGTCTTGCCCGGCGGATCCGCCTCGCTGTACCTGGTGAAACAGGTGCGTGACGAGGCGCATCGGTTCGCTATCACATTCCATCGCGAGCTGCGCGGAAAGGGGATGACGGCGAGCGTGCTCGACGACGTGGCCGGATTGGGGCCCGTGCGCAAGAAAGCGCTCCTGAAAGCTTTCAAATCGTTCAGGAATCTGAAGGCGGCCACGCTCGACGACATCAAGGAAGCCCGTGTAGTTCCGGAAGAGGTAGCCGAGGAGGTCTACCTCGTGTTACAGCAGTATAATGAACGGGCGAACGCATAGCGCTTTTGCAGCGTTTCCATGTGCGCAAGCATGCGCTTGCCAGTAGGGCAGCGCAGCGGATTCTGCGGTAGCGTAAGGAGGTATATATGGGCGATCAGAACGAGATGCCGTCGATTGTGATTGTCAGCGGTATGAGCGGCGCGGGCCGGACCGAGGCGATGCACGTATTCGAGGACCTCGGCTATTTCTGTGTAGATAACCTGCCACCAGCGCTCATCGGGGACCTTGTGCGCATGAGTGACCTGCCTGGTTCCCTTGAAGGCGAGAAGAAGGTAGCAATCGTGTGCGACGTTCGCTCGCGCGGTTTCTTCAAGGTGATGATGTCGGCCCTCAAGAGCCTCGAGGAGGAGGGGGTCCGATACAGCATCGTGTTTCTCGACGCCGACGACGACAAGCTCATCGCGCGCTACAAATCGAGCCGGCGGCGACATCCCCTTTGCGCTGACGGCGCTACTATTTCGCATGGCATCGAGCGCGAAAGGACGCTCCTGCGCGAAATCCGAAGCAGCGCCGATTACGTCATCGACACCACGAACCTCCTTCCCGCCGAGCTGCGCTCGAAGCTCAAAGGGCTCTACGCAAGCGGCGAGGAGCGTGCAGGTCTGTCGGTGTCGGTGTACTCGTTTGGGTTCAAGCACGGCGCGCCGCTTGACGCTGACCTTGTCATCGATGTGCGCTTTCTTCCAAACCCCTTCTACGATCCGGTCATGCGCGTAATGACGGGCCTCGACCAGAAGGTCCGCGATTATGTCCTGTACAACAGCGATACCGAGTCATTCCTCAAGCGGTGGAAGGCGCTGCTTGACTGCGTTATGCCCGGCTACGTGGCCGAGGGCAAGCAGCAGCTCGCGATTGCGGTCGGCTGTACGGGCGGCCAGCACCGAAGCGTGGTCCTCGCCGAGGAGACAGGCGATTACCTGAGGTCGTGCGGATATCGGGTAAGCGTCGCCCATCGTGATCTGGCGTTGGCCGTACGCGATGACGGCGAGCTCGTGGGCGCAGATCCGAACGCAGACGCCGAATCCGGGGTTGTATCGTGAGCGGGCTGATGCCCGATGCGTTCGGGCACGACCCGTCGGCAACCGCCGCTTTTGCCGCGCTTCCCGAAGTATCGGCTTCCGAAAAACCGCGCAGAAAGCTTAAGGCGGTCGTCGTGGGCGGCGGAACTGGCGCGCCGGTATCGATTCGAACGCTTCTGTCGATGGGCGTGGCAACAGACGCCGTCGTGGCCATGGCCGATGACGGCGGGTCGACCGGTATATTGCGTGAGGCGGCGGGGGCGACGGCTCCGGGCGATATCCGCAAGTGCATAACGGCCATGGCGGGCTCGGCCGAGGACCCGCTGACGCAGGCATTCAAGATGCGCTTCGGATTTGCCGAGAATCATACACTGGGAAACCTCATGCTCTCGGCTCTCGAAGTAACGAGCGGGGGGTTCCCGCAAGCCATACAGATTTGCGAAGAACTCTTGAACGCGCGGGGGCACGTGTACCCCTCCACGCTCGACCGCGTGACCCTCGTGGCAAAGACCCGCGACGGCAGGCTTCTCGAGGGCCAGGCGGTGGCTAACCATTCGCGCACGGCCCTTCGCAAGGTAGCGCTGCAAACCGAAGGTCCGCTCGAGGCCTACGGGCCTGCGCTCGATGCCATTCGTGGTGCCGACATCGTCGTTCTCGGGCCAGGGTCGCTCTACACCTCTATCATACCGAATCTGCTGGTTCCAGGTGTTGTTCAGGCCATAAGCGACTCGGGAGCGATTGTCGTGTTCGTGTGCTCACTGGCCGACATGCAAGGGGAAACGCGTGGAATGAGCGCCATAGAGCATTATCAGGCGCTGATGGAGCACGGACTCGGGCACATCGTCGATTTCATGCTCGTACACGACGTTTTGCCGAAGACCGGGGAACAGTCAGGCTCGCAAGCCGAGGAGCCCGAGGAAGAGGATTCGTTCGTCCGCAAAGTCAAAATAACCGAGGAGGATATCGTCGCAATCGAGGCCGACGGAACGCACGTCATTCTCGCCGACCTGGCAGACGAGCTTCATCCGACCTGGCATGACCCGCAGAAGCTCAGGCACGCCTTCGCCGAGGTGGTCAGGACGCCGCCACCACCGCGCCATCGTGCCCGCAAATCGCGGTAGCGCAGGTGAAGACCTGATGTCATTTAACTCCGACGTGAAAGACGAGCTCGCGCGCGTCGAGCCCACGTGCTCGCATTGCGAGCGCGCGCTGCTGGCCGCTCTCATCCGCATCGAGGGCACGCTGTTCATAAGCGGCCAAGGTCGCTACCGCCTCGAGGTCGTCACCGACGCGCCTTCGGTCGCGCGCCTCTCGTGGAGGCTGCTTCACGAAACGTACGGGCTTCGAACCGAGCTGACTACGCGCAGAAGCGTTCTGCACAAGACGCCGAACTACCTTATCGACGTGCCTGCGCAGGAGGGGCTCGTCGAGGCGCTGCGCGACATGGGGGTTTTAGGGGATGCGGGGCTGCAGCTCGGAGTTGCGCCCGCGCTCGTGGCCAAGCAGTGCTGTGCCGCAGCTTACCTGCGCGGTGCGTTTCTGGGCAGCGGTTTCGTAAGCGACCCCCGGGGCGACTTCCATTTCGAGATAACCGTCGAGTCGCGTGAGATGGCAGATGACCTCGTGCGCATCATGGACGAAAAGTCCATACGGGCGCGCGTCATGCAGCGCAGGTCGTCGTACGTGGTCTACATAAAATCCGGCGAGGCCATCCTGGAGTTTCTTGCGTATGCGGGTGCGCACCAGAGCGCGCTTATCATGGAGAACGCCCGCGTCGTGAAGAGCGTGCGAAACGATGTTAACCGCCAGACAAACGCCGAGATGGCAAATCAGAAGAAAGCCGCGTCGGCATCGGTCGACCAGATTGTGGCCATGCGAGCCGTGCTCGAGAAGTACGGTCTCGACAAGCTTCCCCCGGCGCTGCGCGAAATCGTGCGTCTGCGCGTGATGTATCCCGACGCCACGTTGAAGGAGCTCGGCGAACGCGCGAATCCGCCGCTGTCGAAATCGGCTGTTTACCACCGTATCCGCCGTATTGAGCAGATGGCTAAAGAGTAGGTTACGTTATCAGCTTTAGAGGAGTACAATAGCTTGGTCAGTTTTACGAAAGGGGAATAAATATGACAGTCAAAGTTGGCATCAACGGTTTTGGTCGTATCGGCCGCCTGGCGTATCGCGCAATGGCCGCTGATCCCGAGATCGAGGTAGTAGCCGTCAACGATCTGGGCGACATTCCCACCATGGCGCACTTGCTGAAGTACGACTCGGTGCATGGCCGTGCGTTCGACGTCGTCGAGGCTACCGAAGACGGTATCAATGCCGACGGGAAGTTCATCAAGGTGCTCTCTGAGCGCGAGCCTGGCAACCTGCCCTGGGGTGACCTGGACGTCGACATCGTCGTCGAGTCCACGGGCTTCTTCACCGACGGTACCAAGGCCAAGGCGCATATTGACGCTGGCGCCAAGAAGGTGCTCATCTCCGCTCCCGGCAAGAACGTCGACAACACTATCGTCATGGGCGTTAACGACGCTGATTACAACAAGGAGACCGACAACATCATCTCCAACGCGTCCTGCACCACTAACTGCCTCGCGCCGTTCGCGAAGGTGCTGCTCGACACGTTCGGCATCAAGCGCGGTTACATGAACACGATTCATGCGTTCACCAACGACCAGCGCATCCTCGACCTCCCGCACAAGGACCTGCGTCGCGCCCGCGCTGCATCGCTGTCGATGATTCCGACCACCACCGGTGCCGCCCGCGCCGTGTCGCTGGTTCTTCCCGAGCTCGCCGGCAAGCTCGACGGCTTCGCGACCCGCGTTCCCACGCCTGACGGATCGATGGTCGACCTGACGGTCGAGCTCGAGCGCGACGTTACCGTCGAAGAGATCAACGCCGCCATGAAGGCTGCTGCCGAGGGCCCCATGAAGGGTATCCTCGAGTACTGCACCGACCCGGTCGTCTCGTGCGACATCATCGGCAACCCGCATTCGTCGATCTTCGACGCCGGCCTGACCATGGTGCTCGGCGGCACGGGCAACTTCTGCAAGTGCATTTCGTGGTACGACAACGAGTGGGGTTATTCCAACCGCGTAAAGGACCTCGTCAAGATCATGCTCTAAACAAGCAACGGGGAAGGGCGCAAGTTAATTCGCTTGCGCCCTTTTTTTGGAATAGCGCCGAATCGCGCTTGCAAGACCTATGTTCGCGCGGCCCGCAGGAATCGACGGGCGTTGCGAGATGGTCCGAAGAAGCGCAAATCGGCGCATAAGTTGACCGAAAGGGAGAATCATGGCAGATATCAAGACGATCGACCAACTGGATGCTGCGGGCAAGCGCGTTCTGGTGCGCGTCGACTTCAACGTGCCGGTAAAAGACGGCGTCGTCACTGACGACACGCGAATCCGCGCAGCCCTTCCCACCATCACCAAGCTCGTCGAGCAGGGCGCTCGCGTGATCCTGATGAGCCATCGCGGTCGTCCGTCGGGTACGGGCTTCGAAGAGGAGTTTTCGTTGCGTCCCGCCGCCCTGCACCTCGCCGAGGTTCTGGGCAAGCCGGTTGCATTCGCGTCGGATATCGCCGGCGAAGACGCTCAGGCCAAGGCTGCGGCGCTGAAGGACGGCGAGATCCTGATCGTCGAGAACCTGCGCTTCGACAAGCGCGAGAAGAAGAACGACCCCGAGTTCTGCGAAGAGCTCGCCAAGCTCGGCGAGGTCTACGTCAACGATGCATTCGGAACCGCGCACCGCGCCCATGCTTCCACCGCCGGCGTCGCCAAGCTGCTCCCGGCGTATGCGGGCTACCTGATGCAACGCGAGGTCGGCACGCTCAAGGGCATGCTCGACAATCCCAAGCGTCCGTTCGTCGCCATTCTGGGCGGTTCTAAGGTCTCTGACAAGATTCAGGTCATCGATGCTCTCATGGATAAATGCGACACGCTGATCATCGGCGGCGGCATGTGCTTCACTTTCCTGCTCGCGCAGGGTTACGGCGTGGGCACGTCGCTGAAGGAAGAGGACTGGGTCGAGCGCGCTGGCGAGATGCTGAAGAAAGCCGAAGCCAAGGGTGTAAAGCTCATGCTACCGGTCGACGTCGTGTGCGCCGACAAGTTCGCCGAGGACGCCAACACGGTCACCGTTGGCATCGATGCAATTCCCGAGGACATGATGGGCCTTGACGTCGGACCCAAGACCGTCGAGGCATACGCAGATGCCATCGCCCAGGCCAAGACCGTCTTCTGGAACGGCCCTATGGGCGTCTTCGAGATGGATGCGTTCGCTGCTGGCACCAAGGGCGTTGCCGAGGCCGTAGCGGCTGCCAAGGACGCCGATACCATCATCGGTGGCGGCGATAGCGTTGCCGCTGTCAACAAGTTCGACCTGGCAGACCAGATGACGTTTATCTCGACGGGCGGCGGTGCCTCGATGGAGCTCGTCGAAGGCAAGGAGCTGCCCGGCGTCGTGGCGCTCGAGGGCTAGTTCGGGGTTCTTCCGCGCGACCATGCAAATGGGAAGGCGTAGCGGGCGCGCTTGCTGTGCGCCCGCTACTTGGTAAACGCACTACAAGAAGGAGAATGCTATGACCCGTAAGAAAATGATGGCGGGCAACTGGAAGATGAACAAGACCATTGGCGAGGCCGTGGCTCTTGCTCAGGATATCTCAAATCAATACGACGATCGTTGGCCCGATGCCTGCGACGTGGTAGTCTGCCCGCCGTTCGTAGACCTGAAGCCTGCTAAGACCGTTTTCGAGTTCGACCGCGTCGAGATTTCCGTCGGCGCTCAGAACGTGCATTGGGAGGAATCCGGAGCCTATACTGGCGAAATATCAGTGCCGATGCTGAAGGAAATCGGATGCGCATACTGCATCATCGGGCACTCCGAGCGCCGCGGTTACTTCGGCGAAACAAACGAAGACGTCAACAAGAAGGCAAAGGCCCTTATTGCCGGCCAGATTAAGCCCATCATCTGCGTAGGCGAGTCCCTGGCTGTGCGCGACGAGGGCACGACGCTCGAGTTCGTCTGCGCTCAGGTGCGCGCTGCGTTCGCCGGCATCGACGCTGGCCTTGCAAAGGAATGCGTTGTCGCTTACGAGCCCATCTGGGCCATCGGAACCGGCCGCACCGCAACTCCCGAGCAGGCGCAGGAAGTCTGTCAGGCTATTCGCGCGACGCTTGCCGAGATGTACGGCACCGATATCGCCGATGCGATGCGCGTCCTGTACGGCGGCTCGATGAATCCCGGCAACGTTAAGTTGCTGATTGCCCAGCCCGATATCGACGGCGGCCTTATTGGCGGCGCGGCCCTCAAGGCCGAGTCTTTCGTGCAGCTGATCGAGGCTTGCCTGTAAAAGGTTGATGCTCGAGGCGTTTCGTCATCGAAATGTACAAGGAGGCGGCTGCCGAGGCCGCCTCCTTGAATTTAGGGTTTACTTGTTTCTTTTGCACCAGACAAGCGTTGCTCCTGTTCTTTCGACCGAACGGCGCCGTGATGAATCGAGCGCGACACCTCATATTGTACTTGTGTGGAATATGCGGCCAACATGGCGGGTTGTTGTTTACTTGGGTATAATTACGAGCTTGTGGACTAACCTAACAGAAAGTGGAGTGAAACTGTGAATCCGCTGCTTGTAATACTTCTTTTACTGCTTCTTGTATCGGGCGTTGGACTGATTGTCTTCATCTTGCTTCATTCTGGTAAGGGGACGGGCGTTTCCGACATGATCGCCAGCTCTCTGTATGCAAATCAGGGCACGAGCATCGTCGAGAAGAACCTTGATCGCATCACGGTCATCCTCGGCGTTCTGTTCTTCATCGTTATCGTGGCGTTGATGTTCGTATATCCGCAAGGAACTATTCAGTATTAAAATTTTCTCTTCACAAGCGCGGGATGTTCGGGTAGAATAACGTACGTTGCACGCGCAACAACTCGTCGGAGTGGCGGAATTGGCAGACGCGCTAGCTTGAGGTGCTAGTGCCTATAACCAAGGGCATGCGGGTTCAAGTCCCGCCTCCGACACCAAAAGTAAGAGGCCGCCTTCGGGCGGCCTTTCTGCATCTGGCGGTTCTTAGGGCCCATCAGGCTACCAGGAACTTGTATTTCTTCACGCTGAAGAGCGGGACGAAGGGCAACAGTATCGGCACTGTTTTGCAGTAATGCTGATACTCCGGGTCTTCGCCGTAATTGCGGTCCTGGCGAATTTCGAGACGACGCGCGCCGCTGAACATTATGAAGACGATGAGCACGAGTCCGATGAGGGCGCAAGCCCACTGCAAAGCTCCCTGATATACCGAGAGCCCCGTTATGAAGGAGCCGAGCCAGAAGATGAGCTCGCCAAGATAGTTTGGACAACGCACGAAGCCGAACAGGCCGCTCGATACGAACCGGTACGGATTCTTGCGCTTCGCTGCAGTTTTCTGAAGATCAGAGACCGTCTCGAGGACTAGGCCTAACACCATGACGACGAGGCCAACGTAGAGGAAACCGTCAACAGGCGCTCCGTTTTCCAGGCGGAAGAAGAGCGGTATCGTCTGCAGAGTGTAGAGGAGGGCGCAGCTAACCCAAATCGCGAGCTTGGGTCCGAGCGGCATTGCCTTGCTGCGCTCCATTTCGGGCGAGAGCACTTTGCGGTAGCTGGAGCTTTTCAGCTCGCGGGCCAAAAGGTAACCTGCCAGCCTAATACCGTAAACGAGGTAGAGGGCGCACATAACAAGCTCTGCGACGCCGATTTGGCCCCAATGGAGGACGGCCAACGTCACGCCGATCGCTGCGACCGCCAAGCCGTAGCCAAGCGAGAAGAAATATATGTACATGCGGAAGCCGACTGCACTGAAAATGAAGCTTATGGCAAGAATGATGAGGTAATTCATCATGATGAGCCTCCAAAGCGTAACGATAGACATGTCCGATTCATTAAGTGTAGTTATTAGAAGCCTTCGTTGGCAAGTGTTGTTTGCGATGCGCAGAACTGTTTGTACAGCACTGCTAAAGCTACGGATGAAGAGCGTGAAAACGTGAATTGCGGGATGAAGTTGCGTGATGATGTTATGAACTTAAACATTGTCGAAAAAAGTGTTTTGACAGAGCGCATGACTCTGCTAAACTATCCAACTGCTGACGCGAAAGCGTAAGCACCCAGAGCGGGCGTTTAGCTCAGGGGGAGAG
>DFIX01000022.1:30699-64704 GCA_002371495.1 Eggerthellaceae bacterium UBA3686
GTTCAAATCTTGTAACGCCCACCACGAAAGACGCAGGTAGATGGCATAAACCGTCTACCTGCTTTTGTTTGGGACACTAAACGGGACACCAAATAGGACACCAAAACCAAGGGTCTCGTCGAAAATGGGTGTTTTTCTCTTCCCGCCAGTCACCTGGGCAAACGCAGTGCCAGGGAGAATCATCGCATGAAAGCCGGCACCCGAGGGCATGAGCTCTCGGGCGTCGGGAAGCCGTTTTACATGGAAGGTGGTGCACGCGATGATCGAGAACACAAGAGAGCTGGTAGAAGCCGAGGAGATGGCCTATTTCAGGGCCGACGTATGCCTGGGTAGCCCGCAGAGCTTCACGCTGGACGAGAAGCGCGAGATATGCGAACAGATGGAGTCCACTAGCAAGGCTATCGAGGACGCCATGAGGAAGGATTTCGAGTCCCTGCCGCCCGAGTTTCGCGCCAAGCTGCTCGACATGCTCTGCGCGTCCGGCTGCGAATCGGAAGAGTTCTGGAAGAATCTGCTCCTCGGAGAGATGCCGAGTTCAACCGAGGACCTCATCGATAAGGAGGCGGACCGATGAGTTCTAGGGAACCAGCCAACCTCGACGATGCCCGCGCCCAGGCTGCTGAGCGTCTGCTAGAAAGAAAGCGAATGGGGCTCGAGAGCGCCGTGGAAGCCCTTGAGACGGTCGGCTACCGCGTCATCCGCCGCGAAGACGGCACGTACGCCGTCAGGCCGCCCTACGTCCGCACGGCGGCTCCAGACGATGATAAACGGGGAAAGATAACAACCCAGCCGGTCGACTTCCTCGCGGATTACCCCATCATGCTCACGGCAAAGCACGTAGCAGAGATCACAGGGCTCAGCATCGGCCGCGTACGCACTATGTTCATCAACCAGACGCTCCCGGCGGTCAAGCTAGAGAACAACCGCTGGTACCTGCCGAAGCAGAAGTTCATGGAGCTGTTCGACGTGCAGAGCGGCAAGGTCGGTTAGACAACTCCAGGTTTTCAGATAGCGCACGGCTTGTCGACGCGGGTCGTGCGCTTTTCATTTCTAAGCCGTCGTGATGTACCCCGGCGTGCTCGCCGTGTCGATGCGGAAGTACGTGTAGGCCGTCTTGCTGCTGGCCCACACGGTGCCGTTACCGCCCACAAGCGAGGTGGAGCACGCATAGAAGCACTGCGAGCCGCTGATGCCGCTCGTAGGCAGCGCCCACGTGGCGTCGGCGTAGATTGTGGTCAGCGACGAGCAGCTTGAGAACGCATAGTACAGGTCCGTCAGCGTCGACGGGTCGAATCCCCGGAAGTCCAGCGTAGTCACGGCGCACGATGCAAACATGAACCTCATGGATCGTACGCCCGAGAGGTTGCCCAGCCCAGAAACGCTCGCCAGATTCGTGCAGCTGTAGAACAGGTACTGGAAACTCAGGTACGAGAAGCCCGCCATGTCCGCCGCGAACGTCGCGCTCGTGAGGTGCTGCCGGTGCGTCGCCCCGGTGACGCCGTCCCAGGGCGTGAAGCCGAGCCCCACGTACTTCGCCTCCGCGCAGATACGGCCAGATGCGACCAGAGTGCGCCCGCTCGCCGGGGACGATGATGCCGTGAGCACGCCCTCGCCATCGTCGTAGTAGAAGGCGTAGAACCAGTGCCGCCCATCATTGTTGGGGTCGGTCAGCACGCCGCCCGAGCCGAGCTTGCATACGCTCGCGCCGCTCGTCGAAGAGGGAACGAAGCCGTCGGTTCCGCCCACGAGCCGGTTGCACCCGTTGAACATGAGCGACCCGGATAGCCCCGTGTTGCTGAACGACGTGGCGTAAATTGTCTCGAGCGCCGGGCAGCTCGTGAACATCTGCGCCGCGCTCGTGATGCCGCTCATGTACTCGAAGCCGGAGACCTCGGTCATGCTCTGGAACGAGTGGAAGAGGTAGCTCGCGTTGGTCATGCCCACCTGCGCCCAGGACGAGTGGATCACGACCTTCTGCACCTGCAGCTTGATGTCGTCATAGGGCCGAGCGGAGGACGAGGAGTACCCGGACGGGTCGATCTCCCAGGCGTTTACGGGCACGCCGCCCGAGTAGCAGTGCCGCCCGTCGACGTAGTTGAACTCCAGCGTGCCGAGAGAGGTCAGCACCGCACGGGGCTTCAATCCCACGTCCCAGGACAGCGCCAGTATCGCCGCCGCCATCTCGCCGGGCGCATACGTGTCGGAAGACCCGTTCTGCCCGCGAATCGCGTCGGCGATGTCCTCGAACACCGAATCGGAGAGTATGCCGCTCTGAAGCTGCTTGTAGCCCTGCGCCTGGTAGTTTCCCGCATTCGTGCCGTCGAGGGCGGTCACAGCAGCTGCCATCTCGCGCGGCTTGTAGAGCGTCGCCACGCCCGCCTGAAAACGTATGGCATTGGCAATGTCGGTAAGCACGGACGTGTCGATGGTGCCGACGGTCATCAGAACTCCTCCTCGGACAGGTCGTCGAGTGCGGCGATCGCGTTGGCGACGTAGGTCTGCACGTACTGCTCGGTCGCATATCCCGAAAGCGAGGGAACGGCCCCGTCCACGTACCCCTTCGTGGCGAAGTGCGCGTTGGCCGTCGGAGTGATGCCCGACACGGCCCCGGTGAACACAGCGCCCGCAAGGGCCGCGTAGGCGGAGAGGTCGATGGATATTTCGTCGTTCGCATCGATGGAAAGCGGAGACACCGCCGTGTACGTGGAGCCTGCGGGCACGTTCGCGTTGAATATGTTCGCGAGGCCCACCGCGTTCACGGTCACCTTCGTGGAAGGGCCGTTGGAGGGTGTGGCCTTGGCGGTAGCCCTCATCAGGTTGCCGCTGGTCGTGTTCAGCAGCAGGGTTCCCGCGCCGATCGAGTGTCCGTTACCGTTCACGCTGGCCGAGCCGGACACCCCGGGGTCAAGGTCGATGTCGGTCGTAGCCAGGATGCCCCGGATGAGCGAGAAGTCCACCATCCCGTAGTAGCCGACGCTGTAGGAGGATGAGCCCTCGGTGGCCGAGGTGATCTGTATCAGCGTGTCGGCCTCGGGCTTCCACATGAAGTCGCCCTTCTTCAACCCCGGGTAGCTCGACTTCGACAGGCTGCTGCTCATGCCGGAGGAGTACTCGGTGATGGAGGGCACGAAATGCCCCACCCAGAGCTTGGGCGGAAGGTCGTCATCCTCCGCGTAATCGGAAAGGTCGATGGAGAGCACGCCGTTGGTGAGGTTGAGCGGCGATTGTGGCGTGAACACTGTGCCGTCGGCGCCGGCGGGGCCGGTCGCACCCGTCGCGCCGATTGGCCCCTGTGGACCAACCAGGTCGGCAGAGCTCGTGCCGGATGCGGAGGTAACGGACAACACCGTGCCGTTCCAGCTATGTGTGCACGAGATGCCGTCATTGCCATCGGCCCCGGCGGGACCGGTTGCGCCTGTCGCACCAGTCTCGCCTTGAATGCCTTGTGGCCCCTGAGGACCGGTTGCCCCGGTGTCACCCTTTGGACCCTGCGGCCCGGTATCGCCGGTATCTCCGGTGTCGCCCTTCGCGCCCTTGGCGATGTCGGCGGTCGTGGTTCCGTTCTTGTCGGTGATGGTGATGGTCGCGCCTTCGGCGGTCTGCGTGACGGTAGCGGTCGGGCTGAACCCGTCCACGCCATCAGCCCCGTCGAAGTCGCCGTTCTCGGCAGCGGCCAGCAGGTTCGTCCTCGCCGTGTCCGCGTTGCCGGCGGCCGTGTTAGCGGCAGTCGCTGCGTTGTTCGCAGCCGTCGCGGCTTCAGTCGTTATCTCGGTTGCATGCTCGTAGGCGTTGATGGCCTCGACGAACAGCGTGAACCCGTCCTCGTGTTCCTCGCCGCCGACGACGACCGGCTCCACCCGTATCGTGAATACGCGCGAAGAGATGTACGTGTCGTTCCCGCGAGATACCATGATTTGCGCCTGCACCGCGCCCTCGGCTTCCTGCATCGCCGCCGGGTAGTAGACCTCGAACGTGCCTGCAGCAGCGTCGATGGCCGTGAAGGGCTCCGTCCCGCGCTCGCCGGTCACCTTGTGCTTCCACACGAGGTAGACCGTCGCACCAGTCAAATTCGCCGCAGCGCCGCCCTGCCTCACGGCAAGCGATATCCCGCGTCCGCCCGCATCGGCGGGAGAAGCCACCAGCACGTCGCCGAAACGCTCGTCGGCTGCGTCCCACACCAGCGAATGAAGTCCGTATCTGTCGAGCATGCACGACCACCTTCCGCCTTTCTTTCGGAAGATGATATGCCAGCGTCACAACCTCAAAGATTCAATGAGACAGCGCCGCCATCGTCTCCGCCACGCCCCTCCCGAGCGGGCGCGAGAACAGCCGCGCAAGGGCAACCGGGTCGTCGGCGAGGTCGCTTCCCAGCATGGCCACCACGCCGCCGAAGATGAACGCGAGGTCGCGCCTCGCGTCATCGGTGAGCGCGGACTCGTCGACTCCCGCAGCCGTGAGCCACGTGCGCGTGAGCTCGTCGTTGAGCATATGCGCGAGTTTGCCTGATCCGCTCGACGCGAACAGGCGCACCCGCGCAAAGCGCCCCGCGTCCGCAGCGCCCAGGCGGGTGACCTCCTCCGCATCGACGACACCCGACCCGAGCGCCACTACGACGCGCGCCACGTCCTCGTCGATCTCCTCGGAGAGCGCCGTCGCGGCCACGTCCTCCACGCACGCGAAGTGGTAGTAGAGGGTGTTGGGGCTCACGCCGGCGCGTGCAGCCAGCCCGCGCACGGTGATGCCCTCGTAGGAACCTTCGCCCAGCATCTCCCAGAACGCCTCGATTACCCGCTGCCTCGCGGGCACCCCGCCCGCATCCGCCCTCGGCCTCGCCACGCGCCCCCCTCCGGTAATAGGAACAAAACGACCGATGTCACCATTTAATTGATACATCGTACCTATTACCATGTTACCAGACGAACGGAACGAAAGGCGGCGGATATGGAACTCGACTTCACGGCGGCATCGCAGCTCGAATACTCCAAGTTCTTCCTGGAGTGGCCCTGGATCGGCCTCGGCGCATGCATCGTCATACTCATCCTGGCGTTCGGCACGAACTTCCTGCGCAAGGACGCAAGCAAAGGCTGCTGGCACGACCCGGCGTGGCTCGCGTGGCTGGGGGCTGCCGCCTACATGCTGCACAACATCGAGGAATACGGCATCGCCGCCAACGGCATGACGAACGCCTTCCCCGCGTTCATGTACGCGGCAATGGGCTTCCAGATATCGGAGGCGGCCTACCTGGCGTGCAACCTCGGGCTCGTGTGGGTGATGGGGCCGTTGGCGGCGGTCCTCGCGCGAAGGCACCGGGGCATGGCGGCGTGCATGTCGATATTCGAGCTCGTCAACGGCCTGTCGCACGTGGCCCAGGCGGCGGCTTTCCAGATGTACAACCCGGGGCTCCTCACGTCGGTGGTCATATTCATCCCGCTGTGCATCTGGACCCTGCACGTGTGCTTCGGCAAGAAGGGCGACGCCCAGCCCATGCCCGTGCTCTGGGGGCAGCTGGCCGTCGCTGCCGTGTACCACGTGCTGCTCTTCGGCGGCATCTTCGCCGCCCGCGCGGGCGTCATCGACGGCGTCGGCCAGGGGCTCTGGATGGTCGCCGACGCAATCATCGGCCTGGGCGGCTGGTATCTGATAGCGACGAGGCTGGACAAGGGCGGCAGCTCGTCAGAAGCCTAGCTCCGCCAGCTCGTCCAAATCGTCGATGGCCTCGGTCACGGTCGACTCCACCACCTGCACCGAGGTCGCCACGCTCAGGTTGCCGTCGATGCCCGCCACGTCGTTCTGCAATGCAGCCACGTCGGCTGCCAGCACACTCGTCACCGCGTAGTCGACCTGCTGCACCGTGCCGATGGTCACTCGGCAGATGATCGTGTCTCCGAAGGTCCGTACGCGCTTGACAACGCGGGCCTTGAGCCTCCACTCGGGCGTCCTGCTCGAATCTATGACTGCGACCTCGTCGCCCAGCCCGCATGCGCCGCCGTTCAGCGCGGCAACGTCTATCTCGTAGCTCACCTTGGGCTGCACCGCATCGATCAGTGCCTTCCGCGTCAATGCCAGCAGCTTCGTCGGGTCGTCGCAGTCCGAGAAGGTCACGGCACCGAAGCTGTGCACCTTGGCCGTCCTGCTCGCATTCCAGCGACCCCACACGAGCCGCGCGTCCTCGTCGCCGACCCAGTTGACGCCGCCGTTGACCTCGCCAAACGTCAGCTTCTTACGGTAGCCTCCCGTGTAGCGCCCGTCCTCGTCGGTCAGAGGAAGGCCAGCACCGAATCCGTAGAGCGCCGTGTACACGTCCTGTTCGAGAACCGTGCGCGTGCAACCGGCCATGTTCTTGCCGTAGGTGAAGCGCAGCCCCTTCCAACTGCCGAGCTGCTGCCTGAATCGGATGGAACGAGAAGAAACCCGCTCGTCGGCTACGGCGATCATGGGCTCCACCTCGCCGCCCCACACCTCGGCGATTCTGCGTAGCGCCCAGAGCGCGTTCACGTGGTAGAGCACGCAACCAGCCGTGCCGGTCACGTTGCACGATGCCAAAGCCCATCTCGTGGGTGCCAGCGCAACCGCCAATGCCTGCGCGGCCGTGCGCGAGACTAAATGCTCCTCCTCGATGAAGTCATCCAGCAGCTCGCACAGCGAAGACTCCGCGTACACCGAGCACAAGCCCTCAAGCGGCTCGTCCGTTCGGACGACCACATGCTCGTGCCAAACCGAACCGTCGCGCCACAGCAGCCGGTCGCCCTTCGTCGGAACCTCCCAGCACTCGAACTCTATGGTGTCCTCGCCGTTCAGCTCCTCGGTGTGTACCAGCTCGCCGACCACGGGCAGGATGCCGATGCGATCGTCGAAACGGTCGAACCAGTAGAGCGTGGGGACCGTGCCAGCCATCACAGCCACCTCTCACGGAATACGGTTACGTGAGAAGAGCAGCCCGAAAAGGCCAGCGTCGCGTTACCGGGGTCAAGCGAGAAGAAGTCACTTGCAAGCGTCACGTCGGCCCGCGCGTCAGTCCCGTCGATGGTCACGCCTTCGGTCCCGCAGTCGATGCGCACGATCTCGCCGCCTGTGAACGTATGCTCGACGCGAACCACCTTGCCGCTGCAGCCAACCTGCACGGCAGAGCCAGCGGAGGCCACCAGCTCGAACGTCGGCCATGTGGGCCAAGACCCACCGACCTCAATCGACGCATCCTGCTCGGACCACGCCATCCCGTATGCCACGGGGTCGTACAGCGTGAACGCGACCTCGCCCGAGCCGTCCTCGAAGAGCGTGGACCACGCACCCGCATCGGTGCACACGGCGTCTCGGTACTCGAGCTCCGGTTCGTCGGGCAGTCGCAGCGTGCCGCCATTCGTGGAGCAGAGCGCCGAATAGACCCGATGCCGTATGTCTGCCACCCCGTTCGTCCCTGGCCTGTATCCCGCGTCCATGAACAGCCGCACGCGCACAAGCCTGGGAGGGATTCTGCCAGCCACGAGAAGAGCACCAGCGCGACCGGGAACCACCATCGCGTCGGGAACGATTGGTAGCGCGACCTTCTCCACGACCTCGGCGCTGCAGACATCCGAGAGGTCGACCCCGTTGTAGACGATCGACCTCATGCGTTGCCCCTTGCTCTCCCGTAGGCGATGGCCCGTCGGCGCGACTCCAGGCTCATCTCGTCGATGGAGGCGCCCTTTGCAGGCTTCTTTGCCACCGTCTCGGCTAGAAAGCGCAGATCATCGCCGCGACTATCCTTCTGCTTGCCGTCTGTCCTTTTCAAAGCGCCCTCACTACCGCACATGTCACGTCGAACGACCAGACGAACCGCCCGCTAGAATCTCGCTCCTTGAGCGCAGGTGCAGTCGTATCGACACCCACGATGCGGTAAGTCTCGGCATCCGCGTATGGCTCCCAATCGGCATGGCGTACCGCACGCTCAGCAGCCGTGGCGACGGTCTCGGCATCAGCCGCCACCTCACGCACGACCATCACCGTCACGGCAACGTTCCCGCGCTCCTCCTCGACCTGCCGGGAGTCCCGCACGAACGCGCCCTCCGTCACCACGATGGGCTCTGCGCAGTCAAGCGCCGACGGGCAAACTTTTGTGAAGTAACTTGTGAAGTGGGCATCTGCCAGCAGCGATGCGATCGAGTCCGCGCAGCTCATCTCACCACCAGCTCCCAATGGTGCACATGCCCGTTGAAGTCCTCGCACTGCTTGCACTCGGCCACGTAGTACGAGTGCCCGCCGATCTCGATGCGGGACCCGGCAGGCACCACGAATGCACCTACGCTGTTCACCGCATCGACGTAGACCTTGCCACTTCCGGCATCGGCGCTCCTGTGGCCATCGTCCACGACGCTCTGCGTCCGAGCGAACCTCACGCCCGAAACGGTCACACCATCCTCGAACCCGCCAGCACCGTCCGGCACCCGCACCACCGCCGCATCGGCCAGCAGCCGCGCCGGTATCGGCCTCAAGCCCCTCATTAGCGCACTCCGGAGAACGCCAGCGAGGTGCCAACCAGCTCCTTGAGCGCCGCAGCCGTGGCGATCTCCTCGCCGGTCGTGCCCTCGTCCTCATAGTGGGTCACCTTGAAGTCGCCCAGTACGAACCCGCCGACCTGCCCCTCGCCGAACTCCGCGAAGGCGTCCACGGCCGCGCACACGGCGCGCTGGTAAGCCACAAGCTCGTCGTCCGCAGGCTCCCGCCCGTCGCACAGCCACCTCACGTGCCTTATGGCAGCGGGCAGCGACGCGCCGAAGGCGGCCTCCGAAAGACCGCCCCCGTACACCTCGCTGTAGAACTGGTATGTCACCGATGTGGCCATTACGACGTGCTCGCGCTCACGTACACGCCGTCTAGCTTGTTGTCGAAGAGCTCCACGATGCCGTACTTGCGGTACTTCATCATGTAAGAGTCCAGCGACTCAAGCTCGTCGGGTGAGAACACGCGGGAAGCCACGTGCTTGTCGAACTTGATGACCGCCGACTTCTCCACCACCATGAAGTTGATGTCCAGGCCCGGCGTGGTCGTCATCTCGTAGTACGTGCCCAGGTTCGCTTTCGTCGGGCTCGCCACCTCGGTGTACACGTACGGGCTCGCCGACGTCCCGCTGCCCGAGCGCGTGTAGTAGGTCTTCGAGCTGTCCACCTCGGTGTCGGCGGTGAGCTCGTAGACCGCGGCGCGCTTCTGGTAGCCGAAGCCGTCGTCCCCGCCGCTGAGCAGGTCGATGGCCGTGTAGAACCTCACCTGCGGCACCTCGACCACGCGGGAGAAACGCTCCATCACGCGGTTGGAGCGGTTCGGGTTGGCGTAGGAGAAGTCGTCGAGCACGCCCTTGAGCGTCGGCGTGATGAACAGGATGCGGCTCCCCGTGGACACCTGGTCCTCGTCCATGGCGGAGGTCACCGTGCGCAGGTCCTCCAGCACGTCCTCGGCGTCTGCCGACGCGTAGCTCTCGGAGGCGACGGTCACGCCCGTGTGCCCCGCGATCTGGGCGAAGGTGAAGGCGTCAGCCTCAGGGGCCACCTGCGTGCGCTGAAGCTCCGCGCCCGCCTCGACGAAGCAGTCCAAAACTCCGGCTTCCTCGACATCCATGACATCCGCCATCAGGCGTATTCCGCGGTCATAGTTGAACGTCTTCGTTTCGAAGGCGTAGTTAATGCTGCCGGTCTTGTAACCCACGTTTCGGGTGTAATCCCCAAGCCCGGAGACTTCGATTTTGGGAATCATGATTTCTTTGGCGTTGCGACCGGCGCGGACCATACGACGCCCGCTGGTCAGGCATCCTGACACGGACGCCTTCTGGTAGACGGCATCGAGTATCGAGGTGTAGTTCTTGGTGTATGCGATGGAATTGGACATGCGTCAGCCCTCCTTATTCGTCGGAATCATCCAGGCCGGCGATCTTGCGCCAGCGTTTCATGGTCTTGCCCTCATCGGAGCTCGTGCCAGCGTTGGGAAGCCCCGTCTTGCCGGATTGCTGCTGGGGAGCGGGAGCGTCGGCGAACAGCCATGGCTCCGCCTCCTTCAAGGCATCCACGTCGCCGCCGTGGTCGGCCAGCACCGCACGGGCAGCCTTCACGTTGCGAACGGCGGCCAGCTGCAGCTTGAAGTCGATACGGTCGGACTCACCCTGGGCCTTCAGCTCTGCAATCTGGCTGCGCAAGGCATCGGCAGTCTCAGCATTCTTGGCTGCGTCGGCTACCTGCTGCTCAAGCTCCGCGATGCGGCCGTCGCGCTCGGCGATGGCCTTCTCCCAGTCCACGCCGCTCATCTGCGGCTGCTCTTGCGTCGCCTGCTGCTGCCTGTCGTCCTGCGGGGCTTGCGGCTCTTCCTGCGTCTCTGCGCCATGGTTATCACCTGCCATGTCGGCCACCTTTCGTTGTCGTGGCCGATAAACAGTTCGGCCCCTTAACCTGCTACAAGGCTAAAGGGCCGTCACAAAGTCGCTAGCACTAGAGGCTATTCGATACCAAGCGTTCGGAAGTAGACCTGGTTGCGCATATTCGCATCACGATAGATCTTGTCGAATGGTAGTACCTCAATCGTTGCCTTGAGATTGGGGTTGTACAAGACCCTGCCTTGACCATCAGCAGTTTCTCCGAATCCACGCATTTCCATAAGCTGTCGTAGCTTAGGTGTAATGTCGCAAATCGCATAGAGGTACATGCGGGTGTTCTCGTTGACTGAGATGTATCTTCCTCTCGAGTCCCGCGCCTCGCCGCTGCGAATCTTTGTTGCATAGCGTAGGAGCTGATCGATTGGGTTATCGCTGTCTGTGTAGTCATCTCTATCAGGGCGTTTGAGTTCAAGGATGGTAACGGTGTCGTAGGGCAAGCCATCAGTTTCATCAGCTGAGACAAACGTCGGGTAGTTGAGGAACAAGACGTCCGGCCTCTTCTCATGGGCGTTGCCGTCAAATGGCTTATCTGATGAGATGAAGCTGCTGTAGGTCAGTCGCTCGTCTATCAACCAAAGATTGTGCGCAGGATATGCAACATCTTCAGATGTGGTTCTCATCGGATAGATGAGTTCATGGAGGTAAGCCTCGCGCTTGAACTTGCCATCGTCCTGCCTGTTAAGTGCTGCTCGATATATGTTGAGAATTGCCCGCCTGTGGACTACATACTCAGCAAGCATGGACTCGTTCACGTCGCTCACTCGCTGCACTTGCCTGGCAAACTCTTCCTGGTATTCTTCGCTATCGATTTGGCTGCTCTCGAGCTTTCTGATGAGCTCCTTGTTGTCTGCCTGGACGGACTTCTCGACATCCCTCTTGAGCCTGTACAGGGCATCGTCCATTTCTTCGCGCGTGGCACCAATGCTTATTGCCGCCACGCCTTCAGGAGCGTATTGCAATAGGTGGCGGAACTGCGGCGCTTCTTCGGTAACGTACTGCTCAACCTGCTCACGTTGCCCAGAGACGGCAGCGTCAATCAGGTCTTTCAGGAAACCACGAGCTGACGCGCAGGCCGTTGCCGTGATGTCGTTCATGCCCACTTCGTCGAACATGCCATCTTCATCGGCGGATATATCGAAAGAAAGTCTATCCGCACTTACATGCTCATCGAGGTATGGGCTGGTCAGAACTCCAACATAGGAGAAGCCTTGTTCATTGACGAGCCACTTATCCAATCCCGAGGGCAGACCAGTTAGCTTCTTGGTCATCACCTCTCGATTGTCAGCGCAAAGGATAAGGTGGCAAGAGGGTATGCTCCGTCCAGTGACCGCCTCTGGGGCCTTCATCTTGATATGCAGAAGATTGAAAACTCTACCGCCGATGTGTAGTTCCTCGCTATCGCTTTCGGTCTCAAGCATGCCTGCCAGCATTTGGTTGACGTTTGTTTTATCTCCCTCATCGTCCACGACAATCGTAGGGCAAGAATCTGCAAGCAAGTAAACGAGACAGTGTTGCATCACTCGTTCGGCTATCTCGTTGCCAGTAGCAGGTATGTAACTGAGGTATTCGCGCTTGATGTGACGCAGCTCCACGGAGGTGCCAGTGTCATCCTGAATCGCATCGGAAACGTCATCGTCAATGCTCGTGCTGCTTAAGCTGAAAATGAATTGTCTCCGATAGAGCTTGTCATCCTCACGATAGGTACTGTCAACGCTCACATCATCGAACACTTTAAGCCAGCAGAAGCGTCCAATGCCCTTGCCGCCACGACTCTCTTTAAGTTGGGAGTCAGAGGTCATGAATGATTCGAAATTGACGCTATCGAAACCAATTCCGTTATCGGTTACGGTGAAGCCGGTAATCTCTCCGCGCGGCATGCTCTCGTCGAGTACGGGCAAGCGGTTGAGCCTGACCTCAATCAATCCATCACTGTTATCTATGTCGGCATCTTCAATTGCCTGCAGCGAGTTGACTATCGTTTCGAATAGTGGCAAGAGCGCATCCTTCTTCTTCAGTGTGAAGTTCCGAATTCTGCCAGCAAAGTCAACCGAGAAGTTACGTGCCATCTTGCCCCCTTCCTTACTCTTGCGTTGTCATACTATGTCGCCGTCACAACCTCATACCCTAAATACTCACCGTATGGTACGTTGTCCGCACGTCGTACTCCACATCCACCTGCAGTGCCTCGAAGTGCCTCCTGGCGCACCGAATCTTGGTCCGCTCAGCGTCGCTCACGCGGATATTGTTGTTCCCGCCGCCCTTGGTCTCCACGACGAAGTACACGCGCCGCTCGCCATCTTCCTCGACCACATAGGCCCAGTCCGGGTTGTAGCTTCCCAGAGGCGTGTCGATCTTGAACTTGCTCGGCAGCTTGGCGAACACCCGCACCTCCTCGGCAAGGTCGAGCTCCACCGCAAAGGGTTGCTCAACGGTAGAAGAGTCGTACACGACGTAACTGTACAGGCTCTTGCCGCTCTGCGGCATCCAAGCGTTCTGCCCCAGGTACGCCTTCAACTCGCCGGGGTCGAGGTCTTCCATCGTGTACCAGTCCTCGTCGGGCAGCTTCGTGTACTTGATGCCCTCCGCGATGGCCTCGCCCTTGGCCTTCTCGATCTTCTGGGCGACCTGTGCGAGAAACGTGGCCGGGTCGACCTCGAACTCGTCGTAGCGCCCGCACTCCTCAAGGATGCGCTTCAAGGTGGCACGGGTTAGCCCCACGGCATCCTGCAGCTCGGCGATGGGGTCGGGCAGGTCGTACACACGAGCACCGCCGGTCTTCACGATGGACGTGCCGGTGGCGGTGGCATCAACGCCCGCGTCGCCCACGGCCAAGTCAGCGCGTGTGGAAAGCACCTCAAGCGGCTTTACCTTCGGCATGCCCTTGATGAGCTCCACCGCATCGGCGATGAGCTTGTCCGAGTCCACGTCCACCTCGAAGCGCGTGCGCCTGCGAATGCGCTCCCACAGCTCCTGGAACGCGGGGTCGTCGGTGACGTCCTTCCGCAGCTCGACCTCCACCTCGGTGGCCTTGTCGCGAATCTGCAGCTTCTGCGCCTTGTGCAGGATGATGTCCTCGACCTGCGACTGCGCTGCCTCAAGCCCGGCTGGCATCTCCACACAGCCCTTCTCGGCAGCCTCCTTGAGCTCGGGCGTGATGTTGCCCTTCTTGTCCACGAGCCCCTTTGCGGCGAAGCTCTGGTACACCTCGGCGCTCTGCTCGAAGCCCAGCTTCACCTCCTGGCCGTCATCAAGCTCGATGGTCACCTTGTTGAATGACTCGGGCGTCAGCACGCCGAAGCGCAGGCCGTCCTTCTCGAACTCGGTCTGCAGCCCGCTCGCGAAGGCGTCGTAGCTCTCGTTAGCGATGACGGTGAGCACATTGGCATCCTCGTCGTAGCAACGCTCACCGCTCTGGTCCACGCAAAGGCGCAGGCCGCGCCCGACCTTCTGGCGTTTGGTCATGGTGTCCTTGGTTTCAACCAGTGTGCAGATCTGGAAGACGTTCGGGTTGTCCCAGCCTTCCTTGAGCGCCGAGTGCGACCAGATGAACTGGATGCGCTTCTTAGCGCGCGTTTCCTCGTCGTCCCCGTCTGCGGGGAAGGAGATCAGCGTCTCTTTCTCGCGCATGATGGTCTCGAAGGTCGATATGTCGGCCGCTGTGCTCGCGGCCGCGCTCGTGTTCTTGATGCGGCCCCTGCCGTCTTGAGCGAAGTATCCGGAGTGGACGGCTGCGGCATCGGTGTCGAGCGTGAGCCCGGCTGCCGCGTACTTCTTCTGCCAGCGCGGGCTCGACACAGCGTCGATGTACTCCTGCTCGAACATCTCGGCGTACTCACCGTTGCGGACTGGGTCGTAAAGGCGGTACTTCTCCACCTTGTCGATGAAGAAGAGACTGAGTACCTTGATGCCGCGCGGCGCAAGCTCCAGCTGGCGCTGCAGGTGGTCCTCGATGGTACGCCGGATCTGTGCTCGCTTCACGGCCTCGTCAGCGACGTCGCCTACGGCCTGGCCTTTTTCAAGATATTCACCGTTTTGGAATTCAATCCACTCGTCGCCGTCTGCGGCCGATATGTTGCTCACGATCCAGCCAGCTTCGTAGTCGGTGTTCTCGCCGCTCTTATCAAATAGGGAGTCGCTTGTCTTTACGGTTACAGCCTTACGCTTTTGCGAACCATCGCGTTGGCGCACGTCTATGGTTACACGAGCTGTAATCGCACCTGGTGTTCTGCCTATTCTGGTGGAATCCAATCGCACATATGCACCGTTCAAATCCGCTTGTGCGAGCACGGAGTCTACACAGATGCCCTTCACGAGCCCCTGTTGGAAGGCGTCTACCGGTGTTAGACGGTAGACCTTGTTGTAGCTCTCTTTGTGCGTGGCGGAGTAGCGCAACACAAACAGAGGGTTCAGGCTGCGGATGGCGGCCTTGGCCTTGGCGGTGTTGTCCACGCTCTGCGGCTCGTCGATGATGACTATCGGGTTGCAGGCAGCCACGACCTCGCGGGGCGACCGCCCCCCGATGAGCCGCTCGCTCGGCCGGTGGAAGAGCGAGCTCGACTCCGCATTGCCCTCGTCGGAGTAGTCGCGGTTGAACGCCTGGATGTTGATAATCATCACCTGGATGGAGCTGCTGGTGGCAAAGTTGCCCACCGGCCCCATGTCCTTGCTGTCGTAGACGAACACGTCCATCGGCGCGTTGTCGTAGAGCGTCGCGAAGTGCTTGCGTGTGCTCTGGAAGCTCTTCAGAACACCCTCGCGGATGGCCACGCTCGGCACCACGATGAGGAACTTGGTGATGCCGTACTTCTTGTTCAGTTCAAAGATGGTGCGCGTGTACACGTAGGTCTTGCCCGTGCCCGTCTCCATCTCGATGGAGAAGTCGCGCAGCTTGCCGTCGGTGAGCACATTCGTGGCGGGTAGGCTGTTCTCTTCTTGGATGTCGTGCAGGTTCTCGAGTAGCTGGTTGGCCGAGAGGCGTAAGCCGTTGGCGTGTCCCACGCTGAGCACCTGGCCCTCCATCAGCGTGCCAGCTGTGCCGACCTCGGCGGTAAACTCGCTGCGAAGGAATTCCTGCCCCCGGAACAGGTCGGTGATGGCCTCAATGGCTTCGACCTGGTGTTTTTGGTCGGCTGAGTACTTGAGCTCTAGGGTCGCCATGGCTACACCGTCCTCAGCTCTACCTCGCGGCCCGTTTTCTCCTCAACACGCTTGAACGCCTGCACGGCGTTGAGTTTGGTGGTGTCATCGAGGATGCGGTCGAGCATGAGCACGCATCTTGGCTCCATGTCGGCTATAGCGTCTAGTACTTGCATGTCCAGCCCATCGGCTAGGCAGCAGACAAGCTCGCCGTAGGCAACCGAGTAGCAGGGGTAGTCTGCCGCGTTTACCTTCTCAATTGGAAGGGTAAGCTCGAGACCCCACCTGAGCATCATCTCGAAGATGATGTCCTCGTTGCTACGGTCGGGCTTCAAGACATCGAGTAGCAGCTCTCCGGGCTTCGGGCGCTCGATGCCGCTCTCGTCGAGCTTGAGTACACGGAAACCGATGTCGGGAACGGGCTTTGGCTGTTCGCCAAGTCGAATCTGCTTGTTATCGCTTTCGACTTTCTCGACGATCGTTTTGCCTACCCGACGTATTCTCTCCTTGCCTATCTCGCATATTGTCCTGTAGCCTGCCCGCGCTGCAGGCGATGATTCCGGACACAACTCAGGAAGCTGCACGAGAATAAAGCGTCGTGATCCATTGTCAAGATAGTTTGCTTCAAGTACCGCATGTGCTGTTGTTGCTGAGCCAGAGAAGAAATCAAGCACGAGAGCGTCTTTATCATCAGCTGTCACATAAGAAACGATTTCCCTGATATCGTCAAGAGCTTTGGGATTGTCGAAAACGCGCTGGTTGTCGAAGATTTTGTTGAACTCAACAGTAGCGGTTTGTGCGTAGCTGAATTTAACGCTTTTCAGAACTTGCCCATCCGCTTCGAATAGATTTCGTCTGATGCGCGGAAGAGTAGTCTCATCGGGTCCGAATACGACGCGCCCGTTAGCTATTTCCTCCTGCATACGTTCTAGCCGTGGAAAACGCCATCCAGCGTCAGGTACTTTACAAGGCTTGCCTGTAACGGGATGGATGACCTCGTACTTCGGTCCGCCGCCACCTGGCCAGCTAATGTTACCGTCGTCACGATATGGGCCATGCTCGTCCACTTTCGTAAAACGCGCAAGAGGCTTTCGTGGATCGTCGTCATCCCAAGTTGCATACCACGCACGCATCTCCTGCGTAATCCGTTCCCAATCATTGCCAAACTGCTTTTTCAGTTCGGCGAATTTTTCCCTGACGTCGTCAACACCTTCTTTAGGTGCACGCCAAATGATGCCGTTGTCAGCTATATAGCCTGCATCTTTGAAATAGACCAACATGTATTCATGTCCAACGGAGAAGTATTTCGCGTCGTTCTTTCTGTTTTTGTCGTAAACAAGACAAGCCACGAAATTCTGCAGACCAAATATCTCATCGCACATAGTTCTAAGATTTGCTACTTCAGCGTCATCAATGCTTATAAAAACAACGCCATCACGAGAGAGCAATTCTCGTGCAAGCCTAAGTCGGGGATAAATCATCGAGCACCAATTTGAATGGAACCTTCCGCTGGTGTCGGAATTGGATTGCAGGGTTGCTCCCGTCTGCATTCGATAATTCTCGATCGTATCACCAAAGCTGTCTCTATAGACAAAGTCATGCCCGGTATTGTATGGGGGATCGATATAAATCAGCTTCACGCGACCATGGTAAGAATGCTGCAGCAGCTTAAGAACTTCGAGGTTATCACCCTCGATATAAAGGTTCTCTGTCTCGTCCCAGTTCACGCTCTCCTCGGGGCAGGGACGAAGCGTGGCCGTGCTTGGAGTCTGGCTCTGGCGGATGGCGTCTGTCTTGCCGGGCCAGGTGAAGGCATATCGCTCGGTGCCTTCGTCAACCTCGTCGCCCAGCACCAGGCGCAGTTTGTCAAAATCAATGCCGCCCTCGGTGGCGACCTCCGGCAGTAGCTCTTTCAGCTGCTCGATGCGCTCGGCCACCAGATCGGCAGACGCAAGGTCCATCTTCTCGAACTCAGCCATGGCATAGCTCCTTTATCTCGGTTGCGAGCTTGTCGTGCTCGCGCTCCTTCTTCTTCAACGCCATACGCAGCCGCGACGACTCGGCAAGGGTCGCCTCCTTGTCACGATACTGCGAGCGTAAGACATTAATCTCGTTTTGCGAGTCCCTCAGATGGGCCAGAAGCGCCATCAGCTGGGGCGTGTCGGCATCCTTGCAGTGCGGGTACTCGCCGATGCTGGCAATTGCCGCCGCCTTCGCCGTGCGGTCGCAGAGCGCCGTAACGTAGGCCAGCAAGTCCGACTGCGGCAGCACAGCGTGGCGTATGTCGGCCAGGTAGTCAGTGTACGCCTGCTCTACCGGGTCGAATAGTCGCGCCGCCTCGGTGCGCTCGACCACCACCGCGCCTTTCTCTGCATGGCTCTTGCGCTTGAGCGACACGGATACACCCACCTTGCAGCCCGGCTCCTCGAATAGCAGCACGACCGGGTTGGGGAACGTCTTGTGCAGTACGGCTGCAAGCTCTCCGAATCCGCTAGGGCGCACCAGCTCACAGCTCAGGTAGATGACGCTACCAATCTCGTGCTCATCGTCAGAGACGGGGGCAATGTGCGCCGTCGCCCGCTGTATAGTGGCGACGTGCGTCAGGCGCGAGTACTGCTTGAGCAGTTTCTCCTCAGCTTTGGTGAGGCAACCCTGAGACGTGAGCACCGTCTTCGGTATGGTCTTGCCGCCAGCAAGCGTGGCGCTCGGTAGATTTAGCGTTGTGGCCCAGTCCATGCCTGTCACCTCAGAACCACGAAGCTCACGAGCGAGTAGTCGTCGAAGGCGAGCGTCGTACCTGTGCCGACCTCGCCCAGGCTGAAGAGCGACTCCATGCCCTTCTGCGCTTGCACGCCTGACACCTGGCTCACCGCCGCGTCGAGCAGTTCGGTGTACGCGCCCATGTTCGTGCCGTCGCGGGTCTCCTTGTTGAACTGCTGGCAGAGGTCCATGACGGGTTCGGTCACGCCCGCGCACGCCGCCCGTATGATGTCGAGCGCCGCCTTCGGGTTCGTGTGGGTGCCGCGAACTTCGCCGGAATCGGTCACGTAAACCAGGTGGAACGGCCACGTCGGGTTGCCGTCCTTGGGGTTTGCGCCCTCGTCGTTCGCCTTCAGGCAGAAGACGACGCCCGGCTCCACACTGTCAGTTAGCGTGTCCGGTATCTCGGCGACCGCATGCAGGCCGCACGGGCTGCCTTCGAGCAGTCCGGGGTGCGCCTTCGCGTAGCGTTCCAGCTCCACGCGGAAGTCGTCGTATGCCAGGTCGGTGATGGATATGCCGCCCGATATGTCCTCAAGGTCCATGACCTCGCGCTGCAGCTGCTCCAGCTGGCTGCGGCGGTATTTCAGGTCGTTCATCTCGTCGGCAGCCTTGCCCTCAAGGACGTTCTCCTCGCCGGTTGCCGACGTGTCCAGAAGCACCATGCGGCCCTTCACGCGCCCTTCGAGCTGGATGTACTCGTCGAGCTCGATGTCGGGCCAGAAGTTCACGAGCTGCACGCACGTGTTGTCGCTGCCGAGTCGGTCTACACGGCCGAAACGCTGGATGATGCGAACCGGGTTCCAGTGTATGTCGTAGTTCACCAGGCAGTCGCAGTCCTGCAGGTTCTGGCCCTCGGAGATGCAGTCGGTGGCGAACACGACGTCTATCTCGCCCTGCCTTCGCTCGCGCTCAGATATCTCCTTGCTCTTCGGCGAGAACCGTCCCAGGACGGCGTCGAAGGTCGTGCGCTTGAGCTTCACGGTGGCGGCCGTCCCCTTGGCCCCGGTGACGAGCGCCGATTCCATGCCGTACGCCTTCTTCAGATACGGGCTCAGCTGCTCGTAGAGGTAGCGTGCCGTGTCGGCGAACGCGCTGAAGATGAGCAGCTTGCGGTTGCCGGGGTTGTACGGGTGCGCCACCTTCTGGTCGATGAAGCGTCTAAGCTCGGCCAGCTTCTCGTCTCGCTCGGGCGTCACCTCGTTGGCGTAGTACAGCAGCTCCTCGAGCGTCTTGATGTCGTACTCAAGCTCCTGCCGCACGCGGATCGCGTCCACGTCGCGAAGGTCCACGCGCACCTTGCCGCCAGCTTCGAACTCCTCGGCGTCGTCATCGTCGTCGAACCCCTCGGCCAGCTCGTCGGCCTCGTAGGCGGCGTTCATGCCCATGTTGTCCAGCTGGTCGAGCAGCGACCGTGCGCCGCCCAGCACGCGCTCCAGCGTTATCCGGAAGCTGTTGATGGAGCTCTCCATGCGCTTCAGCAGGTTCACTCGCATCAGGTTCGCCACGGCGTGCGTGCGGTTCACTTGGCTCTCGAAGTCGTTGCCCCACGTGTCGGCGTAGCGGTCGGCGTACTTCTTCTGCTTGCCCGGCATGACGTATGACAACAGCTGGTACTGGGCGAAGGAAAGCGACGCGATCAGGTCGTTCATGTCGGCGATGCTCGGCAGCTCGTCCTGCGTGTCGAAGCGTGGGTGCAGGCTTATCGGTTTGAGCCTCGTCGGGAACGTGGCCGTCTCGTCGCGGTAGTACTTCGCGATGTGCTTGCGCGACCGAGCGATGGTCAGGATGTCGAGCAGCTTGAAGTAGTCGGCGTTCACCATGGCCACGAAACGCTCGGTGGTCCTCGCCTCGTCGGGAAGCTCGCTCCATTCCCCGAACCGCTGCTGAGCAAGGCGGCAGACGGCCGTGATAGAGCCGATGCCGTCCGTGTCGGCAAGGTAGGCATCGTCGCCCTCGGTGATGATCTCTATCTGGTTGCGCAGGTCGAGCAGCTTGTTGTTCACCGGCGTCGCCGAGAGCATCAGCACTTTCGTGCGCACACCAGCGCGGATGATGTCCTGCATCAGGCGGTCGTAGCGCGAGTGCTGCGTGCGGTCGGTCGGCTTGTTGCGGAAGTTGTGGCTCTCGTCGATGACGATGAGGTCGTAGTTGCCCCAACGGAGCGTCTCCAGGTTGATGTCACCCGAGAAGCCCGTGTAGCGGGAAAGGTCGGTGTGATTGAGCACGTCGTAGTTCAGCCGGTCATCCACGAGCGGGTTGCGCTCGTCGTTGCCGGTGTAGAGCGTCCAGTTCTCGCGAAGGCGCTTCGGGCACAGCACCAGCACGCGGTCGTTTCGCTCCTGGTAGTACTTGATGACGGCTAGCGCCTCGAAGGTCTTGCCCAGGCCAACCGAGTCAGCGATGATGCAGCCCTTGTAACGCTCCAGCTTGCGGATGGCTCCCACCACGGCGTCACGCTGGAAGTCGTAGAGTTTGTTCCACACATGGCTATCGGTGAAGGAAAGCCCCGGCTTGATGGGGTCGGTCTCCTCGATATCGGCCATGAAGTCACGGAACACGTGGTACAGCGTCAGGAAGTAGATGAACTCGGGCGCGTTCTCGCGGTAGAGCGTCCCGATCTGCGCTGCCACCTCGTCGGTCACATCGGCAACCATCGAAGGGTTGTCCCAGATGCCGTCGAACATGGCCTTGAGTCCGGCCGCTTCGGAAGCGCCCGAATACGAGCCGTATCCGCCGACGACGCCCGCCTTGCGCTCATAACCCAAGCCTTCGAGCGTGAAGGGAAGGTTGAAGCCCTGGAAGCCGTCTGCAGAGCCATCAGCATGCGAAACGTGGTACACCGAGCCAGATTGCACTATTCCACGCGAACGAGCGGAGCGGAAAGTCGCCTTCGAGCGCACCCACTCGGCACACTCGTGGGCCAATGCCCTCTGGTTCAGGTTGTTGCGAAGCGTCAGCTCGAGTCCAGTGCCGCCGATGCCGCGCTCGCGTCCTCGTTTCGACAGCACGAACTCCTTCGGCTCCTTCAGCTCGGCCATCTGCTCAACGAAGGTGGGCTCGTCGAAGAGAAAACGCAGCTCGTCAATCTGGAGAAGCTCGTCCTTCAACTCGCCGAATGCGAACACGGTGAAATAGGAGCTAATGATGGAAAGTCGATCGCCTTCGGAAAGCGAAGCACGCAGCTTGTCGCCCAGCGCGTTTATGCCCTCGTTGCTAAGGAACTCCATCTCGCTAATCCTTCTTCGCGGACAGCTTCTCAATCAAAGCCTGCTTCACGAAAGAGGTGAAGGTGAGGCCAGAAAGCGAAGCCGCCTGCTTAGCCGAGTCGCGAAGGTTCTTTGGAATGCGAAGCGTCACCGGGACATTTCCACCGTCTACAAGAAACACCTGAATCTCCGTAGGCGTGGCACCAGAATCCACAAGCTCAGAATACTTCATCGCAGCTCCTAGAGAATGCCAATTGCAATACAACGTAAGCCATTCTATCAGAGCAAGGTGAAGGTGCTGATTAGGCAAAGGTGAACAGGAAGAACACCAACCGAGAGCGGTAGATGTCGAGAAGAACGCACCACATGATTTTGGTGCTCGAATGCCACCATCGACAAGATGAACCCGCGAGCCAATCACGCTTACCGCGTTTTTCGGAAAAGCAAGCGTCACGTTGTTGAATTTGTTTTGCCGCCATCCCTGGCCGCTAGCCCGCACGCGCGCTATCAACCTCGGGTTGTCCGCAGCCCGGCCGCCCACGCTCCGGGTGTGCGCTCGGCCCGTTCGTGCCACATGCCGGCCGCGCGCCCAGGAAGTCTCCCGGGACGGCCAGCTGTCGGCTCCGCGTGGTCTTCGCATACGCGCCTACGGCAGCCCGCTGGCGCGGTCTGCCTCCGGCCGCGTGCTCAGCCCACGCTACGCCGCCATCTGGCCTACGGAAGCGTTATCGGGGGGCGCGCGTCCGTCATGCGTCACGCCCGGGCAGCGGCGCACACCCTACGCGTGGCCGCCCGGTCTGCTACGTTGTCTCGCTCGTCCGCGCACGTACGGTCTATCGGCCAGCGCGGGCGGCAAAGGCACTCCGCAACGGCCGCCTCGGCAGTCACCACACGCCACCAGCATCGCACCAGCAGCAACCGTATCTCGACAGCGCCCACCAGAAGCCGCCACAGCTCCCCGACAGCACCGCTAGCGACCCAACCTCACCAGCTCCACCGGCAGCCGAAATCGGGTTCCTGACGGCCCCACCTGCGCCCGTCTGCCAGCCGAGACCGCCACGCACCTGCGGTCGCTCCCACGCACCCGAGACCGTCTCAGACAGCTCCGCCCGAGCCCGTATCCCGCTTGACGCTCCCGCCCGCGCCGATCTCGGCAGCGCGAGCACGGGCGGTCGCCTCGTCCTCCCCGAGCCACTTCATCCGGTACTCCCATGCGTTGAGGGTGATGCCCACCTCCGCCATGTCCTGCGCCTTCTCGGCCGCCACGTCCTGCACGATGGAATCGTCGTACTGCACGTGCACGGAGCCCTCACCGGGAATCTGCTCGCCGAAGCCGCGCGAAACGCTCATGACGGCCCTGGCGATGTTCGTGATGGCCCCCTCAAGCGCGTTCTCGTGCCTGCGGATGTTCCTCATGAGCGCCGAGTTGTCAGACGACACCTCCGTCGCTGTCCTGACGAACCCACGCGAGTCGTCCATGTCGAAATACGAGATGCCGAACCCCGTGAGGTCGCCGAGCATCTGCAAAGCCACGCGGAAAGCCTCGGCCTGAGAACTCGTGCGCAACGCAGGCGCGAACTCCTGGATAGTGTCCTCCGTCGACATGACCTTGCGGAAGACGGTGCAATCAGTCTTGCCAAAGGGGATGGAGATGGTCTTGTCACCCGTCTTCTCACGGTCAAAGAGAACGTCAGAGAGGAACACACGCATCTTTGATACATCGATTTCCGAGACGAGCGCATCGAAGGTGAGGTCCACCGCCTGAACAGCGTCCACCGCGTCGGCGAACACCGATTGCCCGTAGGGTGACATGTCCACGCGCGTGTTGGTGACAGCAGGCTTGACGATGCCGAAGGTGGGGAAAGGACAGCCTGTGTCATAGACAGGCGTAACGCCCACGGGCGCGATCTCATTGCCTTCATGGTCGAAGCAAACGGTGACAATTCGATACGTCTCCTCGTCGTTCATGCCGAGAAGATCATCCGATGCCATAGGTGAAGATGTGGAAGGTGAAGAGAAGCTTGCCGAGAAACCCATACCACCTCGCAGATGCATCTGCAGCTGGTCAACTGCTTTCCCGCGATAGAACGCCCGCGTGACAAATGCGCACTCGGTTACTCCATCCTCATCCCATGTCAAAGGTATGACCATCCGAGCGTCGTAATGCCTGATGCGGACCTTACGTTTATCCAAGTCAACCCACAGCGCCCAGGCACCAGTGCCGAGTCCGAACGCCCGCACCACGGTAGCCTGTGCCTGAGCCATGAAGTTAGTGGAAGAGAAGAACTCGCCGATCCAGTCGGTTGCCTTCTGGTCATCGCACACGACCTTGACTTCTTCGTTGAGGAGAAGAGAACCCCATTCCTTGCAAACGCGCATAGCAGGGTGAATGGATCGCCGGTGAACCTCGTATACTCTCCCAAGACCGTCCTTATCACGGTAGTCGTAGAAGTCCCCGCGAGCGCCCATCCAGTCGTCCCAAGACCGAATCCAGGGCTCCATATCGTCGAGCGGAAGAACAAACCCAAGCCTGCGAAGATACTCCTTTACATGCTCTGGCACCCAGTATTCGTCCATACCATTCAGACTCATGAGAAGACCTCCATCAGCCGCTGTAATCATCTTGGTGAAGTGTCCGCCCCCGTCACAACCTCGCCCGTGCCTTAAAATGCGGAGAAGAACGAAGCGAAGGAGAAACGCATCATGCTCATCGATTTCACGGTTATGGACGAGATGACCATCCCCGGCATGAACGATGGCACCGGCACCATGACCTGCCGAATGTTCAATGACGAGAAGTACCGCATTATCCCTACGACCATCCACCCAGGCGGCTCTATCGGCCATCACGCGCAAGAATCGGGCGATGATATGAACTACATCATCAGCGGCCAAGGCAAGGCTGTTTGCGATGGTGAAGAGGAAGAACTGAAGCCAGGCGTCATGCACATCTGCCCGCAGGGCTCCACCCACTCCATCGAGAACATGGGCGAAGATGATCTCGTCATGCTTACCGTCGTGGTGAAGAAGTAGCCGAATCATCCTCGTAGCACATCGTCCATAAGGGCATATCTAACCGCGTCGATGCTGTGGTCCTGGCCATCTGGTATCTCGTCCATCCATGACCCGTCAGGCGCACGCAGGTATTCCTTGAGCGTGAACTCCTCATAGGTTTTCGGACACCGGTACGGGTCGATGACAATCTCGCGCAATCCGGCCAGCCACTCGTATGAGAGCTTGCGCATACGAGCCTTCCGTGCAGGATGAATGCGAATGTGAAAGTCCCGCCGATAAACCGCCATCTGCTGCTTGCCATCCGGCGTGTCATCTGCCCAAATAATCTCATCGTGAAAATAAGGCTCTTCGCCATCCTCGTCGGCGTAGGTCATGGCGTCGAGAAGAATCTGCGCGGTCTCCGCAGGCGTCTTCTTATTCGCGCTGTGCTCTTCGAAGATGAGAAGACGACGTGCGGAAGGTTCCCACGCGCAGCGTACGAATCGCCAAGGGTCGGGAAACCAGCCCCAGTCCACGCCGTTCCTCGTCCTTTCGAAGCTCCGAATCCGCGAAAGCGAGAGCCGCTCGTCACGGATGTTGGTGAAGACGTTGCCGCCCGTGCCGGTCACCTCGCCGAGATATTCCCACCTCCAGGCCGTCTCGTTGACGTCGTGAAGGTACTCCGCCTCGTCGATGAACGGCTCGCCGAGCCATTCGGGGTGCGTGTCGATAACGTCCAGGTAAGAAGAGCGCCGTACGAGTGTGTCGGCCCGTTTCTCCCTCTCCAGGCTCTCCAGGTTCACCCAGCTCCACATCGTTCGAGGCGGGTTGTAGCTGTAGAAGATCCAGAAGGAATCCCCGCCACGCCGAAGAGAGTTGAGAATGGACCGCACCGCCTCGATGCCGTCGAATTGGTCCAGCTCCTCGAACCAAATGACCGCCGGGTGCCCCTTGGTGAACTTGATGCCCTTCAGTTTCAACGGGTCATCGGCACCACGGAACACGATCCGCTGCCCGGTGGGGAGGTACGTTATCTCCATGGGAGAGAGACGCGCCTTGAAGTAACCCTCAAGCCCAAGCGATGAAATCGCCCACAGCACCTGCTGGTACACAGAATCGCGCAACGTGTTCCCGAACCGCCTCACGATCACCGCGTTCGCGTAGGGGAAATTCACGACGAGAAGAACTATGCAAAGGCTGATGAAGGAAGACTTCGTCGAACCACGGCCGCCGTGAAGCCAATAGTGACTGTGACCATGTGCGAAAACGTCGCCGAGAACATCGTGGAAGGCGGGGATGACGAGCTCACTCGCGTTAATCTCCATTTTGCTCACCGCCTGCCACGCGAACCTCAACCCCGAGCGTGATCTTGGGCGTGTCGTCCGTATCGGTCTCGGCCTTGCGTGTGGTCTGTGCGTACTCGTCGGGGTACTTGCGCTCCAAGAGCCAAGCCGCCGCCGTCCACTGCGGGTTCTTCTCGCGCGTCGCGGTCGCCATGATGGACTGAAGAAGGGTCTCCTTGTACTCGGCTTCCGCCTTTTTGATGCCCTCAACTAACGCAACTTTCACCTTGGTATCTGGGTCCTTCAGCCACTTGTACCAGGCCGTCTCGGAGATACCCAGCCCTCGGCATATGTCGGCGTTGCTCATGCCGTGAGATTTCATTTCGATGGCCTGCTCGACCATCTTGTACGTGAGCTTCGGTTTTCTCATCGGGCGTACCTCCTCCCGGCGTCGTCGTTCGGAGGTATCGTCCCACGCGGTCACAAACCTACAGTCGCTCTCGTTTGCCCTTCAGGCCGTGCTTGCGCATGAGCCGGGAGTTCTTCTGCCTAAGCTGCGCCCAACGCCGATGGAGCTCGTCGTACTCCGGGCCGCTGTCACATCCGGCAGCTTCTGCTTCGAGCAGCTGACTGTACGCCTCCTCTTCGGCCACATGGGCCGCTTCGGTGCATCGCTTGCACATACCGGATTGTCGGTTGATGCGAATGCCAAGGGCATGACACTCGGGGCATTCGTCGAGTACCTTCAGGCTCGCATGGATGCGCGATGCTTGGGCTTCGATGGCATGGAGAGTGTGGTCCACGCCGTAGCGGTCGAGGATTGCGTCGTGAACCGCCTGCACACCTTGATGCCCGAGCTCGCGAATGGTGTCGAGCTGCGCCGTTGTCCATGCGCTCACGCGACCACCTCGCCTCGGTATTCCACCCTTGCGTCCATAGTTGAGGAGGCTTCTGCTTGCCGGCGTATGGGCAGCTCTCTGAGCGTGTCACCGTCGTTATCCATAGTTGCCGCAGATGTTCCGTAGCTTTTTCCCGAATTACTATCAGAGGCCCTTCGCAGGCATTCAGTCTCAAAAGTGCTTCGCGCATCTATGGCATCTATGGACAGAGAGCAGCCTATGCACGCGCAAGCAGCGGAAACACCACCCGTGGTTTTGCTAGCAATCGACGGCTCAACCATGGGCGCAACTACGGATGCGGCGTTTGCCATAGCATGTCTAGCCAATCGGCACAAAGACGTTTCCCTTCTTCTTAGTGATGCGGTCGTTGGAGTTAGTGGTGCGCATGTTGAAGATCCGGCACATGCGCCTGCTGAACTCGATGCTTGAAGTCTTCTGCTGGTTCAGGTCATCTGCCCATTCTTTGAAGAGTTCGAAGATGTCGTGTGTGCGGCGATGGTCTATGAACTCTCGGGTGATTCCCTGATCGTCTATCCAGGCGCGAACGTTGTCGGATTCGATGATGAGATTATTTAGCTCCTCGTCCATGCCATCTATCGAGGAGTAGCGCGTGCGGCGCTCGGCAATCATCTGGTGCGCGGCCTGTGCGCCGAGAAAAGCAAGGCGCGCTTGGTTTCCGGGCTCTGCCATGACGCGCCTGATGTCCTGCCTCTCGTCCTCGCCGGGAACGAACATGTGACGGAATGGGACAATCGAAACGCGGCGCACGAATCCGCTGTCCACTCCTGCCATGCGGGGCAGGTTGTTCATAGAGAACATGAGGTTGCAGTTGGGCTGGAAGTCGAAGGCTGCCTCGTATTTCGCCTCAGCGTGAACCGTGTTGTGCGTCGCGACTCTCTTGAGCATGGATTGCGCGTTCTTGCTGAGCGTCATGTCCGAGATGTCATCGCCCGTGACGACGAGCTTGCCTACGAGCCCAGAGGCATCAAAACGCTTGTCGAAGTCGGTCGGGCACATGCCAGAACGGTTCGATTCGCCAACGAGGTCTGAGACAACGTCCTCGAAAGTAGATTTGCCCGTATTCGCGGTCCCGTCTGTTGTTCCGGGATTATTGGCGCGGCCGATGAGGAACGCAATCTGCGTGGTTACCGGATAGGCTGTCAACGATGCGCCGATTATCTCGCAAAGGACCGTGAACACGGCCTCGTCGCCATCGGCGAGATCCCGCAAGAACGAATCGGCCTCACCTTCGGGCGCATCGGGGTCCCATGAAGCCGCAACCGTGTTGGTGATCAGCATGTCGGGTCTCGGCTCGACCTCCTTCATCGTGATGAGGTCAACGACCTTGCCGTTGGAGAACGAGACATACGGCCTTCCATCGAAGTCTTGTGTCGACCTCGGCTTGCTCTGGCTGATAACGTAGAGTGTTGTCTCCTTGACGGCGGCACTGTTGATGTCGTCAAGCCTCGCGGTGCATGAGCGACGTACATAATCGTTCCCCACGCCCCAGCGCCTTCCCAACCATACAGCAGGGGCTCCGTTAATCGTGCATCCGTACTCTTCGGCAATGATGTCGCGCCCGAGGCGATTGTGAAGGACAGTTTGGGTCGGATAGCCCTTTTCGGACAGCCTGCGGTAACGAAAGCGTCCCCACTCGAAGCAATCCGCCTGGTGTTTTGCATGCCAGTTGTATGCCTTCTTAAGGTCTGCCGGAATCTCATCGCCCTTTATGCGTCCGAGCTGTTTTGCGACGTTGATGATGAGCTGCTGGTTCCTGTCGCACCAAAAGCAGAGCTTGAGGTAGAACTTGAAATCGCCCATGCCGTTCATATCGGCCACGCCAGCCTCGCCGATCTGCGCGATTACCTTGTCGGCGTCAGGCAGATAGTGAGGGAGCCGACTTTTGGCCCGCTGCGTCGAACCGCCGACATCAGCGTCAGCCTTCCCGTCCTCGTCATCCTTGGTATCCTTGCCGACTTTGACAAGCGTTTCGAATTCTTCCCAGGTTGCGGGACCGAAGGGCTCCGCCACGACGAGCTTCTGGAGCACGTTGTCACGCATGGGGCCGGGGAGCCTGGTCAGGCGTCCGCAGTTCTTGTTCTGCTGGTCCATGACGAGCCCGCTGCGCTCGATATAGGAGAAGAGCGCCCTCACGCGTTTGGCGTATGTCTCGTGGTCGGACGCATCGATTGCCACGATGGCGTGAAGACTCTTGCCGCCCGAGTACACGACGCAGCGAACAGGCAAATTGAGACTGCGGTACCAAGCCAGTTGCGTAGCGAGGTCGCCCTCGTCGCACTCCACGAGCGCGTTCGCGAATCCGACGATGTGGAACCCGTTCGCCTTGCTGTAGGAGCGGTTGATCCCATCGGTCGCGTTCACGCAGATCCAGACGCCCGCCTCGCCACCGTCCATGTTGCCAACGCCTTCCCTGAGCCTGGCCACGAGGTCACCGCAACGGTGAAACGCTCCCACCTCTCCTGGGTCGAATTTGCCTTGCCACTTCTTGCTCGGAGTGCCGCGCCTCACGATGCAGACGAGGTCATCGGGCGAGAAAAGGGTCTCCAGATATGTTGCGGCCTGTTCGGAAGGCGAGATTCCTAGCTCGAAGTCGATTTCCTTGATCGCCTGCTCGATCTCCTGCGAGGTGGGCTTGCGCCCAACGGCGCCGCCGAGCAAGTCGGGCTCATGTTCGTCTCTCGGTTTTGTCCTGGCTCCGCTCCTCTTCCGGTTCGACCCGCCGCCCCGCCAGCCGTACTGATAGGCGTACCAGAACAGCGTCTTCTTGGTCATCGAGCCGCTAGTGCCGTAAAAGGCGTTGTACAGGTTCTCCGCCCGTTCAAGGTCTACGCGTTGCTCGTCGGGGTCTGTTATGCACCATTGGCAAAGAATATCGAGAGAACCGCCCGCGACCGCATACGATTCGACGATCTGCTCCCACTCTTTGCCGCCGATTCCGGCAGCAGCTGAGCAGGGAATCGCCATGATGGCGTCCTCTGCCTCTTCCGGGGTGTCGGTTTCTATTACAGCGTTCCAGTCGAGCTCGTCCCACTGATCGCTGGTGCAATTCGTGACAGCCCTGTATGATTCAACCAAGGTAGGCCCCTGGTCTGCCAGCTCGCTGCCGGTGGTCTGGCCGCCAAGCATACGGCCACCGGCGGCATCTTCCGCCCGGCTCATCGGTATCGCCACCTAGCGAACCTGGCCGAACTGGGCACAGATGGCATTCGTGTTGAAACGCCACTGGTTGCCAACCCGGAAGCTGCCGTGAAGGTTGCCCTTGCATGCCTCGCGCGTCACGGTGCGCTCGGACACGCATGCGATTCGCGCCACCTCGTGTTTGCCGATGATGGCGGGAAGGGCGTCGATCTCGTTCTGCGTGTAGCCGGTTATGCTTGCCGGATTGGCGCTCGTTGTCTCTTTGATCGCGGACATAGCGACCTCCATTCCTTGAGGTTGAAATGCCGGATCGTGCACGTCCGTTTTGTCTGCTAGCAGCCTGAATATACGACGTTGTCACAACTGACGCAAATGGCATACGAGCAGGTAAACGCTGCATTTTCTTAGATTTTGGGAGTTATCTAAGAACGGCTCTGCGGTGCGTAACTTTGCATAAGATGCCATAAGTTGTCATAGTGTTCCATAGTTTGCCACCGTGTGAAAAACAGGGACAACTAAGACAGCGCTTATAGCTGTCTCATTCTTAGATTTCCCGCGAATTCTTTCCCGCCGTACCGTCGTTATGTGTAGGCGATGTGAGCCTGACGGCTCATGGCGTCACCAATCCTCATCGTCGAGCCATTCATCCGAAGGGTAGTCGTCAATCCAGTTCTTCCCAAACACACGAAGCTCGTCGCGTAGAAACTCGTGTTCAGACGGTCCGGTCCTCTCCAAGTACTTCTTGACGCCAAAGACATCCAGCTCGATGCATGCTCGATCAAGCATGCCAAGCACAGCAAACTGCTTGTCGCGTTGGTCTTCGCCGTCAAAGTCGAAGGATGCCGCAGCAGCTTTCCAGGGATCGAATCCGATCTCCTGCCAGAACTTCGAAAGTTCATCGGGTTCGTCCGCCTGTCCAGCCCTGGCTTGATGGAGGTATAGCCTGCTTATGGCTGCAAGGGTCAGGTCTGCCAGCTCTTCGTCGTTGAGGTATTCGGCGGCGAAGTGTATGGCGGAGCGCCTGAAGCCGTCCAAGCCTTTCGAGAACTGCTTCTCGTAGTCTTGGTCTGTCATGTCGGTGCCCTCGAGGATTATGGTAGATACCCGTTGCTCGACCTCTTCCACAAGCTGTGAGGAAAGGGGCTTTCCTTCTATGTAATGGTCGAAAATCGCAGTCGAGAGTTTGAGCGTCTGCCTTGGCATCCAATCCAGCTTGCTCTCGCAAAGGCCAGGGAAGATACGCTCTACAACGAGCTTCCGGGATGGGTTTCGCGTCGGCCTAAACCAGCCATAGACGGTCTTCTCCTCTTCGCCCATCAGCTCAGCTAGCCGCTTGCAGTCCGAGCCAACGCCCTTGAGCGCTTTCTGGAGGGTGTCGGGCGGCAGGAACGAGAAGGGGTGCTTCTCATCGTATTCAATTTCGAGTTCCTGGGCCCTCCGAACCAAGTTATGCTCGATGTCCTCGAAGCTCCACTTGCCCCAGTCGATCTTGAAGTTGTTGGGCATCCGTATCATTGTTTACCCCATGTCTACCGCTCGTCAGCTTCAGCCTGTTCTTGCTCGCGCATATGCTGCTCGTAATAGGCTTCCTCCGCTTCTCGGCGATTCAGGACTTCCTCCATGTAATCGATGTAATGTTCGATATTGGCGTTGCTCATATCGCTTATGTGATGATGATCGGCCGAGGACCCGAGCTTGACCCCAGCGAAATAGGGATAGTCGTCCGGGTCGGGCTTTACCTGATCGCCTGCCGAGGTTTCGAGCGTGTCAGGGAAGATGGCGCTCTCATTCGATGATCCCGCGTAGAAGAACCATGTATTTCGCCGGTACATGCCCGTGATATCATCTGGGAACTGCTTGTCCGATGATGGCCGGTTCGCATGGGCGACGAGCGCGTTCAACGCCGCGCTTGCGACACTTGCGAGCTCGTCGTCATCGAGATAAGCCGCTGCGTACCTGATTACGCCCCGATGGTAGATGTCCAGACTGCGCGCCATCGACTTGGCTCGATCCTCGTCGTTAACGTCCAAGCCCGTGGTTAGCAGGAGAAATACGCGCCCTTGAACCATCAGCGTGTAGCTCTTGGATGGCCTCTTGCCTTCGCTGATGTATTCCCCCTGGTCGAAAATGAAGCGGAAGGCGTTTGCATTGGTGTGCCGCACGTACATTTCGCATAGAGCGGGAATGATGTTGTGGGCCACAACGCTTCTGCTCGGCTTTCTTCCCGGCGCAAACCATCCCGACACTGTCTTGATGTTGGCGGGCATGAGCTCAGCGATCTCGGCATATGTGCCGCCGATTGCGTCGAGCGCCTTCTTTGCCGCATTGCCCGGCAAGATGGAGAGGGGGTGTCTCTCATCGTATTCAAGGCCGTTTTCTCTCGCATGGTCTCGCAGGTCGATCTCAACCTCTTTGAAGTCCCACATATCCCAGATCGCTCTTGCCATCGTTATGCTCCTGTTGCAAATCCCAGAGATGGGCGGGCCGTCACATCCTCAATCAATATCGACCCGCCCGTAACCATGTAGCTCGGGGTGTGGCTACGACGTAGATACCGCCGCCCCGAATACCTTCGCTCCGTCCGGCACCTCGCGCATCGCAGCCGCAGTGCTCTCAGCCGCCTTGCGCATCGCTTCGTCGTCGTTGCCGGCGTAGATGTCGAGCGTGGTCTTGGCTGACGCGTGGCCGAGAAGCCCCTGCACGCTCTTCACGTCTGCGCCGTTGGCGATGGCAGCAGTCGCATACGTATGGCGAAGATCGTGGAACGTGGGGACCTTGCCCTGCGTCCCCTTCAGGTCGAGCGACTTCGCAATTGCCTTCCACGACTGCCAGAGGAAGTGCGGGTCCATGTAGGCGTAGCTGATGCCGTCACCGATGCCGCCCACCACGTACATGTCATCCGAGAACTTGATGCCCGCCACCGAGCACTCGGCGTTAACCGCGTCCTTGCGCTGCGTCAGCAGGTTGGCAAGGGACTGATCGATGGGGATGTTGCGCATCGAGCGAGCCGTCTTCGGCTCCTTCACATAGGTGCGCGATCCGTCGCGTGCGATGGTGCGGCGGATGTGAAGGGTCTTCGTCTTGAGGTCGACGTCGGCCCAGCGGAGCCCGCACACCTCGCCCTCGCGCATGCCGGTGTAGAGGGCCAGCGAAATGGCGATGTTCACGGGCGAGCACCCCGTCGCATCCAGGTAGGACACCAAGCGTGCGCGCTGCATGGTGTCCAGCGAGTTCGGCTCCTTCTTGGGCAGCTTCGGGCGCTTGACCGCCGAAAGGGGGTCGTAGGGAAGGCGGTGCACCTCGACCGCATGGCGCACGGCGACGTGCAGGACGTTGAACGCCTTGCGCACGGTCGCGGCCGACTTGCCGGTCGAGAGCATGTTGCCAATCCAACGCTCGGCGTCCTCTGCGGTCAGCTCGTCGATGGACACGTTGCCGATGGGGTCGGCCTTGATGTGAGCGAGCATGAAGCGGTAGCCCGTGGTTGTCGACTTCGCGGCAGATTCCGTCTTCTCGAGCGTCTCGATGTGGTGCTCGACGTACTCGGCTACCGTTGATGCAAGGACCCTCGCATCGCCGCGGCTTTCGTGCCAAGCACGCTCCTCCTTCTCGCGCCACTCGGCCAGTGCAGCAGTCGCTTCGCGCTTAAGTTCGGCATCGGGGAAGCTCTTGTACTTGGACTTCCAGTTGTTGTCTTCGTCCTTGTATTTGAGGATTCCCTGCCAGCCTTTGCCCTTGCGTTTCCGTACGCTCGCGCTCGTGTAATGCGTGTATTTCATAGCCTGATACCTCCGCTCTAGGACACCAAACTAGGACACCAAAAGGACACCAAAAGTTGTTGTCCCAATTGTACCACCCAGTCTTGATGATTTCTATACAGTCCTAAAAGTGCAGGTAATAATGGCTAAATTGTGTTAAACTGTCCTCGATGGTTTTCTCTGGCCTGCGCCTTAGATAACTGACACGGAAGAGGCCACAAGTTCAAATCTTGTAACGCCCACCATAAATCGAAAGACCAGTTCCTCGATGAGCTGGTCTTTTTCTTTTGCTACGAGGGCTTCGGGATGTGCGTGGGCTGGTGAGGCACAAACTGAGGCACATTTGAGGCACATTCGTGAGCGTGTCGTGAGCAAGATAGATGATAACGACACGGCGTAAAGATTTTGGGGGTC
>DFIX01000018.1 GCA_002371495.1 Eggerthellaceae bacterium UBA3686
TAACGTCTTGACTGTAAAACGTTCCTATTATATGGGAATACATCGCGCCGAGCTGCAAAAACACGAAGAAGACAACGGGGGCGTAGCCCGTTGTCTTCTCGCAAGCCGTCGTAATGGGAGCTGACCGATCCAGCGTGGAATTACCAGTTTGCAGGATCGATGTCATAACTAGGGACAGTCCCCAATTATGACATTTGCTACATATAGCCGATCGCCGTGCGCAGCGCCGGCGTCATAAGACAATATCTTACGCCCCCGTTGTCTTCCTCGCTGCCGCATACGCTTTGCCGAGGCGCACGAACTCGTCGAGCGCGAGAGTTTCGCCGCGACGACGCGGGTCGACGCCCGCTTGCTCGAAGAGCTGGGGAAGTCGTGCTACGCTGTCGGGGTCGCCCGAGAAATACGTCTTGCACGAATTGGAAAGCGTCTTTCGCCTGGTAGCGAAAGCGGCGTCGGCCATAGCGCAAGCCGCATGCAGCTCTTCGGCCGTCAACGGCCGCCCATCGGCGTCACACGCGAGAACGCGGTCCAGGCGAATGACCGCGCTTTCCACATGGGGCGGTGGAAAGAAATTCCCAGGCGCTACCGCGAACCGGCCCGCGGCGTTCGCATGCAGCGCAAGCTTCACGGTATAAGCGCCGTACGCCTTGGTGCCCGGCTTTGCCATCATGCGATCGGCCACTTCCTTCTGCACCATGACGGTAGCGCTTTCCAGAAAGTTGAAACGCTCGAGATAATCCAGCACAAGGGTAGCCGCCACCGCATAAGGAAGATTCGATACCAGCTTGTTGGGAATCGGCGGCGTGCCTTGCGGCAGAGACTCGGATGCACCCGAAGCCCCAACGGAAGATTTCGGTGCCCTATCAGCGTCTTTTTTAGCGTCAACCAGAGCCACGAACGAGTTTTCGACAGCATTCGAAGCCCTATCGATGGCAACCTGTTCGAGGATGTCGCGCGTCAGGTCGAGCCCGTCCATCTCGAGTAGGGTAAAGCGCCCGAGCCAAGGCGCCAACGTGTCGCGCAGAACCGCCGGCAGGTCGTGGTCCATCTCGACGGCGGTCACGCGCCCCGCTTTCTGAAGAAGCGCCGAGGTCAACGTGCCGATGCCGGGGCCGACCTCGAGCACATGGTCTTCTGGGCCCATGTCGGCAAGTTCCACAATTTTGCGCACGACGTCATCATTCACCAGGAAGTTCTGCCCAAGGGCATACTTCGTGTACAGGCCGTGGCGCTCGAGCACCTCGCGCGTAGCCGACGGCGTCGCATAGGGCGACAAGCGATTACCGGCGCTACCCACGATGCCCGCCTTTGCCCTTAGCGTGGGGCTTGGCCTTGCTCGTCGCCCGATCTGCCTTGGAGGCTGCACCTGCACGAGCGCTTCCGCCTTGCCCGGATCTTCCTCGGGAGGCTGATTTTTTGCCGCGCGCAGCAGGTCCGCCAGCAGAACTCGCCTTGCTGCCCCGACCGGATTTCCCCTGTGCGGTCGAGCCCTGTTTTTGCGCGCTAGGTTTGTGCGACGCGCTTGAGGAGCGCGCTTTGCCGCCCGATGCGCCCTTTTCCGAGAAGCTCAACTTCGGGCGCGGCCTTGTTTTAACCTGTCCGCCCCTCACCGCAACCGCGTCGCGCGCAGTCGGAACCCCGCCTTCCGCCGGCTCGAAATCTGCAACTTCGGCCACCTCAGAAGTCGAAGCCCCCAACTTCGCAGCCGCCGGCTTGGCGGCAACCTCGCGCACCTCGGCTTCTTGCATAATTTCGCCATCGGAATCGATCTTGCCGACCCAATCGTAAATGCGCTCAAGACCAAAGCCGGCAAGGGCCAGCGGCCCTTTGATTTCGCTGATTAGCGGATCGTAACCGTGCGGGTCGCCCCCTTCGCCGATGACGTGCAGGTCGAGCGGCCGTTTGGGCAAGCGCGGCCCGTTCTCGCGGTATTCCCAGAAGTAAGGCTGCAGACGGTCTATCAGGCACTTCATAGGTGCGGGCGCGCCGCTGAAATACACCGGGCTCACGACCGTCAAAACGTCCGCCTCGTCGAGCAGGTCGTAAACAGTCTGCATGTCGTCATCGAACACGCAGCGATGGCGTCGCTCGCTCACCTCGTCGCCGTCGTCGTTCTTGAATATGACCTCGGACTTTTGCCGGCAAGCATTGCACCCTATGCAGAAACCAACTTCGATCTCGCTTACAGGCACCAGAAACAGCTCGTCTTCGGGGCGCTCGTCGATATTGGCCTCGAACAGCATCTCGGCCAAGTGCGCGCTGCGGCCGTTCGAGCGCGGCGACCCCACGATGATGACTCGTTTCATGTCCCTCCATTCCCAAAATGTGTAAAAGGGGTCAGACCCTTTTTACACATTTTTCAGGTAAGCAATGATGTCGTCGGATTCGTACATCGCCTTACCATCAACGATGAGGCACGGCGATTGCACTTTGCCCCCGATTGCGCGCAGGTCTTGAGCATTCGTGCCCTCGGTAACGCTGCGGTGCTCTATCTGGATGCCCGCTTGATTAAGAAAGCGGTCCACTTTCATGCAGTACGGGCATCCTGGCTTCACATACATATACATGTTATCGAACGCGGCCATCGGTTCCTCCTAACGTCTTACGAAATCATATCCTAAGGCAAGCTGATAAGCTGGGCTGGCAGAAAGCAAAGAAGGAAGCAAGGGGGGTATCCTCATTGCTTCCTTCTTTCGCTTATACGCCGAAGAAACGAGCTGTGTTCTCAAAGAGACGGGCAAGGAATTGCTCGCGATCGGGGCCTGCGGCAATGCCGCGAACTTCGGCGAGTCGGGCAGCTGTGAAGATGACGTGCGCCGGCGTGCAGGCAGCACCGCGCATGGGCTCGGGTGTCATGTAGGGCGAATCCGTCTCGAGCAGCAGGCGGTTTTCCGGAACGATTCGCGCCCCCTCGCGGGCCGCGTCGGCATTCTTGAATGTGATCGCGCCGCCATAGGCAATGTAGCAACCGGCTTCGACCCAAGGCCGCAGTTCATCGGGTGGAAGCGCACAGCAGTGAAGGATGGTTCCCCGCTCGGGAAAGCCTTCCTCCCGCAAGATCCCAAACGCCTCGGCATGCGCGTTGCTCGGCGCCGGCTCACCCGACGGCAGCTCTTCGGCGCTACCGCGCAAGTGCAAGGCAATGGGCAACCCGAGCTCCTTAGCCATGCGAATCTGGCGGCGAAACACGTCGCGCTGCACGTCGCGGGGCGAAAGATCATAGTGGTAGTCCAGCCCGATTTCGCCAAGGACCACCGTCTGAGGCGCTGCGAGCCATGACCGCAACCGCATCTCCACCTCATCATCGTATAACTTTGCGTTATGCGGATGCACGCCCGCGGAAATGCGCACCTCGGGCAATTCAAACGACTCGAACGCACAGGGCGGCTCTTGCGAATCGCTTTCCTCAACCGCCAGCCGGGCATCCGCAACCTCAAGTTCGGTCCCACTACTTTCGCACGCTCGCAAAGCTGCGCGCGCATCGCGCGTCCACTGCTCGACGGTCTCCGGAACATCCAACTCATCTTCCGACGGATCGCAAATCTCGCACACGAAGCGCACGTTGTTGGCAGCGCATCGCACGAGCTCCCATGCTGGCTCGGGCAACATGTGAATGTGCGCATGCGAATCGGCCACCGGCCCTTCAAGCGCCGGTGCGGGTGGCGCGACCGCGCGCCACTTATCGTGCTTGCGGCGCTGGTAAAACCCGAAATCGCGCTCAGGCGGTATCTTCAACCGGTCAGACATCAAGGCTCCGTAACATGCTAAAGAACCACTTTCCCCCGAGGCAACCGATTACCCCAGGGGAAAGCTATTTCAATGTGAAAAAGGGGTCTGACCCCTTTTTCACATTATTCGGCGTCGAGATCGAGCTCGTCGACGTCGAGGCGCGGGAACAGCGGATCGCCGACCTCCACGTGGTTGCCGACGGGCAGCTGGCCCCAAGCGGTCGCGGCCTCGATGTCGGTCACGTCGACAGGCGCGCCCAGCTCCAAACGACGCCACACCTCGGCCGACGTATTGGGTGCAAGCGGCGCCAGGTACAGCGCGATGATGCGGATGGCCTCGAGCAGGTTGAACATGACGGCCGAAAGCTTGGCACCCGCCTCGACGCGTTCGGCGTCGACCTCGCTCTTGCAGCCCTTTGCCAACGCCCACGGCGCCATCTCGTCGACGTAGAGGTTGGCTGCCTGGGCGAGCTTCTGCACGGCGGCAACCGCGCCCGTGAAGTCGACTTCGCTCATGCAGCGGTCGTATTCCGCATACAGGCCGTCAACGATGTCGCGCAGCGGATTGCTCTCCTTCATCGGGCCGCCCGCCAAATCGGGGTTAACGGCAGGCACGATGCCGCCGAAGTACTTCTTGGTCATGTTGAACACACGGTTGACTAGGTTGCCCCAAGTATTGGCCAATTCGTTGTTGTACACCTGCACCATGCGCTCCATGCTGATCGAGCCGTCATGGCCGAACTGCACGTCGCTCATGAAGTAGTAGCGGTAGGCGTCCACGCCGAACACGCGCACCATATCCTGCGGGGAAAGCGCGTTGCCCTTGGACTTCGACATCTTCTCGCCCTTGGTCAGCAGGAAGCCGTGCCCGAACACGGTGTGCGCCGGCTCCAGACCCGCCGCCAGCAGCATGGCCGGCCAGATGACGCAGTGGAAACGTGTGATGTCCTTGCCCACGAAGTGGTACTGCATGGGCCAGCGTGTCTCGAACTCGCCCTCACGCTCGGGATCGGCATAGCCGATCCCCGTGAAGTACGCGAGCAGCGCGTCGGCCCACACATATGCCACATGCCCCTCGTCGAACGGCAGCGGCACACCCCAGTCGAACGTCGAGCGGCTGATGGAAAGGTCCTTCAGCCCGCCTTCCACGAACGTCACAATTTCGTTGCGGCGCGTCTCGGGGCGGATGAAATCAGGATGCGACTCGTAGAAGTCGAGCAACGGCTGCTGGAATTCCGACAGCTTGAAGAACCAGTTCTCCTCGCCTGAAGCCATGAGCTGCACGGGACGCTTGCAGTCGGGGCATACGAACTCGCCGTCCTCGTTCTTCTCGAGGTCGCTCTCGGCGTAGTACGTTTCCTCGTGCACGCAGTACCAGCCCTCGTAGCTGCCCTTGTACAGATAGCCCTTCTCGTACAGATCGTTCCAGAACTTCTGCACGGTGCGCGTCTGGCGCTCGCTCGAAGTGCGCACGAAATCGGTATAGGTGATGTTGAGCAGATCCCACGTGTCGCGGAAAGCCGGCTCCATCGAGTCGCACCATTCCTGCGGGGTCATGCCCTTGCCGGCAGCGGTATCGGCGACCTTCTGGCCGTGCTCGTCCATGCCGGTGACGAACCCCACGTCATAGCCGTTCATGCGCTGGTAACGCGCCACGGTATCGGCCGCGATGGTCGTGTAAGCCGTACCCAGATGCGGCGCCGCGTTGACGTAGTAAATAGGGGTCGTGAATGTGTAAGTACCTTTGGACATATGAGCCCTCCTTTTCCCGGCGCGCGGATGGGCGCACGCGGGTCCTCGTGGCCACTTGCACCTGCAAGGGCCGTTTGACATGCGCGAATCATAATAGCATGAGTGTGCGAGCGAACAACTGCGCTCCATGCTTTACCAAAATGTGAAAAAGGGGTCAGACCCCTTTTTCACATTCTGCTCGTTTAACACCCGTTGACGCATAACGTATAAAAGGGTCAAGCCCCTTTTGCACGTTAGCGGCCCTTGTTCATCTTGGCGGCGATTTCCTCGGCGGAGAGCTGCGTCTCTTCGAAGACTTCGTCGGAGTCAAGATCGAAGGCGGTATGCAGAGCACGCACGGCATCTGCCACCTGGGCACCGTCTACCACGACCGACAAGCGGATGGGCGAAGTCGAAATCGCGAGGATGTTAATCCCCGCATCCCCGAGCACGGTGAAGGCCTTGGCCGCTACGCCAGGAGTGGACTTCATGCCCGTGCCCACCAGGCTGACCTTGCCGATGGACTCGTCGATGTCGACCTCGCGTGCCTGAATCTCGGGCACGATGCGGTCGAGCGTCTCTTTGGCGCGCACCAGATCAGCCGCCGGGCATGTGAACGAGATGTCAGTCTTGCCGTCTTCCGAGATGTTCTGGATGATCATGTCGGTGTTCACCGCGTTGCCCGCAAGCGAGCTGAACAGTTTGGCCGCAATGCCGGTGGCATCGGGTACGCCGCGGATGGTGACCTTGACCTCGGATGTATCGTGCGCGATGCCGGTGATGACGGCTTCCTCCATCATGTCGCATCCCTCCTTGACGTACGTGCCCTCGGCCTCGCTGAACGCCGAGCGCGAATGAATGACCACGTTGAACTTGCGGGCGAACTCGACGGCGCGCATCTGCAGCACGCCCGACCCGGCACCCGCCATCTCGAGCATATCGTCGTAGCTGATCTCGTCGAGCTTGCGGGCATGCGGGCAAATGCGCGGGTCGGCCGAGTACACGCCATCAACGTCCGAATAAATCTCACACACATCGGCATTGATACCCCAGGCCACCGCCACCGCGGTCGTGTCAGAGCCTCCGCGCCCCAGTGTCGTGATATCGCCGTTAGCGTCAATCCCCTGAAAACCGGCCACGACTGGGATGTAACCGTCTTCGAGCGCTTGCAGGATACGCTTGGAATCGACGCTCACGATCTTGGCCTTGTTGTGGGTGTTGTCGGTGACGATGCCCGCCTGACGCCCGGTAAACGACATTGCCTGATACCCGCGCGCCTCGATCGCCATCGCCAAAAGAGACATGCTGACCTGCTCGCCGGTCGACAGCAGGCGATCCATCTCGCGCGTAGGCGGGTTATCGTTCACAGCCGCTGCCAAACCCACCAGCTCATCGGTGGTCTTGCCCATGGCAGACACGACGGCTACGACCTGATGGCCCGCTTGCTTTCGCGCAATCAGGCGCTTGGCAACGTTGCGAATGCGCTCGGGCGAGGCAACCGACGTGCCTCCGAACTTACACACGATTAAAGACATAGTCCGCTCTCTAGTCCGAATGTGGTACGAAAATCGATTTCCTCACGTTAAACGTTCTTGAGCATGATGGTTGCCATGGTATCGGCTACAGCTTCGCAGCTGTCGACGCAGGCTTCGAGCCGATCGAAGAGCCGCGACCACACCTCGACGCGCACAGCGTCTTCTGTGGCGTCCACAGTATAGAGCGCCCTGATGGTATCTTGGTACAGGACGTCTGCCTGCTCCTCGAGATCATTGACGTCTTGGACCATGGAGCGAATCTTCTTGACCTTCTTGAACTCGCGGAACGAATCCATCGACTTGGCCAGTGCTTTCAGGCTCTTCTTGATTATGACTGCGAATTCCATCGCCTGCGAGTGCATGAAATGCACATCGAACATATAGAAACGCTGGATGATGCCCTCGATGTTGTCGGTTACATCATCGAGACGCTGCGCCAGCTCGACGATGTCACCGCGCTCGATGGGCGTGATGAAATCGGTTGAAACGTACGTGCGGATCTCGTGGTTGACCAGGTCACCGCGATGCTCGATCTCATGTGCTTTCTCGAGTATGGGCTTCATGTCTTCGGCGGTCGTGAATCCCTCGATCGCCTCGATGAGGACGTCCGCCTCTTCGGCCGCGATCTCGACCTGCTTTTCGAACGCGTCAAAATAGTTGAACTTGTTCTTCTTAGCCATTCCGGCTCCCTTTCCCTCTTGGAAATGACGCTGACAATTCTACCGTATTATCCAGACGCAGGGCCGCAATGAAACATGTTTACGCGATATCAGAAAGGCTCGCCACCGCCATATTCAATAGAAGGAGTCAGGTGAAATACTCCTATCCAGCCTCTCCGCCCTCCTTCGCAAAGCGATATCGGAAAAGCTTAAAGCATTGAATGACGGTTTGAAGAGACCCTCTCTGACGCTCATCGGGAAACGCACCCTAACCGTGCATCTGGTACAGCGAAGGGCCCGCATGCATCGGATATGCGGTTAGGGTGCGTTTCTTCCCGATGGATGCCAAAAAGGGGAGTCTCCCCAAATTGTCATTTGCGCAAAAGGCGGCGGGGCCGAAACCCCGCCACCTTGTTACTAGGCCTATCGCTACCAGGACATGAGCTATGCCGCCGCCGGGGCAGGGCCGCTCTCGCCGCTTTCGCCATCGTTGCGCTCATGGCGCTTGCGTGCAAGCACCATGATGAGCACCTGCACCAGCGCGATGATGCCGAACAGCACCGACCATCCGTCGAAGATGACGAACTGGGCCGTGAAGTCCTGCGTTACGAACAGCAGCACCACTGCGACCACGGCGGGCACGACGCTCGCAATGCGCAGGACGCGGCGACGTTTGACCGTCTGCGTCTGCTCCTCGTCGCTATCGGATACCGCATCGGCGCTCTCGTAAGAGTCGTCATCCTTCTTGCGGCGTCCGAACACGCCGACGAGCATGATCGCGCAGAGCACGACCGTCAGCACCGTGGCCAGGATGTCGAACAGCGACAGGCTGCCGGCACCAGCGCCGCGCCCGAGCGGATTGCCGTCATCGCTTATCGACTGGGCGAGCGGATTGGCGTCGTCCAAGACCTCGGTCACACCGCCAAGCGCGCCAGCCGCCGGGCCCACAACGCCGGCGATTCCGGCCACTGCGCCGTCCTCGCCCGTCTCGGCCGGAGTCGGAAGAGCCGCCGGTGCCGCAGGCGTTGCGGTGGGCGCCTGCGCCGCAGCCGCGCCAGCGCCGGCGCCAGCTCCGGCACCTGCGTCTGCAGCTTCGGGGCTCGTGCCTTCGACGCCCGCGCCCTCGGGAGTGCCGCCCTCGGGCGTTCCGCCTTCAGGCGTCGTTGTTTCGGCCGCAGCCGGCGGAGCCGTGACCGTCAGCGTACCAAGGCTCACGTTCTCGGCCCTGATCTGGTAGTTGTCCTGCAGGGCCGTGCCGCCCCAAACGATCCGGTAGTCGTTGGTGCTCTGGCCGACGGCCACGCGCGAGCCCGTGACCTCGAAGCTTGCCGTCTCGCCGTTAACCAAGCCCGTAAAGGTGCCGTCGGTCGCCGTGAGCGGCTGTCCGTCATAGACCTTGGTGGCGCTCGGTGTGGCAATGGTCAGCTGGGCGCGATACAACGTGAAGGTGCGCGTGATCGTACCGGAGTAACCGCCAATGCCGCGAATCGTGACGGTCGCCATGCCAGCGTTGACGTTGTCGGTGTACTCGACCTCGTAGTCGACACCCTCGACCAGCTCGCGCCCGGTCTGCGAATCGGTAATGATCACGCCAGGCTCCTTAGCCGTTCCGTCATACGTTTCGTCAGCCGGGCCCTCGATGGTAAAGCGCTCGACGAGGCTCGCCGGGCTTTCGGGGTCGTTCATCGCAGCCGCCGTGATGACGAACGTCGAAGGCTCGTACGCAATTGCGTAGTTGCCCTGGACGGCTTCGCCGGACGGCGTGATGGCGTACGTGCCGACTTCTTCGCCGGGCTCACGCGTAACCGTATACTCGACCGAGTCGGAGCCCACAAGACCACTCACGTCAGCGGCGAATTCAGGATCGGCCTCGCCAAACACCTTCGCCGCCGAGTTGGCAACAACGTTCACGGCCGCAGGGTCGACAGTCAGCGTGCCCGCGACCCGCTGCACGTTCGTGAAGTTGGCCGTCTTGTTTTCGCCAGCCCCATTCAGGATGGCGAAGTCCTCGTTCACGACGTTCTCGGACGAGCCTGCATCGGTTTGCGATCCGCTCGCAGAAGCGTTAACCGTAAACCCAGCGGGCAAGCCCTCGGCCACGACAGCCACATCGCCCGTGCCGTCAGCGACAAGCGCCTGGCCGTCGTAGGCCTTCGTGGCGCTGGGCGCGGTAAGCGTGATACGAGTCGGGTTGGTAGTCACTTCAAGCGAGCCCAGGTTTTCGGAAACAAGGTAATTGCCGCTGTTTACAGAACCCCACTCGATGCTATAGGAGTTAGCAGACGAACCGACCTCGACCTGCTCGCCGCTTGTCGTAATAATGACGTTCTGCCCGTCGGCAAGACCGTCGACATCAGCCTCGACATTGGTGAGCGGAGTGCCGTCATACGCCTTGGTCGCCGAACCGGTCGTCACCCAAACGTCCTTGGGGTTGATGGTAAGGTTGCCGTTCGAAACCGTGACGGCAAACTGGTCGGTCACGTCGTTGCCCTGCGAATCGATCACGACGGGCGTGCCCCGAAGCTCGACGAGGTACGACCCGACGGCGCCATTGCTCAGAAGCACGTCGGAATGCGTCGCAGATGCCTCGAGCCCGCGCACCGTAAAGGACGCGCCGCCCACGTAGAACCGCGTGGGCTCAGCGCTTGCCGCGCGGATGACCCCCTCCTCGGCCGCCGCGCCCGATGCCGCATAGCCCTCAACGGTCTTGGCCGTGCCGTCGTATGTGAACGCGCCCGAATTGGCGCTGACGCTCACGGGGAAGCGGTCTGCCGCCGAGCGGGCGTTGACCGTCAGCGTGCCGGGAACCGTGGTGACGACGTAATTCGAAGCGCTCGTGCCGTTGTTGAGCGTATACGTAAAGGTGTTCTCGGAACTGCCGACGAGGGTCTGGGCGCCGGTCACGCTATACGTGGCGCCCTGCCCCGCTACGAACCCTACGCCTTCTGCCTCGGAGACCGTAACCTCGTCCGCAGTTAGCGCTATGCCGTCGTACGGTTTATCGGCCGAAGCGGATGTCAGCGTCACCGGACGCGGGTTTATGGTCAACGCGCCAGGCGCGACGCCGACGGCGAACTGATCCGTCACGTTGTTGCCCTGCGCATCGGAAACGATCGCGGTACCCGTGACGTTGACGGTGATGCTCGCAACTTCGCCACCGACGAGCGACACGTCGGTTGCCGAAGCCTTCGCGGTGAGGCCAGATACCGTATACGTGTTGCCCTCGACCGTAAACGTATCGGTAACCAGGCCCGTCGCTTCGTGGCTTGCGCCGTCGTAGGTGAACACGCCAGAATTTGCCTGAACTTCGATCCGCAGCGGGGCATCGCGATTCACGATCGTCAGCGTGCCGGGATTCTGGCTAATATCGTAGTTGGCTGCCTTCGTGTTCTGTCCGAGCGTGTAGCTAAAGGTGTTCTCGGAGCTGCCCACGAGCGTTTGCGAACCGCTTACCTGGTAGGTCGCGCCTTCACCATCGGCCCAGCCGTCGCCTGCGACCGTAACTTCGTCGTTGGTCAGCGCATTGCCGTCGTACTCCTTCGAGTCTGTCGCCGAAGTCAGCACTACGGTGCGCTTCTGAACGACGAGCTGACCGTTTTCGGTCGTGACGTTGAACTGGCCCGTCACGATGTTGTTGGCGGCGTCGCGCACGACCGGAGCGCCGGAAACGACGTTTGCATAGGTGCCGGCATCGGTCGCGTCCACGTGCGCGTCCATGCCGCCGACCGTGAACTCGTTGCCGGCAACCGTGAAGGTCGTCTGCTCGAATCCCTCGACCGTCTTCTGGGTACCGTCGTACAGCTCGGTACCCGAATTAGCCCTAACCGTTATGGCAAAGCGCTCGCTTGCCGAACGGTCGCTCACCGTCAGCGTGCCCTGCTTGGTCGTTATCGTGTAGTTCTGGGCGTTCGTGCCTTCGTCCAGCGCATACGTGAAGGCATTGGCCGAGGTGCCCGGCACGAGCTGCGAGCCCGTAACGTTATAGGTGGCGCCTTGGCCCTCGACGAAGCCCTGACCGCCGACGGTGACGGTGCCGTCCGTCAGCACTTGGCCGTCGTAGGTCTTGCTCGCGGTTGCCGAGGTCAGCTCAACGGCGCGCTTGCCGATGACGAGCTTGGAATCGCCCGCCACCGTAACGGCAAATTCGCTGCTTACATCGTTGCCATCAGCGTCGCGCACGACGGGCGTGCCGGTTACGACGACGGGGTAGGTACCCGCATCGGTGCCGGCCGCCGAAGCGGTTACGCCCTCGACCGTGTAAGTGCGTCCGTCAAACTCGAACGTAATCTGCTCGAAGCCGCTCACGCTCTGCTCCTGGCCGTTGTAAACCGGGTTCAGCGAGTTGGGCGCAAGCTCTATCTGGTACAGCGTGCCCGCAGCCGCGCGGCTGCTCACCGTGAGCGTACCGTAAGCAGGATCGGCGATCGTGTAGTTGTCGGCCTTGGTGTTGGCGTTAAGGGTATAAGTGAAGGTGTTGTTCGAGTTACCGGGCAGCGTCTGCGAACCCGTCACGTCATACGCGGCACCTTCGCCTGCCGCAAAGCCATCGCCCTCGACGGCCACGGTCTGGGCCGTAAGTGCGGCGCCGTCATAGACCTTGCTTGCGCTTGCCGAGCGCAGCGTGACGGAGCGCTTGCCGATGGTCAGCGTCCCTTCTTCGGTCCCAACCCGGAACTGCGAGGTCACGTCGTTACCAGCCGCGTCACGCACGAGCGCCGTGCCGGTGATGCTGTTCGCATATTCACCCGCGTCGATGCCCGAAACGCCCGCCTCGAGCCCTTCGACCGCAAAGGTCGCACCGCCAACCGCAAACATCAGCGCATCGAATCCGCTAACGGAATGCTTGTTGCCGTCATAGAGCACGTTTGCGCTATTGGACTTGACCGTAATCGCAAGCTTCTGCCC
>DFIX01000004.1 GCA_002371495.1 Eggerthellaceae bacterium UBA3686
CGCAACCAGCACTTCATCGGCGCCATGAACAAGGCGCTCGACAATCCCAATACGAAGAGCGATCTGGAAATCCTCATCGACATGGGCAAGCGGTTGCGCCCTGAGCTCTGGGAGCGCTTCGATTCGGTCGACCAGTTCTTTGACGAGCAACTTCGCGCAAACTACGATTTTGGTTTGGACGACGTGCGCGACGTCCCTGCCAAAATGGCAGGCTACGAGTACCGCAAGTACGAAAAGGGTTTGCTGCGACCCGACGGTGAGCCGGGCTTCGACACCATGACCAGCATGGTCGAGCTGCGCTCCATCGTGCTCGAGAATTACGGTGAAGGCGGTGTGCCCTACTACGAGGAGCCTGAGTTTAGCCACGTCTCCAAGCCCGAGCTTGCCGATGAGTACCCGCTGTACTACACGACCGGCGGGCGCAACATCTCGATGTTCCACTCCGAGCATCGCCAAGTGCCGAGTATGCGCGCCATGCACCCCTGGCCGCTCGTGAGCATTCACCCGGATGTGGCAGCGCGCTTCGGTATCTCCGAAGGTGATTGGGTACGCGTCACCACACCGCAGGGCCACATGGTGCAGAAAGCTTCGCTCAACGAGACGGTCAACGACAAGTTCATCCACGTGGAGCACGGCTGGTGGTTCCCCGAGCAGGACGGCGAGGCGCCCAACCTGTACGGCGTGTGGAAAGCCAACGCCAACAACCTCATTCCACATGAGAGCACGGGCATCACGGGTTATGGCGCGCCGTACAAGAACGGCATCTGCAAAATCGAACGCGTCGATTCGCTCGACGACTAGAGAGGGTGGCGGACATGCGATATGGAATGCTCATCGATTACGGCCTGTGCACCGGCTGCAAGTCGTGCGAGGTCTCGTGCCGAAAAGAAAAAGGCCTGACCCTCGAGGAATGGGGGATTCTTGTCGAACAAATCGGACCCAAACGGCTCGCGGGCGAATGGGAATGGGATTTTGTGCCGGTTCCCTCGCGCCTGTGCGACTTGTGCGAGGAGCGTCGCGCCGAGGGGAAGAAGGCCGCCTGCGAGCTTCACTGTCTAGCGCAAGTAATCGAGATCCTGCCGCTTGAGGATCTCGGCCGGCGCATGGCGGAACTCGACCACGGGAAAGTTAGCTGCTTCTTGCCGCGTTAAACCAGGAGAGTTTGGATAACATAGCAACGAATGCGAATCGCTGTGCAGCATTGGCGCCCTTGCCGATGCTGCACTTAGGTAAGGGGGGTTGTAATGCAGATTAGCTTGCTTGAGGAGTTTGCGGTCTGGGCGGATAACAAGACGTTCGAAGCTGCCGCAAAGCAGCTGCACATCTCCCAGTCGACCTTGAGCAAGCATCTGATTGCCCTGGAAACCGAGCTGGGGGTAAGCCTGATAAACCGGCAAGGCAAGGCGCGGCTCACACCTGCTGGGATATCTTTCTATAATGGGGCAGTCGACGTTCTGGGCCGATTCAACAGAGCCGTCGAAGAATGCAAGCGCGCCGACAAAGGCAGTGGATGCGAGATTGTCGTCTGGGACCCGCACATCTTCTCGGGGGCCATGCGAGAGCTCTCGGCCGCTATGCAGCATTACGCAAAGGCCAGCGAAGTCCCCTTCCATTTCACCTTGAGAAACGAGCCTTATAAAACCGCACGCGAATCTCTCGACGAAGGGCTGATTGACGTCGCCATCGATTACGCGCCCCTCGAAAGCGAAAGCGTGGTCGATGATGGGAAGACCTTGCGGTTCCCGCTTATTGTGGAACCCGTTATTCTCTGGTGCCATGTAGACCATCCGCTCGCGAGGAAAAAGCCTCTCGTGCCAAGAGATCTCCAGGGAGTACCCATCATGTGCAGCATGGAGCTCGCACACCCGCTCGAAGAATCGATAAGCGCGATGTGCGCGAGGCGCGGCTTCAAGCCGCAATACTACCGGTTCAACCCCACTTCGCAGGCGAGTTTCTTCTTCGAGGCGCCTTCCAGGTGCGTATACCTGGTCACGGATGGCCTGAAAAGCGACGAGCGCATAAGCTCTCGAGACGATATGGTCGTCCGCTATTTCGACGATGAGGATTTCGCGGTGCGATCGGTTGTGCTGGTCCGTGGAGCCGACGACAACCCCGCATTGAAAGGGTTCTGCGAGTTTCTTTCTAACAACGAATCTCGCATGCGTTGAGGCGATTGCCCGCGCACAACCCCATAAGCCCCTTTGCCTTGCATAATTGCGCCGATGCCGGGCAAGGTTCTCGAATTTATCCTTCGAATCGATAATTTGAATCGCGCGTTCCGCGCAAAAAGTTCATGCTCCCATTCCGTTTCTTCCTTTGGCTCATGACGCCAGATTTCTTCATGCTTTGAGGTGCCGGAAAGCTCCGGAAAAGCAGGGAAATCCAATGATCAATGAAGAGAGGGTGTAACATGCAGATTCCAGAAGGCGAGTATCGGGTCGGCACCGACGACGATTACTACGTTCGCACGAACGTATGGTCTGCGCCAGGCTGCCACGGCGCAGCGTGTGGAGCCATCCTGCACGTCAAGGACGGCAAGCTTGTCGACATCGAGGGGGACGAGAGCAACCCCATCACCAACGGGCGCCTGTGCATCAAGTGCCTGGGCATCCCGGAGTATCAATATCATCCTGACCGCATCCTGTATCCGATGAAGCGCGACCCGAAAGACCGCGGGAAGAACACATGGGAGCGGATCACGTGGGATGAGGCATACGACCTCATCGAGGAGAACTACTACAAGGTCCGCGAGAAGTCAGGAACGAACAACGCGGTGCTGACGCTCGGCGGCACGGGCCGCGAGGCGACGATGTTCTACCCCGTCATCTCCTTTGCGGACTTCCGCTCGGCCAACGTCGCCGCGCCGATTTCGGGCGACTCGTGCTATGGTCCGCGCTGCATGATCGCGAGCTACATGTTCGGCACCGGGTATCCCGAGGTCGACAGCGGCATGTTCTTCAACAAGAAGTATGACGACCCGCGTTTCGAGCGCTCCGAGTACATGATCATTTGGGGCTCGAATCCGCTTGTCTCCAATCCTGCGGGGTACTTCGGGCATCAGATCATCGACATGATGAAGATGGGCACCAAGATCATCGTGGTCGACCCGCAGATCACCTGGCTCGGCTCGCGTGCCGAATATGTGCTGCAGCTGCGCCCGGGCACCGATGCGGCGCTGGCGCTCGGCATGCTCAACGTCATCATCAACGAGGACCTCTACGACCACGATTTCGTCGAGAAGTGGTGCTACGGGTTCGACGAGTTGTCCGAGCGGGTAAGCGAGTATCCCGTGGAGCGCGTCGAGGAGATAACGCAGGTCCCGGCCGAGCTCATCAGGAAGGCGGCGCGCGCATACGCCACGGCCGACGGAACCGGCCGCAACTGCTCCATCTTCATGGGCGTCGCCATGGAGATGCAGGTCGACTGCGTTTCCGACATCCAGGCGGTCCTCAGCCTGATCGCGATCTGCGGCAACTTGGACGTGCCGGGCGGCAACGTCGTCGGACCGCGCGCCTCGTTTACGGGCGCATGGCGCTACGAACAGATCAAATGGGTGTCGGAGGAGGATAAGAAAGGAAGGATCGGCGAGGAGCGCGAACCCATCGAGCGCAACGCGCTCTCCAACGTCCAATCCGACGCCATCCTGCCCGAGCTCGAGCTGCCGGACGACGAGCGCACGGTTCGCATGATCTGGTTCAACAGCTGCAACGCGCTCGTGTGCATGCCGGCCGAGCCGCAGCGTTGGATCGAGGCATGCAAGAAGATGGACTTCAACGTGGTCCAGGACCTCTTCCTCACTCCTACGGCCATGGCGCTGTGCGACCTGTTCCTGCCGGTGGCCACCTTCCCCGAGCATGACGGAATCGTGCAGATTCACTACGGCCGCCATACCCCCTATCTGGGCGCGGAGGTGAAAGCGCTCGACTACGGCGAGACGAAGTCCGACTTGCAGGTCACCTTCGAGTTGGGCAAGAGGCTCAACCCCGAAGCGTGGGCCCAGTTCGAGACCATCGAGGACTTCATGGACGACCAGATCGCTCCAACGGGTCTCACGTTCGACGAGCTGCGTCATGAGGGCATCCTGTCGTTTGACGGGTGGAACTACAAGAAGTATGAAACGGGCGAGATGCGCGCCGATGGCCAAGTTGGCTTCGACACCATCACGGGCATGGTCGAGCTCTATTCCATGCATTTCGAGCAATGGTGCGGCGAGCCGCTGCCGAAGCACGAGCCTTCGCCGTTCAGCGAAGAGGCGAACCCCGAGATGGCGGCGAAGTACCCGATCATCCTGACGACCGGTGGGCGCAAGTGGACGCAATTCCATTCCGAATGGCATCAGGTCGAGAGCATGCGCCAGATCGACCCCTGGCCCGTGCTGACCATCAACCCCGAGACGGCTGCGGAGTACGGGCTTTCCGAAAAGGACTGGGCCGAGGTCTACAACGACACGGGCAAGGCGCGCTTGAAGGTGCATGTCTCCACGGTGATCAAGCCCGGCATGGTTCACGCGACGCACGGCTGGTGGTTCCCCGAGCAAGATGGCGAAGCCCCCAACTACTTCGGCGCCTTCAAGTCGAACATCAACACGCTGCTGCCCAACGACAGCATAGGGCGCATGTACAAAGGCGCGCCCTACAAGTCGAACCTTTGCAACATCAGGCGGGTTCGCAGCTTGGACGAAGACTAGTAGAAGACGCAACGAGAGAGAGGACACATAACCATGAGCCGCAACGCGCTTCTCATAAACTACCAGTATTGTTCTGGATGCCACAGCTGCGAGTTCGCATGCAGGAACCACCTGGGGCTGAGCAAAGAGCAGTGGGGCATCAAGTTGACCGAGGTCGAGCCGTTCGAAGTCGAGCCGGGCGTTTGGAACTGGGACTACGTGCCGGTGCCCACGAAGCTCTGCGACCAATGCCTTGAGCGGGTGCAGGCGGGCGAAAAGCCCTCATGTGTGAAGCATTGCCAGTCTTTCTGCATGGAATACGGGCCTGTAGCAGACATGGCGGCCAGGGCCGAAGAGCTCGGCGATAAAACCGCGCTGTTCATCCTGTAGCGTTCAACAGGGGCGTCGCGGTTCTGCCATACACGCTTTTTGAAAGCGCGGCGTCCCTGTCTGACGAGCAATTGAATTGTCTCATTGAATAGCTAGATCTTCACACTATTCAGCGATACGGCGAGGGAGGAGGTGTTTTATGGCGAGGCGGCAACGTTGGTGGACGACGGTTGAGGACCTTGAGGAATACAAGGAAATCACCTGGGCTTTCCTGAAGAACATAAAGATGACCTGGGAGTACAGTGGAATGGCTTACTTATTCCGGGAAGCCGGCATCCCGCTTTGCGGTATCGATCGCGGTACGTTGAAGGCGAACCACCCAATCATGGCGATGGGCGTTCCGATGCAACGCGATAAGAACTACGGCGTCGATATCTACGTTCCCGCAAAGATGAAGGGAAAGGCGCTCAGCTTGCTCTCCGATGAGGAGCGGGTGCGCGAATGCGCCGAGCTCGAAGCCGTTGTGGGCGCGGAGCATGCGCGCGAGTTCAATCAGGTGGCGCTCGAGAACAAGAACCGGCATGCGGAGGAGAAGAAGCGAGGCCGACGGGCATTGCTCGCCCGGTTCTTCTAGCCGCCGAGCCTGCCGTGCTTCAGACCAACTGTACTTCAGATTTGCATTAGGAGAGGGTATGCTGCAAACCGAAGCGGACCTGAACGCTAAATCAGGGAAATTACACTATGCATTTGTCATTTGCATTGGCGGATTCCTGTTGTCGGGCATTGTATTGGCCGCTCAGAGATTGCCGTCGATTGCATTGGATTCCGTTCGTGAGGCTCTTGGTGTTGGTTATGCCGAAGTAGGTCTCATCACATCCGTGTTCATGCTGTTCTATGCCGGCTTGTCGCTGGTGTGGGGAATGCTCGGCGATAGGATCGGTACGCGATGGGCGATGACATTGGCCTGCGGCCTCTCGTCGCTCGGCACCATCCTGTTCGGTCTGTTCGGCGGGACGAGCTTGGCGGTCGCGATCGTGACGTGGGCTATCTGCGGTATCGGCTGCGCTGGTCTGCTCATGGCGATTCTCCCCAAGATCATCTCGCGTTGGTTCGCGCCCAACAAGCGCGGTTTCGGTATGTCCCTTTGCACGCCGGGCGCCAACTTCGCCGCGCTGATCCTGGGCGTAGTTGCCCCGATGGTCATCAACGGGCTCGGTTGGAACATGGCATACGTTGCCTTTGGCATCTACTTTGCCGCCATCACCGTATTCGTCGCCCTCACGTTCCGCGAGGCCCCGGAGGACATGGGGCTGGCACCTTATGGTGCACCTCAGGGCACGCAGGCTGCTCCCGCTCCCAAGATCGAGCAGAAAGACGAAGAGGCTTCGGGTAAGAAGGTGTCGCCGCTGCGCCAAGTGTGCAGAATGGGTATCACCTGGCATTTCGGACTGTTCTACGCGGTTTATCAGCTCGGTTACATGGCTGCGACGCAGTACTACGTTGTGTCCATGACGGGCAACGGGTTCGATTTGGCCACAGCTGCGTTCTCGCTCACGATCGGCGGTGTGCTCACCATCATCACCGAGCTGGTAGTTGGCAGCTTGTCGGACCACCACGAGAGGAAGACTATGATCGGCATCATGGTCTTGTGCACGGCGGTGCTTTCGGCCGGCTACGCTTTCTACTTGATCAATACAGCAGAGCCTGGACTCGTGCCTTGCTACTTCTTCATCGCCACCATCAGCGCTTCCACCGGAGTTATCACCATCATCATGTCAGGGGCTGGCGAATACTACAACGACGAATGCCGCGCTACGGGAACGGGCATGATCGGCACGATCAACATCGTCGGGCGCTACCTCGGTCCCTGGGTTGCCGGCCTTGTCATCGACGCTACCGGACAGACGGGGTACGCTTTCGTGATCGTGGCCGCGGCCTGCCTCGTTGCATCCCTCATCGCCTTTGCCATGCCGAAGGCAGCCACCGTACAGGCGAAGTGGGCGAATAGCTAGGCGATGACAGTGTTTTGATAGTCCGGGCAATATAGCTTGCTTGCCCGGGATTCTGATCCGCGCCCGATTTCATGAGTCGGGCGCGGATTATCGATTATCGGGGCGGCGCTCCCGCTCTACGCTGAAAGCTTATCGAGGAGGCTGGTTGGATGACGTGTTTCCCATGCATCAAATGTTACAAATGCCAGAAGGATTTTGCGGGTGTGGTCATGGTTTGCGCGTCTTGCGGGGCGAGCATGCCGCCAGGCATCTCGTCATGCGAGAGCTGCGGGGGTACCAAAAGAAAACTAGTGCGGCCGTTAGCTAACGAAGCGGGAGGGGCTTTTCGCGATAGCTCGCGGCTCGCTCGTAGGGGGTTGTCATGATGTCGGAGAAAGCCGCGCTGTTTTCCGAAGAAGAGCTGAGCAAGCTGGGTTTTGGGTGCATGCGCTTTATTGGGCGCGAGGACAATACGATAGACATCGATTACACCTGCGACATGATCGATCGCTATTTAGCCGCAGGAGGCAATTATTTCGATACTTCCTGGGTTTACCCGAACAACGAGGCCACGTTGAAAAAGGCCCTTGTCGATCGGCATCCCCGGGAATCGTTCTTCGTCGCAACGAAATGCATCGCCTGGGCGCACTGCAACGGCCTCGAAGACTTAAGAAAACAGCTGAAGGAGTCTCTGGACACTCTCGGCGTGGACTATATCGACGTGTACCTAATGCATAACTTAGGGGGAAATCGCACGGTGGCTTTCGACAAATACGAAGCGTGGGAGGTCATCGACCGATATTTCCCAAACGATTCGTATTCCACCGCAGCCTTGCGTTTCACAGCGAGCGTTCCCGGGGTTAAGGTGACGCTTTTTGGGATGAGCTCTATCGAGCAGGTTGAAGACAATTCGGCTGCCTTCAAATCGTTTAAGGCGTTCGACGAGAACGAAAGGGAGGGCATCGACGCGGCTCGGGACATATTGACGAAAGTTGGCACGATTCCCTGCACGGGTTGCGAATACTGCGCGAAGGTTTGCCCGAACAGCATTGGCATATCGAGGGCTATAACGGCGCTCAATTACTACATTGCCTTCGGTGACCCTTCGTCGGCGTCATCGTGCTCATGGCCCTCACCATCGCTACGGTCATCGCCATCGGCCGCAAATAAGCCTGCGCCCCTTGGGGCCGACCTCGATTCCAAACCTGGTATGATTTTCCCGTAACAATCGGGAAAGGATTACCGTGCCGGCTAACAACAAGCAGAAGCTGAAGCTTTTGTACCTGATGCGCATCTTGCAAGCAGAAACCGACCCCGAGCAGGGGCTTTCGATGCCAAAGATCATCGAGCGCCTGGCCGAGCAGGGGATTGCAGCCGAGCGCAAGTCGCTTTACCGCGACATAGCGGCTTTGCGCGATGTGGGCATCGACATCCAGACGCTGCCGAAACGGCCGGTCGAGTACGTGCTCGTGCGCAGCGAGCTCGGCTTCGACGACGTCATGATGCTCATCGACATCGTCCAGTCGAGCCGCTTCATCACCGAACGCAAATCGAACCAGCTGGTGAAAAGCCTGAAAAGCCTGGTGAGCGATCGTGAGCGCAAGCAGCTGGGCCAGCGCGTGCATGTGGAAGGGCGCATAAAGAACAAAAGCGAGTCGGTCTTTCACAGCATCGATACGATCCATGCCGCGTTGCAAGCCAAGCGCAAGATCCAATTCCTGTATTTCAGCTACGGTACCGACCTGAAGCGCCGCCCGCGCCATGAGGGAAAACGATACGTGCTGACGCCGGTGAAGGTGGTATACGCCGACAACAACTACTACTTGGCCGCCTACGATGACGAAGACCAAACGATCAAGACCTACCGCATAGACCGCATGGAGCTGCTACAGGTAAGCGAAGATCCCGCAACCCGCAATGCGACCATTGCGAATTACGACTACGAGGATTTTGCGCACCAGAGCTTCGGCATGTTCCACGGCGATCCCGCCAGCGTGACGCTGCACGTAAAAGCCCCGCTCATGGACGTCATCGCCGACCGCTTCGGCCGCAGTGCCGAGATAATGGAATCAACTCCCGAATACGCCGACGTTCGCGCGAACGTGCGCGTGAGCCCCCAATTCTTCGGCTGGCTCGCCGGCCTGAACGGCGGCGTAACCCTAAAATCCCCCAGCCCCATCGTAGCCCAATACAACGCCTGGCTAAAATCCCTCCTCCCCACCGAAGAATAACGGACGTCATAACCAAGGACTGTCCCCTGTGATGACGTTTAGGCTGCTCAGGCAGGGACGTGCAAAAGTGCCATAGTGCAAAAGGATCTGACCCTTTTGCACTATGGCACTTTTGCACGTCTTCGTAGTTCCGCTGATATGTCGTTATAACTGGGGACCTTGCCATAACGACACTTCGAGTTCCCGCCACCCCACACTAAAAGCGCCGGCAAACGCCGGCGCACATACTTCCCCTGCGCCCAGCGAGGAGCTCTTTGCGAGGGGCGAGGCCCCGAAGGGGCGGACCGGAGCTCGCCGAACCCCCTGAAGCTGTGAGGAGCGAAGGTCGAGCGGGAGCGAGGACTGTCTGAGCGCGCGAAGCGCGCGAGTTCCGCAGCTGCTCGACCGTAGCGACGAACGGTTAGCTTCAGAAGGTTCGGCGAGCTCCGGTCCGCCCCTTCGGGGCCTCGCCCCTCGCAAAGAGCGTGCGAGCCCTACTCTTTGCCGTTCCAGCAATACGTGCAGATCTTCTCGCGGTCAATCCCGATGGCCTCGAGCATGCCGTCGAGCGACTGGTAGCTCAGCGAGTCGAAGCCCATGTCTTCGCAAATGGTTTTGACCAGGCATTTACCGCGCTCGGTGGACGGGTCGATGTACTCGTCGAGGTGCTCGGCACCCTCTTCGCCCTCGAGCTTGTGAACGACGCGGCGGGCAATTAGGTCCATGACCGACTTGTTGCGCGAGAACGTAAGGTACTTGCAGCCGAACATGATCGGCGGGCAGGCACTGCGCATGTGCACTTCGGAAGCGCCGGACTCGTACAGGAACTCGACTGTGTTTTGCAGCTGCGTACCGCGGACGATGGAGTCGTCGACGAATAGCAGCTTCTTTCCCTCGATTAGCTCGGGAACCGGTACCAGCTTCATGGTGGCAACACGGTTGCGCATTTCTTGATTGGTGGGCATGAACGAACGCGGCCAGGTAGGCGTGTACTTGATGAAGGGTCGACCGAACGGCATGCCGGATTCGTTGGCATAGCCGATGGCGTGCGGCGTGCCTGAATCGGGGATGCCGGCGACGTAGTCGACTTCGGGCATGACGCCGCGATTGCGCTCCTCGCGGGCCATTATGGCGCCATTGCGATAGCGCATGACCTCGACGTTCTCGCCTTCGTAATTCGAGTTGGGGTAGCCGTAGTACACCCAGAGGAAGGCGCAGATCTTCATCTGGTCGCCTGGTTGCGAGAGGATTTCGTAGCCATCGGCCGTTACGCGCACGATTTCGCCGGGGCCGAGCTCGTGCTCGTCTTTGTAGCCGAGCTTGTGGTAGGCGAACGACTCGAACGAGATGCAGTAGCCGTCGTCGTCTTTGCCGATGAGTACGGGCAGGCGCCCCATCTTGTCGCGAGCGGCGTAGATGGCGCCTTGGTCGTCCATGATGAGCAAGGTGAGCGAACCGTCGACGACTTCGAGGGCATGCTTGATGCCCGAAACGAAGTCGGGTTCGTGGTTGATCAACGCGGCGACGAGCTCGGTGGTGTTGACTTCGCCCGAGGACATGGCGGTGAACTGCCGACCCTCGTTGTCGAGGTAGCGGGCAACCAGATCATCGGCGTTGTTGATGCAACCGACGGTGGTCAGGGCGAATACGCCCAGATGCGAGCGCATGAGCAAGGGCTGGGGGTTTGTGTCCGAAATGCAGCCGATGCCCGAGTTGCCGTGGAAGCCGGGAAGGTCCTCTTCGAAACGCGTGCGGAACGGCGTGTTCTCGATTGAGTGGATTTCGCGCTGGAAGGCGCCGTCTCCGTCATAGAAGATGAGGCCTGCGCGTCGCGTGCCCAAGTGGGAATGGTAGTCTACGCCGAAGAACACATCGTAAACCACGTCTCGTTTTGACGCTGCACCGTAAAAGCCGCCCATATTGCTCCCATCTCGTCGTGCTAATGTGGTCATTATACGTGAACCGAGCAGGGCATTACCCATTGTTAACAATAGGAAGACGGATTATCTAGAGATATGCTGAAGTCTCCTGACGGGGGCTATAATTTTGATTAATTTATCAGCTTTACGATCCAGGGGAAACTGGGCCCATGAGACGTTTCCAACCATATGGAATTGCCGTTTTGGCAATCTTCTTGGTTGCAGTGTGCGTGCTGGCGCTCAACGCGGGCTCGCCTTCGACGGGGGTGCCGCAGGCCGTGCATGCCGAGGTGCAGCGCACCCAGCTGGCAGATGCATCCGGCGGCGCCAAGGCGTCCGATGAGGCAGCGGCTTCGGGTGTCTCTGCCCGGCACGGCGAGGGGAGCTCTTGGGCAAGCGAGCCGGATTCGCCCGCATCTGATTCGACGATGACGGAACCGCGCGCGGCGGACTCGGAATACCGTCAGGGCGAAGTCCTTGTGCAGCTCGCCGATGGCGTGAGTGTCGATGACCTGGCCGACGAGCTTACGGGTTCGGGCATTTCGCAAGGCGAGTTGCAGGATGGCGGTGCGCCCGGCTGGGTGCTCGTGCCGCTTGTCGACGGCGTGGGCGTCGATGATGCCATCGACGCTCTGAATACGACGGGGCTCGTAGCCCTGTCGCAGCCGAACTTCGTATACCACCTGATGGAGGCCGATTCCGAGCAGGTGTCGACCATGGCTTCGGCGAACGCGGGCACCACGCAGCTGTTGGCGGGCGGCTTCGATACGTTCGGGCTGACCAACGATCCTTTCGGTTACGAAAACGATTGGTGGCTGAAAGCGATCGGCGCGCCCGAGGCATGGGCGAAGCAGGCGTCGGCGCGTTCGATTACTGTTGCGGTATTCGATACGGGCTGCGACGTACATCACGAGGACCTGCACGCGAACGTCGATGCGATACGGGCCTACAACGCGATAACCGGCAATACGGGCGCGGCGGCCGTTGCCGACAGCGACGGCCACGGCACGCATGTTGCAGGCATCATTTCGGCCATCCCAAACAACGGTGTTGGTGTGGCCGGCGTTTCGGCCAATGCCAGGCTGCTTCCGATCAAGGTCATCGACGAAGGTACGTCGAGCACGACCGTTCTGCTGAAAGCCTACGAATACCTGATGAAATTGCATGCGTCCGATCCGAGCATCCGCATCGTGAACATGAGCCTCGGCGGTTCGGGTGGTTACGACCCCGCGCTGTTGCGTGCAATCGACAAGGCCTACACCAACTGCAACATCCTATCGGTTTTCGCCGCCGGTAACGATGACGAGCGTACGCCCTATTACTGCTTCCCGTGCGATTACGCTGAAGTCGGCGTCGGCGTGATGAACGTCGGAAGGGCCGCAGCCACCACGCTCAGGGGCTGGCAGGAGCGCTCGTCGAACTACAACGTGGGAACCGAAAAGACCAAGGACTTGTCGGCCCCGGGCGTTTCGATTTTCAGCACGTACCCGAGCACGCTGAATGCGTTCGAGGGAGGGACCGGCTCCACCGTGCAGGGGTATTGCTACTACTCGGGCACGTCGATGTCGACGCCGGTCGTTTCGGGCGTCGCTGCGCTGGCGCTGGCTGCCAACCCGCACCTGAGCGCCGGCGATCTGAAGAGCGTCCTGTGCTCTTCGGCTTCGGATATCCTGCGCACCAACGGCTCAGGAGCCGGTTTCGATGCGTATACGGGCTACGGTTTGGTGCGGGCGGATCGGGCCGTAACGGGTGCGGCGAATTCGTATCTGAAGGGACGCGATGCCGTGCGCGTCGGCAGCTCGATTGCGCTTACGCCTGCCCGGTCGGGTAAGTGGGTCTGGTCGTCGAACACCCCGCGTGTCGCGACGGTCAGCTCTACGGGCAAGGTCACCGGCAAAGCGTACGGCGAGGCGGTCATCAGCGCTACCGATACGAAGACCGGAACCAAGCTCAGCCGCACTATCGTGGTTTACAAAACGACCGTCAGCGGCGCCTCTACGGTCGTTTCGGGCAAGAAGATTCGCCTCGTGGCGGATACGAACCCCATTGCGCTTAGCAACTGGGCGTCTTCCAAGCCGAAAGTGGCGAGCGTCAACGCAACGACCGGGGTGGTGACGGGCAAGATTGCGGGCAAGACGACGATCACGGCTACGCTGACCTCGGCTCCAAACGTCAAGGTTTCGAAGGTCGTGACCGTAACCAAGGCGACCAACCCCATCGCGGTCAGGGCAAAGGTCAAGACCGTGAAGCGTTCGAAGTTGCGTTCGAAGGCGCGGAGGGTGACGGGCTCGATCGTGTTCACCAAGAAGGCGCAGGGGGCCGTCACCTACACGAAGGTCGCAAAAGGCTCGTCCTCGAGGCTTTCTATCAACAAAAAAACTGGCGCCATAACCGTCAAGAAGGGCACCAAGCGCGGAGCCTATAAGATTAAGGTCAGGGTTCGGGCTGCGGGCAATGCCAAGTACAAGGCACGCACCCGTACGCTTACCGTAAAAGTCAAGGTTGTGTAGCGTTGGTTTACGCGGTGTGGGGACTCGGTTGAATTCTGGTCGAAATCCCGTGTGAATCGGTTGACAGATGCCGGGCACGGTCATTTCGTTGTACTTGACTGGATATACTTCTATCTGTTCGTAGTTCGAGGCCCAAGCAAATTGCTGGGCGAATGGAGGAATCACATGAAGAAGTTTTCAGCGGCCGTTATCTTGGCTTGCTGTGCACTCGTCTTCGCCTTGGCTGGTTGCTCGGGTGCGAAGTCGACGAGCGCAGACAGCCTGAAAGGTTTCTGGGAGATCGACCCCGCCTCAACAACGGGCTTCGAGGCGGCGCTCAATCTTGACGAGGATAATTTTGCCGAGCTCATCTTGGCCGATGCCTATCTCGAAGGCGAATGGAGCGCCGACGGTAGCAAAGCGTCCGTCAAGTTCGACGATGAGCACAGCGCCAACATCTACGTCAGCGGCGATAAGCTGATTTTGGGCGATGACAACGGATCGAAGCTCGTGTTCATCAAATCCGATGCCGACAAATACTACGAGGGCAGCGAGGCGGACGGCGTTGAGAATCTGACCAGCAGCGAAGCCGCCGCGCTCAGCGAAAGCAGCGTTCAGGTCGTCGACGAGGTCATCAACGACATCAAGCCGGTTACGGTTGCCGATGACAAGGTTGTGAAGATCGAGGTCACGGGCAAGGGCACCGACTTCACGGCTGACCCCGGGTACCGCCTGAGCATCACCAACAAGACCGACAAGACGATTGACTTGACGGCGAACGATATGTTCAAAGTTGGAGGCAAGGACGTCGAGGCCGGCCTGGGCGAGATCGTGGAGCCGGGCGAAACGGTTGAGGCATTCATGTACTTTGCTGCCGATGACCTGGGTGGCGGAATCGACAAGCTGACCGGCGTCGAGGGCACGATGGTCGTATCCGACGACGAGAGCTCCGACGAGCTGGGTACCTACAGCTTCAAGATGGACTAAGCAAGTCAAAGCCGAGCATTTAGCTTGCAGGCAAGGGCCGAAGGAAATCCTCCTTCGGCCCTTTTTTGTGCAAGGCGCCGGTGAAACAAAAGGAAGCAAAGGGGAATGTCCTCTTTACTTCCTTGCTTCGAAAGCGGTCAAGTGGGCATACTGGTCTTGACGACAGGGCGTTCCTGCCGGCGGGGCGTGGCAAAGGGGTGGTTCGTCGCGTTTACGCGACGATGCCGACGAGGACGGCGCAGGCGACGATTGAGGAGACGATGAGCTGGGGTGACGGGCCCGAGAAGGCGAGAGTGCCGACGAGCACGGCGATGAGTGCCACGGCGACGCCTGCGATGTAGAGGACCTTGGATTCGCGTAGGCGCAGCAGCGAGAAGGCGAGCGTTGCGACGATCCAGCCGCCAATCGTCGCCCAAGTGGCGGGCTGCCCGAGCATTCGCCAGATGGTGTGCGAAACTTCCGCGCGCCCGAAGTCCCAATGGGCTAGGGCCTGCCAGTCCAGAATCGACATTGACCCGAAACCGCCGAGTATGACGGCAATGACTATCGCAAAGACCGTCGTCGCAACGGCTCTAACCGGTGTGAGCGAAGCACCCGAGAAAAACGGCACCATAGAGCTGGCTCCAATGGCTCCGGCAACAGGTGCAAGCAACGCGACGTTGGCCGACGCCGCTCCTTCGTGTCCGACGGTATACCACCAGGCTACGGTCGCTATAAGCACGATGGCGCCCACGATGGGATGTCCGCACATGACGATGGCTATTCCCAATAGGCAGTATCCGATCAGCGCGCCGATATGCGAGCGTATTGCGCCCGCAACGCCGACAGCCACGGCAAGGACAGCTATTACATAGGCAGACCCCGGCCCGAACGCTACGGTAAGCGGCTGCATGTTTGCCAGGGCCAGAAACGCAAGGAGCCCGCTTGCGACAGCGCCGAAAGCGTGCGACGCGATGAACAGAACGCTATCGGGAATGCGCGACAGAATCGGGTCGCGAGGCGGCGTTGGCTTTTCGCGCTTGCTGGAGCGGGGCTCCTCATCGGCAAGGTCTTCGTCATAGGCTAGATCGTCCGCGCCCGTCTCTTCGTCATCCTTCCCGGGGGCTATGAGTCCCAAGAAACGCTCGGTGAAGCTACGGCGCTCGGGTGCGGGCGCCTGCTCGTCCTCGTATGCGACGTCTGCCCGGTCCGCAGCGGGTTCGGGTTCCGCTTCGTCCTCGATGCCCAACGCATCTTCGACCACAAGCTTCAACTGCATGAAGCCCCTATCGGCGTCGCCGAGAAACTTATCGGCTTCTTCGGCGAAATCGGCAACGCTGGCATACCGCTCGTCGCGATCGGGGTCCAGCGCGTAGAACACGACGTCGTCGATCTGCTCGTCAACATCTTTCCAGCAAAGCGAGGGAAGTACGAGCTCGGCTTCGGAAATCGCCGCTTCGGCTGCGTCGAGGCCTTTCACGCGAAACGGGTTCGACCCCGTCAGCATCTCGTACAGGATCGACGCCAAAGACCACTCGTCCGCGCGCGCGTCAAGGTGCTCGCGGCGGATCTGCTCGGGCGGCATGTACCCGATGGTCCCGCCGCCTGTCTTGCCTTCGCCCGAGGCGTCGGCAAGCGTCGCCAGGCCGAAATCGGTCACTTTGACCTGGCCTTGCGTGTTGATCATGATGTTGTCGGGTTTGATGTCGAGGTGCAGCACGCCGGTCTCGTGGGCGACGGTTAGCGCTCCCGCCACCGAGTCGAACACGGCGGCGACCATGTCGAGCGTAAGGTAGTCGGCGTAGTCGGCCAACAGGTCAGTCAGGGTGATGCCCTCGACGTATTCCATGATGAGGTAAGCGGTGCGGCCGCGTACCTCGAAATCGTAGACCGTCACGATGCGCGGATCAGAGAGCATGGCGGCTGTGCGCGCTTCGTCGAGCCCCGGCAGGTGCGAGAGCGCCGTTACCTGCTCGACGGGCTCGTCTTGTGTATTAGAGCTATCATCAGGGGCTTCTTCTATATAATCTGCAGAGACGAGCTGTTGGTCGCCGTTGAAGGCGGGGATCATCGGGTCCCGGGGAAGCTCCTCGTCGAGGGTCGTTTGGCCCAGGTACTCGCCCCAAGGCTGCACACCGTGCCATCGGTCGGCTGTCGAAGCGCCCGCAACCGCCTGCGCCCCGGGCAGCGCTGCGCGCACGGCGTCGAGGGCCGTTAGGCGGATGGTCTTGATGGCTACTTTGCGCTGGATGCGAGGATCCCAGGCGATTTGGACTGTGCCGAAACCACCTTCGCCCGCCGTTCCGAGCGGCTCGTACCGATCGAGTATGAGTTCTTCGCGAGTCACGTGCGCCTTCCGTGCTGGGTGTGGTGTGTGTTACGAAAGCGAACTGTATGCGTTTACGCACATGATAGCGCATATTCTGGCAATCATCGCTTCGGGGGCGACGATTGCCAGAACGGTATTATATTGGCATTTAATTGGCATTAGGCCTTGAGCAGGGCAGCAACTTTGCCGAGCAGCAGTTCGAAGCTGACGCCGCGCTCTTGGAAATGGGGCTGCTTAGTCGAGACCTCGATAGCGTCGCGCGTGAGGTTGCCAGCGAACCACGCCGCCTCGAAGAGCGTCTTGCCAGCCATGATGCCCGCCAGCAGGCACGAGCAGTACAGGTCGCCGGTGCCGTGCAGCATGTAGGGGATGAACTCGTTGTGCACTTCGAATACATCGCAGTCCACGCCACCGACGAAGTTGCGAATCTCGGTTTCGCCGTCGCGCTGGATGCCTTTCAGCACAACGTTCTTGGCGCCTTTCGAAATGAGTGCGTCGATGATTTCCTTTGCCTGGTCATCCGATATGTTCGTGCCGGTCCACTCGCGGTCGAGGATGATGGCCGCTTCGGTCAGGTTGGGGGTCAGGATGTCGGCTTCCCCGGCAAGCTCGGCCATGGCTTGGCAGAGCTCGGGCGTGTAGGTCGGGTAGACCTTGCCGTGGTCGGCCATGACGGGGTCGACCACGCGCAGCGCGTTGGGGTAGGTTGCGTAGATATCGCGGATGATGTCGACCTGCTCGGGCGCGCCAAGGAAACCCGAGTACACGGCGTCGATCTCGACGTCTATGCCCTTCCAGGCGGCAAGGTAATCGGCCAAGATGCTGGTCGTGTCATGCATGTACCAGCCGGGGAAGGCCGTGTGCGAGCTGAACAGCCCCGTCGGCACCGGGCATACGTCGGCGCCGGCGGCCGAGAGCACGGGTATGGCCACGCCGAGCGAGCATTTTCCATAACCGCACAGGTCATGTACTGCAGCGATGCGCGGAATGTATTCGAGGTTGCGCTTGTATAGCGTAGGAGTTTTGGGTGAAGTCACGACTGCCATCAGAGATCCTTTCCCTTTCAGCTCGTTGAAGTATCGCAAGTATAGCGTTTGAGCCTGCATGCCTGAATACGATTTACTTATAGTTCATTATCGAACTCTGCGATTACCGCAACCGAAGCGGGGAGGGGGGAAGCGAAGAGGAGTATCCCCTTCGCTTCCCTTGGGCCAGGAATTACTCGGATTTTTCTTCTTCGTCGTCGAAGATGGACCACTCGTCTTCTTCTTCGCTCGGGCCGCGGTCGACGTAGGTCTTGCGGGTGCGAAGTTCGAGCACGGCTGCGATGATGATGCACAGGACGAGCGAGATGGCCACGAGCACGCCGATGCCGGCATACGTTTCGAACAGGAAATGATATATCGCTGCGAAGTCCATTGCCTTCTCCGTTTCAATCGCGCTGGCTAGGCGCGTTCGCCGCAGCCGTCGTGCACAGGCGGTTTTGCCCGTTGGTTTCTTGTAGCGATAATACTAGCACGTGTTTTTTCACCTATACTGATTCCCGACCTAAATCGAAAGGGAGTGCAAATACATGCTTGACATCAAGTTTGTTCGCGAGAATCAGGAAGCCGTCGCGGAGGCCATGAAGAATCGCCATGCGGCTTGGGACGCCGCAGCGTTTGCGGGCCTCGACGAGGAGCGGCGTGCGTCCATTATGAAAGAAGAGGCGTTGCAGGCCGAACGCAACCAGCTTTCCAAGCAGATCGGCCAGCTTATGAAGGAGGGCAAGCGCGACGAGGCCGACGAAATCAAGGCGCGCGTGGCGCAGATCAAAGACGAGCTGGCTTCGGCAAGTGCCGAGCGCGACGAAATCGACGCCAAACTGCACGACCTCCTGCTGCACACTCCCAACATGCCCGACGCCACCACGCCGGTGGGCGATGACGAGGACGACAACCCCGAGATTCGCCGCTGGGGCACGCCGACCGAGTTCGACTTCGAGCCGAAGGCGCATTGGGACCTGGGCCCAGAGCTCGGCATCATCGATTTCGAGCGCGGCACGAAGCTCGCTGCGAGCCGCTTCATCGTGCTCGGCGGCTTGGGCGCGCGCCTCGAGCGCTCCATCATCAACTTCATGGCCGACACGCATACGAGCCGCGGCTATAAGGAATGGTGGCTGCCCGTAATGGCCAACGCGCGCACGATGACGGGCACCGGTCAGCTTCCGAAGTTCGAGAACGACATGTTCAAGACTTTCGCAACCAATATGGAAGGCACGTCTGACCGCGAGGGCGACAACCTGTACCTGATCCCCACAGCCGAAGTGCAGCTGACCAACCTGCATGCCGGCGAGACGCTTTCGGTCGAAGATCTGCCCAAGCACTACTGCGCGTTCACCCCGTGCTTCCGCGAGGAGGCGGGCAGCGCTGGCCGCGACACCCGCGGGCTTATCCGCGTGCACCAGTTCGACAAGGTCGAGATGGTCAAGGTCTGCGAGCCGCAAAATTCCTTCGACGAACTCGAGGCAATGGTTGCCGACGCCGAAAACATCCTACAGCTGCTGGGCCTGCCGTATCGTGTCATCAGCTTGTGCACCGGCGATCTGGGCTTCTCGGCTACTAAGACCTACGACCTGGAGGTTTGGCTGCCGTGCTACAACGGATACAAGGAGATTTCGAGCTGCTCGAACTGCACTGATTTCCAGGCGCGTCGCATGGGCATGCGCTACAAGGACCCCGCCAGCTTCAAGGGCACGCGTTACGTGCATACGCTTAACGGGTCGGGTCTGGCTGTCGGGCGCACCATGGCGGCCATCATCGAGAACTACCAGCAGGCCGACGGTTCCATCAAGGTGCCCGATGTGCTCGTCCCGTACATGGGCGGCGTCGAGGTCATCGAACCCGAGAAATAGGAGCTTGTGAAGGCGTCTGCCAGCGCTGGCGCGCCTTTGCACGACGCCGACTGGGTACCACGGGATGACGAGAGACGGGCAACAGAGCGGGGGTGCTTCGGCGCCGCGCGTATACAAGGCCGGCGACGTTCATAAGCGCCGTTCGGGCCGTAAATCACGCGAAACGCAGGGCCAGAGGACGCCCGCTGAGACGCGCGACCGTCGGCGCGTGCCCACAGGAGATTTCGAGACCGATGTTTCCAATGCGGGCGCTATCGACGAGGTCGTGGCCGAAGAGGGGACTGTCGAAGAGCGTGCGGCGCAAACCGGTCGCCTCTATGCCGGGTTGGCGGGGGCTGTTGGGCTTGCGCCTGATGTTTCGCCCGAAGGCGGCTCAGACGACTCAAACGATTCAAACGACTTAGGTGCCCTGTCGACCGATGACGCGGCCGACGATGCGCCCGAAGACGAGGTCGCGGCAAGCGAAGGGGATGATTCTGAATTCGACGTCGATGCCGAGGCAGTGCCCGAGGACGACTTCGACGAAGCTGCCGGCGATTTGACGTCCGAAGGTGCGCGCACGCAGCACCGCGTACGGCGCCCCAAAGGAAAGGCCATTGCAAAGGCCGTCGTCGCCATCGTGGTGCTGGCCGTCGTCGCCTGTGCGAGCTTCCTAGCCTGGAACCGCTGGGGACGTTTCGACGATCATGCCGATATGCAGGGGGAATGGTACGTCGAAGGTACGGCGACCCCCGTTGTGATCGACGAGGAATACATTCACCTGGACCAGAACATCGCGTACTCCTACACGATCAACGACCGCGACAAGACCATTGTCTACACCTTTGCCGATTGGGAGGGGAAGGGCCGTTACCGCTTCAGCGACGATCGCACCCAGCTCGTCATCACCGATGGGGAATTCAGCGGAGCGGACAACACGGTCGATGACCTGACGCGCCCGTTTTCCGAAATCGTCAAACCGTCCGAGGAGGGCGTAATCGCCTTCAATCGCCAGGCGGATCCGAAGGCCCTTGAGGCTAAGCAGGCCGAGGAGCGCGCCGCGGCAGCCAAGGCGCAAAAAGAAGCGCTCGAAGGAGGCGAAGAAGGCGAAGAAGGCGAAGACGCGGCAGGCGTCAACACCGACGTGGGCGATGCGGGCGAAGGTACCGGCGAGGCCGAAGGGGCTGATGCCGGCTATGCGGGCGAAGGCACCGTTACCGGCTCGGCTGGGCGCGCCGAAGGCGCGAACGAGGCAGCGGGACTTGCAGACGATGCGCTCGGCGAGCAGGCCCAGGGCGCGCAGGATACTCAGGAAGAGCTGGCCAATCCCGAGAACGTGGCCGATTATGCCGAATAGCGGAGCCGCGCAGACGGGCTTGCCGATAATGTCGTCAGCGACCGTTTCGCCTGTAGGCGAGGTAGATGAGCCTGTTTGCATCGTTTCGATAACTGTCAAACCGTCGCGGCTCGTCGTGGACGTCTCGATACCCGACGAGCTTAACCGGCGCACGACCCCCGAACGCGCCGTGCACGTGCTCGAGCGATTCCCGACGCTGCGCGAACACGCTTGCGTTAACGGCCGCGGCCGCACATTCGGAAGCGTCATCGAATCGACCTCGATTGCCCATTTGCTCGAGCACCTGGCCATCGAGCTGCAGACGCGCGCTTCCGCGCACGAGGCGGCGACGTTCGTCGGCACGACCGAATGGCTCGACGAGCGGGTTGGCCTTGCCCGCATCCAGCTCAGCTTCAAGGACGACCTCGAAGCTCTGCGCGCCCTGCGCGATGCCGTGCGTTTTCTGAACGACATGCTCTCAATGTGAAAAAGGGGTCAGACCCCTTTTTCACATTTTTGTGCCAGTAAGAGGAGTCTCCCCAATATGATGCCGAACTCGCACGGACGGATCGATTGTCCGCAGGATCGCCGATGCCACGCTCCCGCCTGCGAGGAAGCAAAGAGGGCTACCCCCTTTACTTCCCTCCTTCGCATTTTTGAGCAGCGGCGCGTGCGCGGGGCTGCTCTTCGGCGCATCGCGTATTTGCCTGCTCTTGTGCTTTTAACAAAACGAGCTGGTTTCGTAACGTGGCTGTGCTAACCTACATCTCATTATGGATGCACACATTAAATTCGAAACGGCCCCCGACAAGGTGGCCCGGCGCATTACCAAGATGCGCCCCTCAGCTGTACGACTCCTGTTCGCTGCTGCTCAGCGCGACGACGTCATTTCGCTTGCGGGCGGCATGCCCGACGTGTCGCTGCTTCCGAAGAGCGCTGTGCGCAAGGCAGCAAAAGCGGCGGTCGACGCGCAATCCATGACGCTGCAGTACGGTGGCACGAACGGCGTGCTCTCGACCGCGGCTGTCTTTTGCGATATCGTCCGCGACATCGGGATTCGCCACAAGCCCGAAAACGTCATCATCACCACCGGCGCACAAGAGGCGCTCGACCTGGTTGCCAAGACGTTCTGTGATCCGGGCGACATCGTGTTGACCGAAGGCCCCACGTACCTGGGAGCGCTGCAGGCGTTCTCGGCCTACGAGCCCGACATCCGCACAATCGAGTTCGACGACCAGGGTATGCGCATGGATCTTCTGGAAGAGGAGCTGAAGCGCATCGGTAAGGGCAATCCGCGCCTGAAGTTCCTCTACACCATTCCGAACTTCCAAAACCCCGGCGGCGTTACGATGTCGCCGGATCGCCGCAAGCGCCTGTTGGAGCTTTCCCACGAATACGATTTCATCGTGGTCGAAGACGATCCGTACGGCCGCTTGCGCTACGAGGGCGGCCATTGCCTTCCTATGCGAGCGCTCGACGATTCGGTTATCTACCTGGGCACCATCTCGAAAATGTTCGCCGCCGGCCTGCGTGTGGGCTGGATCATGGCGCCTCCGGGGGTCATCGCCAAGATTAATCTGGCCAAGCAGGGCACCGACCTGTGCGGTAGCGTGTTCGACCAGGTCATGGCAGCGGCGTATTTCACCGAGACGCCGTGGCAGAACACGCTGCAGAAGTTCGTGAAGACCTACGACAAGCGCCGGCGGGCTATGCTCGACGCACTCGAGGAGTATTTCCCGCCCGAGGCGACGTGGACGCGGCCCGAAGGGGGCTTCTTCGTGTGGGCGACGCTGCCTTCCTACGTCGACGCCAACTCGATGCTCGCCGAGGCGCTCGACCATGGGGTAATCTACGCACCAGGAGACTCGTTCTTCCCCGATGGCAAGCGCGGCCGTAACAGCATGCGCCTTAACTTCAGCTACGAATCGCCCGAGAACATCCGCGAGGCTATTCGCCGTCTCGCCGAAGTTATCGAGGATCGGCTCGAGCTGTACCGCGCCTTCATCGCCGCAGGCGCAATCAAGGAGTAACAATGTGAAAAAAGGGTCTGACCCTTTTTTCGCATTTTGGAAAGACAGAGAGGTAGCAATGGCAAAAGTTGCAGTACTTATGGGCGGCAACTCGTTCGAGCGCGAGTTCTCGCTCATCAGCGGCAAGAACATATGCGCGGCGCTCGAGGAGGCGGGGCACCGTGTCGTGCCGCTCGACACCAACGCGCAGCTGGTTCCCACGTTGCGCAGCGAGCGCCCCGATGTGGTGTACAACGCGCTTCACGGCAAGCACGGCGAGGACGGCACGGTCCAGAGCCTGCTCGAGTTCCTCGAGATCCCCTTCGTGGGCTCGCCCGCAAGCGTGTGCCACCGTTCGTGGAACAAGGACGCGCTGCACTCGTCGATCATCAAGTATCGCCAGGTATCGGGCGAGACCGACGGCGTGGCTTCTTGGCCTCCGGGTGTCTACATTGCCGCAGACGCTTTCAAGCTGATGGGCGCCGCAACGGCCCTCGACCTCATCGAGAAGCGCATCCCGGGCGGCTACCCGGTTTGCGTGAAGCCGGCGCACGGCGGGTCGGCCCTGGGCATTCACCGGGTCGAATCGCAAGACGAGCTTGGCGAAGCTATTCTCGACGCCCTGTCGTACGACGATGCCGTGAACATCGAGCAGTGGGTCGAAGGCGTTGAGCTGGCCGTTTCGATAATCGGCACCGGTTGGGATGCGCGCGTGCTGCCGCCCGTCGAAATCGTGCCCCGCCGGGGCTTCTTCGACGCCGATGCGCGCTTGAACCACGAGTTGGTGGATTTCTACTGCCCGGTGCGACTCGGCTCCCTGTGGAGCAACGACGAGGAGGCGCAGGCCATCCGGGCCGAAATCGAGCGTGCGGCGCTCGAGGTGTACCGTGCCTACAGCGTGGTCGACCTTGGCCGTATCGACATGATCTGGGATGGCGGCGCGGCCCGCTGCTTCGAGGTCGATGTGTCGCCCGGCATGACCGATCACTCGTTGTTCCCGGCTGCCGTTCGGGCCGCTGGCCTGACGCTTGCGCAAGTGCTCGACGAGCTGGTCAGCCAATACGCGTAGTTGCGCCGTTTTTGCAGGGTCGAGCCTTGGCGCCTCCCGTCCGCCCGCCTGTGCCCGCCTGGGGCTTGTCGGGCGAGCGCCAGAAAGCCGTTAGGGCGATGGCTGGAAAGTAACAGTTAGGGTATGCCTTATGAATTATTTGCCGCCGACGGTACGTATACTCGTCGGCGGCGCGTATAATCGGGGCATTGAAGTTTGGCATTAGCAAAACTAGGAGGAATAATGGGCAGGATTTCGAGCTTCATCACTGGTGCTTCTATCGGCGTTATTGCAGCGCTGCTGCTGGCCCCCAAGAGCGGCGAGCAGACGCGCGCTTTCGTAGCCGAGAAGGCAAACGCCGTCGCCGGCGAGGCGAAGGACTTCGGTGCGGGTTTCCCCGGTGCTGCTCAGGACATTCTTCAGACCGCCCAGGAGAAGGGCGCTGAATTCGTGAAGGCCGCAACCGGCAAGGGCCAGGAAATCGCTTCTCAGGTTTCGGGTCCGGCGCCTTCGCAGCCCGATGACGAGCTGCGCCAGAAGATCGAGGCCGCCCGTCAGCGCATTGCTGCGCAGGTTGCCGAGAACGCCGAGGCGAATGCGGCGGTCGAGGTTCCGGCAGAATAGCCGTCAACAAGCGTAAGAGCCAAATGCCGGGTCACGCAAAGCGCGTGGCCCGGCATCGAGCATGTTATTAGGGTGGTTTGTTGCGGGCTGGGCCGCCAAGTGGGAAGGTCCGTTTGCTCGCATTCGTTTCGACCATCGTTTCCCAGGGCAAGCATAGGAGCCCTTGAGTTTTATATGCCCTCATGCAAGGAAGCGAGCGCATGGCAAGTCAGATCATCACAACGAAATCACTCTTTGGCATGCGGGCGGTTACCCAGGCAAAGGGCAAGAAGATCGGCAAGGTTCGCCGCTTCGTTTTCCATCCGTCCGAGAAGCGGGTCATCGGATTTACGGTCAAGCGTCCCGATGCGGCGCTCATGTTCCATCGTAAGGACCTGTTCGTAGGGCTGAACGGCTTTCATGTGGAAGATGGCCAGGTGGTGGTCCACGAGGATTCGGATGCCACGGACAAAGGGGCCATCAAGGCGCTCGGAGTCGATTGGGAATCGTGCGTCATTTGGGTGGGCATGCCCGCTTTGACGCAATCGGGCGAATTGCTCGGCTATATCGATGTGGTCTCGTTCGACCGGCAGACGGGGGCCGTGCAGAGCTTCACGACCGAGAACGGCGCCGCCAGCAACGCCATCTTGGGGAAACGTTCGGTTCCCGCGCGGCTGATCAAGGGATTCAAGCGCGGCGTCGGGGCGGCAATCGCGCCTGTGGGCGAGCCCGATGCGGCAGGCGACGAGGCAGCCGAGACAGGCGCCATACTCGTTTCCGACGAAGTGCTGGAGCTTCCTGTGGAAGGAGGCGCCGCGGCAGCTGCGGGCAAGGCGACGGCTGTCGTTGCCCATAAGGCTAAAAAGGGCGCCGCAAAGGTCAAGGTGTCCGCTTCCCAACAGGCCGAGCGGGCAAAGCCGACCGCCCAGAAGGTGGCAAAGGCAACCGGCGAGGCCGTCGAGGCGGGGTCGTTTGCCGTCGGCAAGCAGCTTGGTCGGGCAAGTGGCATGTTCTCGGCTTTCAAAGAAGAGTTTCAAAAAGCATCAAAAGGCGAGGAGTAGTAGCGGTTCATGACGCACAAGACCGTTTCCGATGCCGAAGAGAAGGAAACGCTCAAGCAGCGGATTTCCGAGAAATCGCACGAAGAGACGACGGTGCATGGCCATAAGATGGACCGTGCATCGATTTTCAAATTCGCAGGCCTGCTGGCATTCGTGGTGCTCATGGCCGTCATCGTTGTTGTCGCGTGGCCCTACATCACCGACATCTTTACCGAAGGTGGAGTCGACCGCCTGGTCGAGCGCGTGCGCAATGCTGGGCCGTTCGGCGTGCTCATACTGCTTGGCATGCAGTTTTTGCAGGTTGTGGTCGCCTTCATTCCCGGTGAGGTCGTGCAATTGGCTGCAGGCCTCATGTACGGGCCGCTCTGGGGCGCCGTCATCGTGCTGGTCGGCTGCGTCATCTCGAGCAGCGTCATATACCAGCTCGTGCATCGTTTGGGCGCACCGTTCGTGCAGGGCATGGTCTCGACCGAGCATCTCGACAAGTTCAGGTCGTTCGAGGCATCAGGCAAGCTCGACATCGTCGTCTTCATCCTGTTCCTGATTCCCGGCCTGCCCAAAGACGTGTTCACCTACGTGGTTCCGCTGACCGACATGCCGTTCAAGCGCTTCATCGGCCTGACGACGGTCGGCCGCATTCCCGGTGTGGTGGCCTCGACATACGTTGCGGCGGGGGTGTCTGAGGGCCAGATCGTCGGGCCGATTATCGTGGCAGCCGTCGTCGCCATCATCGCCGTGATAGCAATTGTGTTTCGCGACAAGATCATGGACGCATTTGGAAGGGGCTAGGCGTGGATGACTACCTACGCCTGACGCAGAAGAACAAGAGCCATGTGGTGGCAGGCCTGCTCGCCATATTCCTTGGGTTGTTCGGCGTCCACAAGTTCTACCTTGGATACAACCAGACGGGTTTCGTCATGCTGGCCGTCTCGATCATTGGCAGCCTGCTGACGTTCGGCCTGGCCGCAGCCGTCATCCAGGTCATCGCGATTATCGAGGGCGGCATCTACCTGACCAGGTCCCAATCTACTTTCGACGAAGTCTACGTCCGCCATTCCCGCGAATGGTTCTAGGGGATGTCGGGCTGCGTTTCCGTTGCTGCATGTCAAGGTCGAGAACCTTACCAAATCCCATCGCGTTTCCGCAGGCGGGGCGCGCTTCGGCTTGGCTTCGGCTAAACCTATATGGAATAACAGGAACAGTGCCTGCAGAATCGCCGAAGTCACGCCCCGCCTGCGGAAACGCTTCGTTATGCCGGCTACGAATTGACTAATTCACCCATAAAGCCATCGTTTGCGGGGCAATAAGCCGGATAACGGAGCGTCCTTCTCTGCGGGGGCGTGACTCCGGCGATTCTGCAGGCACAAACTTCTTAAAAACACTTAGGTTTAGCCGAAGCCAAGCCAGAGCGCGCCCCCGCAGAGAAGGACGCGGTGGGACGGACGAGCTTTTCCCTTTACGACAAAGCGCTACGTCCCAATGTCACATTGATATACAATAGGGAAGTCATATTCATCACAGAGGAGGAAACATGCCTACCATTACTCGTGACCAGGTGAAGGTTCCCGCAGACGTCTCGCCCGAGATGCGCGAGACGTACATCGACAATTACATGAAGGCGACGCGCGAGAGCGGCCGCCTGATGCTCTTCGCCTGCGATCAGAAGATCGAGCATCTGAACAAGGACTTCTATGACGGCGGCGACGAGATCGACCTCGCCGACTGCGAGCCCGAGCATCTGTTCAAGATCGCCGATCAGGGTGTGTGCGGCGTCATGGCAGGCCAGCGTGGCCTGATTGCCCGTTACGCAGCCGATTACCCGAACATCAACTATCTGGTGAAGATGAATTCCAAGACCAACTTGGTCAAGACCTCGCAGGAAGACCCGTATTCGCCGCTGCTACATGGCCTGGACGCCGTGCTTGCCATGCGCGATTCGGGCGTGAACATCGTCGGCCTGGGCTACACCATCTACCTGGGCAGCGAGTACGAAGCCACCATGATGGCCGAGGCGGGCGAGCTCATCGCCGAGGCCCATGCCGAGGGCCTGCTTGTCGTGCTGTGGATCTATCCGCGCGGCAAGGCCGTCACCGCCGAGAAAGACCCCGACCTGATCGCGGGCGCTGCGGGCGTGGCGCTGTGCCTGGGTGCAGACTTCGTGAAGGTCAACCCGCCCAAGCCGATGGGCGAAGACACCCGCACCCCGGCCGAGGCCCTTGCCATCGCCACCAAGGCATCGGGCCGTACCGGTCTGGTCTGCGCCGGCGGCTCGACGGTCGACGCCGAGACCTTCCTGACGCAGCTCTACGACCAGATTCACGTGGGCGGCGCCGTGGGCAACGCCACCGGCCGCAACATCCATCAGCGTTCGCTCGACGAGGCCGTGCGCCTGACCAAGGCAATCAGCTCCATCACGCTGGCCGACTACGAAGTCGCCGACGCGCTGGCCGTGTTCAACGGGCAGAAAGACTTTGCCCTGTAAGCGGAGCTTTCCGCAAAGCGCGAAACGAGCCGGGGTGCAAATTAAAGCGCCCCGGCTCGTTTTTTACGAGCCCTTTACCATTTGGGCCTGCTGCGGGGTTTAGCGGGTCTTATCTGATGAAAACCATGCCGGCGGGGCCATCCATGACCTGCCCGACGCGCGTGGGCTTCCGACCGGTCAGGTGCTCGAAGCGCGCCGCGTAGTCGTCTGCCTGTTCGGGCGCAAGGGCGACGAGCAAGCCTCCTGACGTCTGCGGATCGCAGAGCACGCCCATGCGGTTGTCGTACTCCTCGTCAGAGAGGGTTCCCTGGCGCACGAAATCGCGCGCCCAGTTGATGATGCCGAACGAGCGGCCCGGTCGACAGTATTCGCACGAGTACTTCCAAACGCGGTCGTACAGCGGAATCGCCTCCCAGTCGAGTGCGCCGGCAAGGCCGCTGGCCTCGAGCATCTCGTGCAGATGTCCCGCCAACCCGAAACCGGTGACGTCGGTCGCGGCGTGCACGTCGAGCCCCGCGAAGGCCTCGGCCGCGGCTTTGTTCAGCTCCATCATGCCCTCTATGACTTCGCGCATTGTCTCGTCGGTCTCGAACCCCGCCCTAAAGGCCGAGGCTAGGATACCCGTGCCGATTTTCTTGGTGTAGAACAGCACGTCTCCGTCGCGTGCGCCCGCGTTTCTGACGATGTGGTCGGGGTGTACTGTGCCGAAAACCGAAAGCCCGTATTTCGGCTCATCATCATCGATGGAATGCCCGCCTACGACGAAAGCGCCCGCCTCGCGGACCTTGTCGGCGCCTCCGCGCATGACTTCCGCGACGACCTCGGTGCCCAGCGAACAGGGGAAAGCCAGGATGTTCAAGGCAGTGAGGGGCTTGGCCCCCATGGCGAACACGTCCGAGAGCGCGTTTGCGGCAGCTATCGCCCCAAATTCGTACGGGTCGTCGACGACCGGCGTGAAGAAGTCGAGCGTCAGTACGGCGGCCGTCTGGTCGTCGATTTTGTACACGGCTGCATCGTCGGAAGTCTCGAATCCCAGCATCAATTCGGGGTCGGCGGCAGGCGCGATTTGTTTCAATATGGCTTGGAGGTCACCCGGACTCCACTTGGCAGCTCAACCGCCCTTTTCGGTCAAGTGCGTAAGCCGAATCCGCTCGTTCTCGGAGCTTATGGGCCTGCGGACCTCGCATGACGTGTCGCCCATGAGTCACCTCCTTTCTGTGATGTCTGCTTCGTTTGAAGTGTAGCAAAAGCCCCGCCGAGCCGCGTGCAACCTGCGCTACAAGTTGCCTTGCAAGAAATCTTTGGAAATACCGAACGTCTCGCGGAGCAGATTGTTGGGCAGGTACCAAGGCGCGGAGTATGCGGAAATGCCGCAAACATGCTGGTAGCCTTGCTTTCGGGCGAGCGCCAAGCTGCGGAACACGTGGAAGTTGTTCGTGATGATGCCGACGCGGTCGGTTGCCGGGTCAAGCAGGCTTTTGCAGTTGCAGATGTTCTCGATGGTGTTAGACGAATCTGGCTCCGTCTGCACGCGGGCCGGGTCGATGCCGTTCTCGACCAGGTAGTCGCGCATGGCTTCAGCTTCGCTTGTCGGCTCGTTCGGTCCCTGACCCCCCGAGACGATGCAGCGCGTGCGCGGGTTGGCGTTTAGGTATTCGATGGCGCGGTCAAGGCGAAACCTTAAAGTCGTGCTCGGCCCGTTATCGCGCACTAGCGCACCAAGGACAATCACGTAATCCAGGTCGTCGTCGCCCTGCGCCCCAAAACAGCTCAGGGCCAGACCTTGAGTCACGGCGCAGACAGCTACGGCCACGGCTGCGATGCCCAGCACCAGGCGTCTGAGCGCCAAAGGCGATGCGCTCCACCAGCCTGCGTGTACCGCCCATGCGCCGCCAAGCAGCACGGCGCCGAGGGCAAACCATACGGAAAAGAAGCCCGTGCCCGACCAGACGAGCATGACCGAAAGGCCATACGCCAGGCAGGCGAGCCCTGCGATTGTCAGTGCGATAACCATAGCCTGCATTGTAAAGGAGCAAAGGGGCCATCTGCTTGAATGGGGTTGGGAATTAGACCCGAAAGCAGCTATTGGGTTCGAACGGGCCCTTTTCGGAACGTATAATGGCCCTATGGAAAACAATGCGAAAACTCTGGCAATAGTGGGCGGTGGCGCGTCGGGCCTCGCGGCGGCGATTGCGGCTGCCGAGCAGGCGCGCGATGCGGGGATGCCCCTGAACGTCGTCGTGTACGAGCGCGACGACCGCGTGGGCCGCTCGATCCTGGCCACGGGTAACGGCCGCTGCAATTTCTCGAACCTCGACCTGCGGTGGGGCGAATACCGCAACGCTGAGTTCGTGAGGAGAGTGCTCGAGCGCCTCGATTACAGGACCGAGGGCGACGAGGAATTCGGGCCCGAGGCAGGCAACCGCAGCGTCATCAACTTCTTCGAGAGCTTCGGCCTGGAATGGCGTGCCGAGGCCGATGGGCGTTTGTACCCGATGGCCAACAAGGCGAGCGTCGTGCTCGACGTGCTGCGCGCAGCAGCGGCGCACTTGGGCGTGAGCGAGGTGTGCGAGCGCGAGGTCGCAGCGATCGACCCGCCGCACGGCCCAGGCAAGCGCTTTACATTGCGCATGCGCGATGGCGTGCTCGAACGTGCCGATGCCGTAATCGTGGCCTGCGGCGGGCGTGGTTTGGAAAAAATCGATGTCGCGGGGCTGCCCAAAAGTGAACTGCAGCCGGTCCTCGGTCCGTTGCGCGTGGCCGATAGGGACCGCGCGTTCACGCGCGAGCTCGACAATATTCGAGTGCGCTGCGACGTGTTGCTCTTCCGCGACAACGGCGATGAGCTTTCCCTCGTCGCGTCGCAGAAAGGCGAGCTGATGTTTCGTAAGTACGGCGTTTCGGGCATCTGCGTGTTCGACTTGTCGCGCTACGCCCAGCCGGGCGACCTCCTCAGCATCAGCTTTTTGCAGACGTCCGACCGCGAACGGGCGCACGACTACATGCAGTCGCGTCGAAGCGAGCTCGCAAAACGCTACGGCCAAGGTCTGTCGTGCGGCGATATGCTGCGAGGGCTCGTGTTGCCACGCGTTGCCGAAGCCCTGCTGAAAGCCGAAGGGCTTCGCGAGGACGCGGCTTGCACCCGCAAGGTATGCAACCGATTGACCGATATGCTCGTCGACTGCACTCTGGAAGTCGCGGGCATTGGCGACCCCGATATCTGCCAAGTGCGGCGCGGCGGTTTGTCTGTCGACAACTTCGACTCGGCGACCATGGAGTCGCTCGATGTGCCCGGGTTGTATGCTGCGGGGGAGGCCCTTGACGTCGACGGCCCCTGTGGTGGCTACAACCTGCATTGGGCCTGGTCGAGCGGCATCATTGCCGGCCGGTCGTCAGTTGATTTCGTGCAAGCCGCAAAGCCGCATGTGAACGGAGATTAGATGATTGAGGTTTCGAACGTGCGCCTACCCTTGGAGGCCGGCCTGCCCAATGGGCAGCGCGCGGTGCGCGGGGCGATTGCGAACGTCCTTGGTGTGAAAGCGGCCGAGCTCGGCGAGGTCAAACTGCTGAAACGCAGCGTCGATGCGCGCAAGAAGAACGACATTGGGTTCGTCGCGACGTTTGCCGTGGAGCTCGCGGATGCAGAGCGCGAGCGTGCAATACTTGAGGGGACGGTTTCCGTTTCGAAGAAAGTGAACGTAAAGCCGCACGTGCCGTACGAGCCATTGCAAGTGAAAGCGTCAGCCTTGCCCGAAGGCGCCCCGAGGCCGATTGTCGTCGGGACGGGCCCTGCGGGTCTGTTTGCGGCGCTGTACTTGGCGCGCGCTGGGCTGAGGCCCCTTGTGCTCGAGCGCGGTGGCGATGTCGACGAGCGCACGGCCGCAGTGCAGGCTTTCAACGATGGCGCCAACTTGGATTTGGCGACCAACGTGCAGTTCGGCGAGGGCGGAGCGGGCACGTTCTCGGATGGCAAGCTGACCACGGGCACGAAAAGCCCTCTTGCGCGCCATGTGCTGCACTGGTTCGTCGATGCTGGCGCGCCCGATGAAATACTCTGGCAGGCAAAGCCCCATATCGGGACCGACAACCTTGTGAACATAGTGCGCACCATGCGCTCGCAGATCGTCGAGGCGGGCGGCGATGTCATTTTTCACGCGAAGCTCGACGGCGTGGTCTTCGACGAAGCCGGGCTGCTTGCGGAAGTGGACGCGAGATGCGCAAACAACGAGGCCGCAGAGGCGCTTTCCGAAGCGGCGGGTAACCGGGCTTCGTATGCTGCAACTGGGGGGCCTTCCGAGAAAGCACGCGCTTCCGAGGGCGGTGCGGAAACCTGCAAATCCAAAGATGCGCCCGTGACGGTGCGCATTCCCTGCGCGTCGCTGATTTTAGCCTGTGGGCATTCTGCGCGCGATACCTTCCGTATGCTGCAGCGAGCCGGGCTCGTCATGGAGCCCAAGGCGTTTTCGGTCGGCGTGCGCATCGAGCACCTGCAGGCCGACATCGATCGCGCCCAATACGGCAAAGCGGCGGGACATCCTGCGCTCGGCGCGGCAGATTACAAGATGGTCGCCCACTTGCCCAGCGGGCGCAGCGTGTACACGTTCTGCATGTGCCCCGGTGGCGAAGTCGTCGCTGCTGCAAGCGAGGAATACGGCGTAGTCGTGAACGGCATGAGCCGCTTCGCGCGCGATGCCGTGAATTCCAATGCGGCGCTGCTCGTAGGTGTGGTGCCGGATGATTTCAAGAGCAAGGATCCGCTAGCGGGCACGGTTTTCCAGCGGCGCATCGAGCAGGCCGCGTTCGGCGAAGCCCACGAGCTGGGCGGCGAAGCCTGGCAGGCGCCAGCGCAGACGGTTGGTGATTTCCTGGCCGACAAGGCAGGCAACCCCTCTGCGAAGGTCCGACCGAGCTATGCCCGCGGCGTGGTCTGGTGCGACCTGCGCGAGATCCTGCCCGAATTCGTGACTGATTCGATTGCCGAGGCGCTGCCCGTGCTCGACCGCAAGCTTCATGGCTTTGCCGACCCTGGCGCCGTCATGACCGGGGTCGAAACCCGCAGCTCGAGCCCTGTGCGCATCGTGCGCGATGACGAAACGCTGCAGGCATGGCGCCAGAAGCCCGGCAAGCGCGTGCGGGCGCGCGATGTCGCGCGCGGCCACGGCGATCCCGCTGCCCTTGCCGCCTTGAAGGCCCCCTGCCGTATTTACCCCGCAGGCGAGGGGCCCGGCTATGCGGGCGGGATTATGAGCGCAGCCGTGGACGGTCTGCGCGTGGCGCAGCGCGTGGCAGCTGATTTGAGCTGGACTGCCGCGGTCGCCGACGCCCCCGACGGGGGCGGATGCCCTCCGGCCGACGGGGGCCGTGCATGATGGCTTCCTTCGACAAGCCGGCTGGCTTCGGCCAGGTAGTCGAGGCCCTGCGCGCAGGTCGCGCGGCGGTGTTTCCCACCGATACCGTGTACGGGCTGGGCGTTTCGGTGCTGCATGCCAAAACGCCCCAGCCCATCTTCGATATAAAGCAACGGGCAGCTGACAAGCCCGTGGCCTGGCTCGTCGCGGGGCCAGGGGCACTCGACAAGTTTGGCGCGGACGTGCCCGAGCGCGCACGTCGGCTCGCAGCCGAGCATTGGCCGGGCGCTCTGACCATCATCGTCAAGGCGAACGAGTCGGTGCCGCCGGCTTTTCGGCCGGCGAGCGGCACGATCGGGCTGCGCATGCCCGACAGCCAGACGGCTTTGGCGCTCATCCGCGAGCTCGAAAGCCCCCTGGCTACGTCGAGCGCCAACTTGTCGGGTCGGTTTGCCCCGCACGTTTTTGCCGACATCGATCCGCGTATCCTGCAAAAGGCCGCGGCTATCGATTGCGACGAGCCCGCAAGTGGCGTGGCTTCGACCGTGATAGACTGCTCGCAAGGTGTAATTAACGTGGTGCGCCAAGGAGACGTCTTCGTGTCGTAAGAGGGCCGCCCCTCCTCGCTCGCGACGCATGCGGTTCCGTCGGGCGCATTCTGCAAGGACGTTTAGAAAGAGGAGGTAGCATGTCTGGCAAATTGTTCACCGTGCCGTTTTCCTATGTTTCCCACGACGGCAAGTCAAGGGTCAACGCGAAGCTTTGGACTTCCGATGAGTTCGGCAGCCCCGAGCAGCCAGGCCCCGAAACCCCCAAAGCCGTCATCCAGATTGTTCACGGCATGGCCGAATACATCGACCGATACGATGATTTGGCGGCATACCTGGTCAATCGCGGGTTCGTGGTATGTGCCGAGGACCACATCGGTCACGGCAAGACCGCGGCCGGTCCCCATGAGTTTGGGCATATGCCGGTGAAGGGCGGCAAAGACATCTTGCTTGCGGACGTCCATGCGCTCAGATGCAAGGTGGCCGAATGCTTCCCGAGCGTGCCGTACGTGCTGTACGGCCATTCGATGGGCAGCTTCATCGCCCGCTGCTACATTGCCCGTTACGGCGAAGGGCTCGCGGCTTGCGTGCTGTCGGGTACCGGCAACGTGGCGGAGGGACTCTCGAAGCTCGGGCGCACGTTGGCTCGCGGCATCGCGGCCGTGCGGGGCGAAACGTATCGCAGCAAGCTTATCGATGGCATGGGAGCCGGCGCTTACGGCAAGCAGATTGAAGGCGCGCGCACCGAGCTCGACTGGCTTTCGACCGACGATGCGGTCGTGGACGCCTACATCGCCGACCCGCTCTGCGGTTTCATGTTCACGGTCGGCGGCTACTCGACGCTGCTCGACCTGACGGCGGAATGCGTGACGCCTGCCTGCGCTGCCAAGGTTCCCAAAGAGCTGCCTCTCCTGCTCGTGGCAGGCGACGGTGACCCGGTGGGGGATATGGGCAAGGGCGTGCAAGCGGCCGCGCAGCTGTACCGCGATGCCGGCGTCGACTCGGTCGAGTGCAAGCTCTACGAGGGCATGCGCCACGAGATTCATAACGAAATCGGCCATGAGGGCGTCTATGACGACGTGGCCAGCTGGATCGAGAGCAAGATAGCCAACAAGAAGGAAGCGTAGTTCGTCCGTTTTCTGGAAGGGGGTCGACCGTATGGGGACTTATGTGATAGCGCTCGACGAAGGGACGACTTCGGCGCGCAGCGTGCTGATTGACCACGAGGGCGCGATAGTAGGCCAGGTTCAGCACGAATTCGAGCAGCATTACCCGAATCCCGGCTGGGTCGAGCACGACCCGCTCGACATACTTTCGGCGCAGCTTTCGACGTTGACCGAGCTCATCGTTGCGCACAACCTGGATGCGGAAGACATCGACTCCATTGGCATCACCAATCAGCGCGAGACCACCGTCGTGTGGAACCGCGATACCGGCGAGCCGGTATTCAACGCAATCGTCTGGCAGTGCCGCCGCACCGCGCCCATTGTCGATGCTTTGTGCTCTGACCCGGAGGTGCGGCAAGCTATAACCGCAAAGACAGGCCTTGTTCCCGACGCGTACTTTTCCGCGAGCAAGATCAAGTGGATCCTCGATAACGTAGAAGGCGCACGCAACCTTGCCGAGCAGGGAAAGCTTGCTTTCGGCACGGTAGATACCTGGCTGGTGTGGGCGCTGACCGACGGGGCCGTGCATGCGACCGACCCGACCAACGCCAGCCGCACTATGCTTTTCGACATACATACCATGACGTGGGATCCGTGGCTATGCGAGCTTTTCGACGTTCCTATGAACATGTTGCCCGAGGTCAGGCCGTCGTCTGGTGACTTTGGAGTCACGTCCCGCAACGGTATTATGGCGGGTATTCCCATCCGCGGCGTTGCTGGCGACCAGCAAAGCGCCCTGTTCGGTCAGTGCTGTTTCGAGGCTGGTCAGGCTAAGAACACGTACGGCACGGGCTGTTTCCTGCTTATGAACACGGGCGGCGAGGCGCCGACTTCGAAGAACGGCCTTGTGACGACCGTCGCAGCGAGCGCGCCTGGTCAGGGGGCGATGTACGCCCTCGAAGGCAGCGTCTTCATGGGCGGTGCGCTCATACAGTGGGTGCGTGACGGGCTGGGCTTGCTCGAGAACGCCGCCGATTCCGAAGCCATGGCGCTTTCGGTCCCGAGCACCGACGGCGTCTATGTCGTGCCGGCATTCACCGGGTTGGGTGCCCCGTATTGGGATTCCGATGCGCGGGGCGCCATTTACGGGCTGACGCGCGGCACCACGAGCGCACACATCGTTCGCGCGGCGCTCGAAGCGCTTGCGTATCAAGTGTACGACCTGGCCAGCGCCATGCAAGCCGATGCGAACGTGCCGTTGAAGGTGCTCAACGTCGATGGCGGCGCATCGGTCAACGAGTTTCTCATGCAGTTCCAGTGCGACATACTGGGCACGCCGCTGCGTCGTCCGGCCAACATCGAGACCACGGCGCTCGGCGCCGCGTACCTAGCCGGTCTCGCCACGGGCTTCTGGACATCGCTCGACGACCTTCGGGGTCTGCGCTCGGGCGACACGACCTACTTGCCCGACAAGAACGACGAGCGGCTGGCCGCCCGGTTGGCGGGTTGGAAGCGCGCCGTCGCGCGTACGATGAGTTAGCAGCGGGGAGTGAGTCAGCGTACTCGGGGGTGAGTCACCTTGCCAGGTACGCTGACTCACTCCTGACTCGTCGTCCTGCTTGCTGTACCATGGGCATACGCGGGAAAAGGAGTGTTTCAAATGAACGTTAGCATCGCAAGCGACCATGCGGGTTTTGAAGAGAAGCAGCTGCTCGTTGGCTATCTGCATGAACTTGGTTACGAAGTCATCGATCGCGGTCCCCAAAACGACGACCGTGTCGATTACCCCGATTTTGCCGCCCTTGTGGCTGGCGATGTCGTGTCTGGCGCCGCCGAGCGCGGCGTGCTCGTATGCGGAACGGGCATCGGCATGGCAATTGCCGCCAACAAGGTTGACGGCATTCGTGCGGCCAACGTCACGACCCCCGAGTTTGCGCAGCTCGCTCGCGAGCACAACGACGCCAATATCGTCACGGTCTCGGGCCGCTTCGTGGCCGATGAAACAAACCGGGCCATCGTCAAGACGTTCCTCGAGACCGAATTTGCGGGCGGTCGCCATGCCGGCCGCGTCCAGAAGATTATGGACCTGCAGAAAAATGTGTAAAAAGGGTCAGACCCCTTTTACACATTTTCGGTCAAATACGCATGCGGGATTGGATTGGCATCCCAAAAATGTGTAAAAGGGGTCTGACCCTTTTTACACATTTTTCTGCAAGAGCGACGTATTGCGGTAGTAGTAGAATCGCACGAGGATGCAAATAATTCGCAGGTGGGGAGGTTAATGATGATTGACAACAGGCCTTCTTGGGATGAGTACTTCGCTACGCTGGCGAAACAGGTCTCGTCGCGCACCACGTGCACGCGCCGTGCCGTCGGCGCCGTTATCGTCAAAGAGAACCGCATCTTGGCGACGGGCTACAACGGAGTGCCACGTGGCATGGCCCATTGCTCCGAGGCCGGATGCCTGCGCGAGCAGATGGGCGTGCCCTCGGGCCAGCGCCAGGAAATCTGTCGCGGCCTGCATGCCGAGCAAAACGCCATCATCCAGGCTGCGCGTTACGGCATCGACATCCGCGGCTCGAAGATCTACATCACGACGCAGCCTTGCATCACGTGCGCGAAGATGTGCATTAACGCGGGCATCGAGGAGATCATCTACGCAAACCCGTACCCCGACGAGCTTTCGCTCGGCATGCTCGAAGAGGCGGGCGTGCCTTACCGCGTCTTCGAGATCGAGTAGCGCCGAGTAGCGCCGGGTAGCGCCGGGTAACGCCGAGCGGCGTAGAGCCGGGCAGCGCAGAGCAACTCCGGGTAGCGCCGATTAGCGCAAACGAGTTGCAAGTTTGACCCGCAGGCCGAAAGCAAAAAGATCGCTCTGCGACCCGTCTCATACGGAAAAGCGCCTGATACGGGGCTGTGCCATAGGGGTATTCGCTACCCATTATTGTTTGTTTTAGTCTTATATAGCACCACGTCGTTGGTAAAAAATGGCGCCTGGAAGCGGGGAATCGACCGTTCGCGGTTAGTTATGGTATTTCGCGCCCGTCCGTTATCAAATTGTCATTTCTCCGCTATTATGTCATCGGTTTGTCATGGCGAAAGTCTGTGCATATCGACGAAGGAAAGTATGTTCGTAGCTGTCTTGGTGGGTATCATCGTGGGCGTGGCCGGTTTCTATCCGCTCGTGTTCGGGATGAACAAGGCCCGAATGGCCACACCGACCAGCAATCTCGGGCATGCAGGGGCCCTGCTTTTGGGCGTGCTCCTTTCCACCGTCATCTTGGCAGGTTCCGTCATCATCTGCGTGGTGGCGTTCCGCGAATTCGCGGCGCCGTTCGCAGGAGGCGCAGCCGCGGGGCTCATCGTTTCGGCGGCGGTGTTTGGCATATCGAAGAATTTGCGTAAGTAGCGTAAAGCAGTAAGTAGTAGTCGGTAAGAGAAAAGGGAAGTCTCGTGGAAAGTGCTCTGACTTTGACTAACCCAATCGAGATGCTCAGCGAGCTCGTGCCCGAGCTGCAGGCTTCGTTCGATTCCGGGTTCCTCATCGAATTCGGCAACAGCGGGTACGGCATCACGCAGTACATGGCGTACGCCTGCCTGGTATGGGTTATCGTTTTGGCGATCGTCATGGTGGCCGGTCGCAAGCTCACGCTCGTGCCCAACAGCAAGTTTGTCAACATGGTCGAGTACGGTTACCAGATGGTCCGCAACTCCATCGGCGAGGGCACCATCGGCCACGGCTACAAGAAGCACGTACCGCTGCTGGCCACGCTGTTCTTCTTCATCCTCATCTCGAACTTCATCGGCCTGATCCCGGGCGCTAAGGCGGCCACCGGCTCGATTCAGATCACCTGGGCACTGTCGATCGTCGCGTTCGTGTACTTCAACTACTGGGGCGTCAAGGCCCATGGCGGCTGGGGCTACATCAAGTCCATCGCCCCGTCCGGCCTGCCGGCCCCGATGGTTCCCATCATCTGGGTGTTCGAGTTCGTCTCGCTGGTCATCCGCGTGCTGACGCTGGCCGTCCGACTTTACGGCAACATGTTCGCCGGCCATATGGCCCTCGGCGTTTTCGCGCTGTTCACCTCGACGTTCATCCTGTCGGTGGTCAATGGCGGCATGCCGGCGTTCGGTGGCCTTTCCATCATTTGGCTGCTCTTCGAGATCTTCATGTACGCGCTCGAGACGCTGGTTGCGTTCCTGCAAGCGTACGTGTTCACCATCCTTACGGCGGTGTACATCAACCTGGCTACGTCTTCGCACTAGGCCGATTGCAGGCATGCGCCGGCCCGCCGCCCAACAGGCGCCTGATATTTGGTTACGTCGGTTGAATTCCACGGCCGATGGAACATAGTAAAACCGGTGTCTCCGAGCGACGTGCGCGGGGACGGCAAAGGAGGAAATCGTGGAAACTACTATCGTACTCGCAGCATTGAAGCTCGTCGGCTACGGCCTTGGCGCCATCGGCCCTGGCATCGGCATCGGCATTGCCTGCTACGGCTGCTGCGTCGGCACCGCTCGCCAGCCCGAGCTCGCCGGCCGTCTGTTCACCAACTTCATTCTCGGCGCCGCTCTGGCCGAGGCACTTGCCCTGCTGGGCTTCGTCCTTGTGTTCATCCTTTAATGGACCTTTCCGGAACAGACATCCGTTAAGGTACAAGGAGGTTACTCAGTGGACATCAGAGCGAACAAAGCAAAGGCCTGGCTTGCCGTAACTGGCGCAGCTGCCAGCGCATCGCTTGCTTTCCCTGCGCTCGCGTTTGCGGACATGGAGCCCAAAGAGGGTGTGGCGTTGATCTTGCCCGATCCCATCGAGACGATCCCCATGCTCATCGCCTTCATCGTCCTGGTAATCATCCTCGCGAAGTTCGGCTGGCCCATGTTCGAGGGCATGCTCGAAAAGCGCGAACGCACGATTACCGAGGCACTCGAGAAATCCGAAGAGGCGCGCATCGAATCCGAGCGCGTGCTCGCGGAGTATCAGAGCCAGCTGGCCGACGCGAAAACGCAGGCGGCGCAGATTATCGCCGAAGCGAAGCAAACGGGCGAAGCAGTTGAGGCCAACATCAAGAAGAAGGCCGAAGAAGAAGCCGCAACGATGGTCGAAAAGGCTCGCGCAGCCATCGAGGCAGAGAAGAAGTCGGCTATGGCCGAACTTCAGAGCTCTGTCGCCGACCTGTCGGTGAGCGTCGCATCGCGTCTGGTCGCCAACGACCTGAGCGATGACGAGCACCGCGCGATCATCGAGCGCTACATCAAAGAGGCGGGCAGTTTCAATGCCAACTAATCGCCTTGTCGTAAAAGAACAGATCGCCACGTACACGCAGCTTCTGTTCGAAGCCGCGAAGAACGACGGTGGTCAGGAGGGCGTGCTGCAGGTGTGCGACCAGGCGCAAACCATTGTCAGCGCAATCCGCGGCAACGCCGACCTCGACAGCGCGCTTAAGGACCCGGGCTACACGCCCGAGCAGAAGGCGACGCTCGCGCGCAACGTATTCGCAGACGCCAACCCCGCGTTGGCAAGCGTCATCGCCCTTATGGCGGAGCGTGGCGAGCTGGGCTATCTGCCTCGCGTAGCCGAAGGTCTGGTAGAGCGTATGGCGGACGATTTGAACCTCGTAGTAGTTGAGGTCACGACCGCCGTCGAGCTCGACGACCATCTGCGCGATCTTATTAAGCAAAAAGCCAGCTCAGAGTTGGGCAAGGACATCGTGCTGAAAGAGCGCGTCGACAAGTCCATGCTGGGCGGCATCATTATGAGCACCAAGGACGAGCGCATCGACGCGAGTCTGCTTTCGCAGGTCGAAAAGACCCGCGAAGCGCTCAAGTAGAGAATGAATTGGAGGTGAATGCTAGTGACTGAAATCACCGCACAGTCCATCGACGAGGCCCTGCGCAAGCAATTGGCCAATCTCGAAATGGGCGTTGACTCGCGTGAAGTCGGCACGGTCATCCAGGTCGGCGACGGTATCGCACGCGTCGACGGTCTTAAGAGCGCGATGGCCGGCGAGCTGCTGGAATTCATCGGTGAGGGAGGCAAGACCGTTTACGGCTTGGTCCAGAACCTCGAGGAAGATGAAATCGGCGCCGTTCTGCTCGGCGATGTCACCGCAATCAAGGAAAACGACCAGGTTCACACCACCGGTCGTATTATGGACGTTCCGTCCGGCAAGGGCTTGCTCGGCCGCGTCGTGAACCCCCTGGGCATGCCGATCGACGGCAAGGGCCCCATCGAGGCCGAAGGCAGCCGTCCGGTCGAATTCAAGGCCCCCGGCGTTATTAGCCGTAAGCCCGTTCACGAGCCCATGCAGACCGGCATCCTGGCCATCGACTCGATGGTGCCTATCGGACGTGGCCAGCGTGAGCTGATCATCGGCGACCGCCAGACGGGCAAGTCGGCCATCGCCATCGACGCTATCATCAACCAAAAGGGCCAGGACATGATCTGCATCTATGTTGCGATCGGTCAGAAGGCCTCGACGGTTGCCGGCGTTGCCGAGACCCTCGAGCGTTTCGGCGCTATGGAATACACCATCATCGTGTCCGCAACGGCTTCCGACTCTGCTCCGCTGCAGTACATCGCCCCTATGGCGGGCGCTGCAATGGGTGAGTACTTCGTCTACACCGGCGAGGATGGCCAGCCCGCCGGCCCCGAGAACCCCGGCCGCCACGTGCTGATCATCTACGACGACCTGTCCAAGCAGGCTGTTGCGTATCGTCAGATGTCGCTGACCCTGCGCCGCCCGCCCGGACGCGAAGCTTACCCGGGCGACATCTTCTACCTGCACTCCCGCCTGCTCGAGCGTGCTGTGAAGATGTCCGACGAGTACGGCCGCGGCTCCATGACGGCTCTGCCGATCATCGAGACCCAGGCTGGCGACGTTTCGGCTTACATTCCGACGAACGTCATTTCGATTACCGACGGTCAGATTTTCCTGTCCACCGACCTGTTCTTCCAGGGCCAGCGCCCGGCCGTCAACGTCGGCCTGTCGGTGTCCCGAGTCGGCGGCTCCGCCCAGACCAAGGCAGTCAAGTCCGTTGCCGGTACCCTGCGCCTCGACCTGGCAGCTTACCGTGAGCTGCAGGCGTTCACGCAGTTCGGTTCCGACCTCGACAAGGCCACGCAGGACCAGCTGAACCGCGGCGCCCACATGACCGAGCTCCTGAAGCAAGGCCGTTACGTGCCGATGCCCTTCCAGGAAGAGGCAGTGGCCGTGTTCGCGGGCTCCAAGGGCTACCTGGACGACATCCCCGTAGGCGACACGGTTCGCTTCCGCGGCGAGCTGCTCGACTACCTGCGTGCCCAGAAGCCCGAGATTCTGAAGAGCATCGCGGACGAGAAGAAGTTCACCGACGAGACCACGGACGCGCTGGTTCAGGCCATCGAGGCCTTCAAGCAGCAGTTCGCACCGTCGGCGTAAGGTAGGGAACCATGCCTAACCTTCACGACATAGAACGACGCATCAACTCCGTCACGTCGACGAAGCAGATTACCCGCACCATGGAAATGGTCGCGGCGGCGAAGATTCGCCGGGCGTCGGTCCGTATGGAGAATTCGCTGCCATGGGCTGCGGCTTTGTCCGACATGCTCATTTCCACGACGGCGTATTCGCGCATCAAGGACGACCCGCTGCTTAATCCCCATGACGAGCTGAAGCACAGCGTCATCATCGTCGTGTCGTCCGACCGTGGCTTGGCCGGCGGCTTCAACAGCAACGCCCTGCGCGCTGCCGAGAAGCTCATGCGCGAGAAGGAAGCCAACGGAACCAAGGTCAGCATCATCGCCTGCGGCAAGAAGGCCTGCGGTTACTTCGAGTACCGCGGCATCCAGCCGCTGGTCGAGATTCGCGACCGTTCCGCTGACCCGACTTATGCCGAAGCTTCCGAAATCGCCGAGTACATTCGCCGGGGCTACATCGCCGGCGAGATCGACGAGGTGCTCATCGTGTTCAACCATATGGTGAACGCGGGCGAGCAACGCCTCGTGGTCAAGACCACGTTGCCGATTCCTCGTTCCAGCTTCGTCGACCAGATGGAGCTCAACAAGTTCGAAGAAGACATCTACTTCGACTTCCGCGAGCACATCGACGACAAGCACGAGGGTGAGATCGAGTTCGAGCCCGATACGAGGAGCTGCCTCATTTACCTGGAAGCGGCGTACCTGCGCACCGACGTGTACTTCGCGTTGGTCGACTCCGCTGCAGCCGAGCAGGGCGCGCGCCGTACGGCAATGAAGTCGGCTACGGACAACGCAACCGAGATGATCGCGACGCTTACCAGAATTTACAACCGTGAACGTCAAGGCGCCATCACGACCGAGATTTCCGAGATCGTCGGCGGCGCAGCGGCTTTGGAGGAATAAATGGCACAAACACTATTTACAAGAGAGGAGCTCGAGGCCAGCAAAGGCGCGGTCGGACGCATTGTTCGTATCGTCGGCCCTGTCGTGGACGTTGAATTCCCGGCAGACCAGATTCCGGCGATCTACAATGCTTTGACGGTCGACGCCAAGACGCAGGCCGGTGACATCCACCTCGTGCTCGAGGTCGAGACGCACCTGCCCGGCAACCTCGTCCGCTCCGTTTCGATGAGCTCCACCGACGGTCTGATCCGCGGTCTGGATGTTCAGGACACGGGTCATCCCATCATGATGCCCGTTGGCCCCACCACGTTGGGCCGCATTTGGAACGTCGTCGGCGAGGCTGTCGACGAGAAGCCGATTCCGGACGACCTCGAGGGCTACATGCCCATCCACCGTCCGGCACCCGAATACGAAGAGCTCACCACGACGACCGAGATCTTCGAGACCGGCATCAAGGCCATCGACCTGATCGAGCCGTTCGTCCGCGGCGGCAAGACCGGCCTGTTCGGCGGCGCCGGCGTCGGCAAGACCGTTATCATCCAGGAGCTCATCAACAACCTGGCCCAGGAGCACGGCGGCACGTCGGTGTTCACGGGCGTAGGCGAGCGCACCCGCGAGGGTACCGACCTGTTCCTCGAGATGAGCGAGTCCGGCGTTATCGAGAAGACCTGCTTGGTCTACGGCCAGATGAACGAGCCTCCCGGAGCGCGTCTGCGCGTCGGTCTGGCGGGCCTGACCGAGGCTGAGTACTTCCGCGATCAGGGCCAGGACGTTCTGCTGTTCATCGACAACGTCTTCCGCTTCACCCAGGCGGGTTCCGAGGTATCGGCACTTCTGGGCCGTATGCCCTCCGCCGTAGGTTACCAGCCCACGCTGGCAACCGAGATGGGCGACATGCAGGAGCGCATTACGTCCACTGCGACCGGCTCCATCACGTCCGTGCAGGCAGTTTACGTGCCCGCCGACGACCTTACCGACCCGGCGCCTGCTACGACGTTTACGCACCTCGATGCCCGTACCGTTCTTTCGCGTTCCATCGCTGAGCTGGGCATTTACCCGGCAGTCGACCCGCTGGAGTCCTCCTCCCGCGCCCTCGACCCGCAAATCGTCGGCGAGGAGCATTACCGCGTGGCCGTTGGTATCCAGGAGCTCCTGCAGAACTACAAGGACCTTCAGGACATCATCGCCATTTTGGGTATGGACGAGCTCTCCGAGGATCAGAAGCTCACCGTTAACCGTGCACGCAAGGCGCAGCAGTTCTTCGGTCAGTGCTTCCACGTAGCCGAGCAGTTTACCGGTCTGCCCGGCAAGTACGTGAAGCTCGAAGACACGATTCGCTCCTTTGCTGCCATCCTCGACGGTGAATGCGACGAGATCCCCGAGCAGTGCTTCCGCATGAAGGGCTCGATCGACGACGTGTACGCTGCTTACAAAGAAATGCAGGGTGAATAGCAATGGCATATGAAGGAGCATATCGTTGTGCGGTGCTGACGCCGACGCGCGAGCTGTTTGCCGGCGATGTGTATTACGCTGACGTTCCCGGATACGCGGGGCATTACGGCGTAATCAAAGGGCACGAGAGCCTCGTAGCCACGAACCATCAGGGCGGCAAGCTCACGTTGTGGCTCGACCCCGAAGGCCGCGAGAAGAAGGTCTTCCTCATCCATCGTGGCTGCACCCAGATGCTCCATGACCATCTTGCCGTGCTCGGTCGTTTCGGTTGCGAAGCCGATGCGATCGATGTCGAAGCGGTGCGCGAAAAGGCCGATGAGCTGCGCGCGCATCTTGATAACGTCAGGGCAGACCTCGAGACGAGCGAGGGCGACGAAGACCATAGAGCCGCCGAAAAGGCTTGGCTTGCCACCGAGGAGATTCACCTCAGCTGGTACGAAGCTCAGATCGAGTTTGCCGAGACCGGCAAGGAGAGCACTAAGCAGTAAACATTCGCACGCACACCGCGCGAGACACTTAAGGGCTACCTTCGGGTAGCCCTTTTCGCTCCCAAAATGTGTAAAAGGGGTCAGACCCCTTTTACACATTTTTCGCGAAGCGGGGCTCAAGTGCCGCGTATTACTAGAGAGATTGAGAGGTCTTCGAATCGCAATCGTTTCAAAAGCGAGCGCTTATTCCGATACGTGCAAAAGTGTCATAGCGCAAAAGGGTCAGACCCTTTTGCGCTATGACACTTTTGTACATTTTTGTAGAAGTTGGAATGAGTGGGCCTGTAAGCCGGGTTCTGTCGGGGACGGCCATTTATCTCGAACGGCAGTCACCTGCCGTCTCTAGCGCGCAACCCGGACGCGCGGCGGGCCACCGCATAGCGCCCCTATTTGCGTTTGCTCCAGATGGGGTTTACCAAGCCGCGCCGTTGCCGACGCGCTGGTGCGCTCTTACCGCACCGTTTCAGCTTTTCTCCTGCCGGAGCAGGGGAGTTTTCTTTTCTGTGGCACTTTCCGTCGGGTCGCCCCGCCCAGCCGTTAGCTGGCATCTTGCCCTATGGAGCCCGGACTTTCCTCGCACGCGCAGTGCGTACGCGACCGCCTGGCCCACTCAAGTGTGCTATTGTAGCAAATCGAAGTGCCTGCTGGGGCGTTGCCCTGCTCTCCTAATCGAATGCACAAGCAGCAAGGATTCCGATTGCGCACGCCTGGGGCAGGCTGCGTTATGGGCCTACGCGGAAGGAACGAACTCGATGATGACGTGCGTCCTCGTTGCGACATGCGATTTCAATGCCGACCATTTTGCTACGTGCGATGCAGCTGGGGTATTCAGCAGGGTATACGCTGCTGACGCGGGGTATGCGCACTTGCAGGACATCGGGCGGGTTCCCGATGTCGTGTTGGGCGATTTCGATTCGCTGGGCTACGTGCCGGACTTTCCCGATATAGAGGTGCATCCTTCGCATAAGGACGAATCGGACCTCGAGCTCGCGTTCGATCGCATGAAAGCTGACGGGGTAAACGCCGTGTATATCTACGGCGCCATTGGCGGCAGGCTCGACCACACCATCGCCAATTTGCAGATGGCGGCTCGTTTTGCCGAAGAGGGCATGCAGGTTACGTTTATCGCTCCCGATTGCGCGATTCGCATTCTCGTGGGGCCTGGCTCCTACGAGCTGCCAAGGCTCGAGCGCGGCACCGTCTCGGTGTTCTCGGCTACGGACCGTTCCGTTGGCGTGACCGAGCTGGGTATGGAGTACCCGCTCGAAGATGCGGTGCTGACGAACAGGACGACGCTGGGTCTTTCGAACGAGATCATCGGCAAGCCTGTGACGGTTAGCGTGGAAAAGGGCACTTTGTACGTCTTCCATCCGCTCGAGGGATAAACGCTATAATGCATTGCGGGGAGCTTGCGTAATCGGCAGGCTGAGAGGAGGCGCGAATCGCCTCGACCCATATAACCTGCTGTGGATAATGCCAACGAAGGGAGTCTGATTTCATGAAGAAAACTGCGCTTTCCACCGCCCTTGCCAACGTCCGTACCTCGACGCCGCTCGTGCACTGCATCACGAACTACGTGACGGTGAATGACTGCGCCAATGCGCTTCTGGCCTGCGGTGGAAGCCCCATCATGAGCGATGAGCCCAAAGACGTCGCCGACATCCAGACGATTTGCGGGGGGCTGGTGCTCAACATCGGCACGCTCAACGAGCAAACCATCGCCGGTATGCACGTTGCAGGCAAGCGGGCGACCGAGCTTGGGCATCCCATTGTGCTCGACCCGGTAGGCGCGGGCGCATCGGCGCTGCGCACGCAGACCGCAAGCGAGCTTCTGGACAACTACGGTGTTGCCGTCATACGCGGCAATATGTCCGAGATGAAGGCGCTAGCGGGTGCCGCCGCCACGACGCGCGGCGTGGATGTGAACCCAGACGACGCCGTGACCGACGAAAACCTTGCCGAGAGCGCTGCGTTTGCCAAGGCACTGGCTGCCAAGACGGGGGCAATCGTGGCCATTACCGGCGCCATCGACCTGGTTGCCGATCCCGAGCGCGCGGTGGCCATTCGCAACGGCTCGCCCATTATGGGAAAGATCACGGGCACGGGCTGCATGCTCTCGTGCGTTACGGCCGCATATGCCGTCGCCAACCCTAACGCGCAGCTCGAGGCCGTCGTGGCAGCCGTTGCGGGCAGCGGCGTTGCAGGCGAGATGGCCCTTGCGCGCATGCAACCGGTCGACGGCAACGCCTCGTTCCGCACGTATCTGATCGATGCGCTGTACAACATGAATGGCGAAGCCCTTGAAGCCGTCGCGCGCATCGAGGAAGTGTAAGGACAACGGGAAGACAACGGGAAGACAACGGGGACGTAGCCCGTTGTCTTACGCCGGGGAAACAAGACAGCACCCTACGTCCCCGTTGTCTGATGCCCTGATCCGAAGGGGATATGTGAGAGGTTGACATGAAGCGTTATTCGCCTGATGAAATCCGAGCGTCGATGCTGCTGTACGCAGTAACCGACCGCGCATGGCTGCGGGGCAGGGAGCTGGCCGATTGCGTGCGGCAAGCCATAGCCGGCGGGGCGACGTTCGTCCAGCTGCGTGAAAAGGACGCCCCGCGCGACCAGATTGTCGGGCTCGCGCGCGAGCTGCTGGCAATCTGCCGGGACGCGGGCGTGCCGTTCGTCATCGACGACGAGGTCGAAATCGCGCGCGAAGTGGGCGCCGACGGCGTGCATGTGGGCCAGGACGACATGGCGTGCGAAAACGCGCGTGCCCTGCTCGGCCCCGATGCCATCGTCGGCGTATCGGCCCAGACGGTCGAGCAGGCCCTGGCGGCGCAGGCTGCGGGCGCCGACTACCTTGGCGTGGGGGCGCTCATTCCCACGCCGACCAAGCCCGATGCAGTGGACGTGACGTTCGACGAGCTGCGCGCCATATGCGATGCGGTAAGCATCCCCGTCGTAGGCATCGGTGGACTCAACGTTAGCACGATCCCGCAGCTCGAGGGCTCGCGTGCCGACGGAGCTGCGGTCGTGTCGGCTATCTTTGCCGCCGACGATTGCGAAGCGGCTGCACGCGCGCTCTGCGGCGTGTGCCGGAAGACGTTTAAGCAGAAGCCTAAAGCTTAGAAACCGAAGGCGTCTGGCGGTGCAGCTTGTTTAAGCGATTCCTATCTGCTTGCACAGCCTGAGCGAGCGGGAAGAGTTGCCCTTCCCGCTCGCTCCCCAGTAAGTCGGGAATTGTTTTCCCAGACGTCGAGGCTGCGCGTGGTGCCCAGTATCCGAAAGGAAGTAATGATGAAATCGGTTCTTACTATCGCGGGGTCGGACTCCAGCGGAGGCGCCGGCATACAAGCCGACATCAAGACGATCGAGGCGCACAAGCTGTTCGCGCAGTCGGCGATTACTGCCCTGACTGCCCAGAATACCACGGGCGTGTACGGCGTGTTCGATGTGCCCGCCGAGTTCGTAACCCAGCAGATCGACGTCGTGTTCGACGACATACGTCCTGATGCCGTCAAGATCGGCATGGTGTCGTCGCCGGCGATCGTCGAGGCCATAGCCGAAGCGCTCGTGCGCAATGGCGCCCAGAACATCGTGGTAGACCCGGTTATGGTGGCCACGAGCGGCTCGGAGCTTGCGTCGAGCGACGCGGTCGTTGCTCTGCGAAAGCGGCTGATTCCGCTCGCGACGGTCATCACGCCCAACATGCCCGAGGCGGAGGCTCTGTTCGGCGCCTCCATCGGCGATCATGAGGCGCAGGAGGAGGCAGCCGTGGCAATCGCCGCCAGCGCTGGCGTGGCAACGTTGGTCAAGGGCGGCCATGGCGAGAACGACGCCAACGATGTGCTGGCGCGCCCCGACGGAACCGTTGCCTGGTTTAAGGGAGAGCGCGTGGCTACGAGCAACACGCACGGCACGGGGTGCACGCTTTCGAGCGCCATCGCGTGCGGGCTTGTGCAAGGGCTTTCACTCGAGGATTCCATCGCTCAGGCCAAGCGCTATATCACGGGCGCGCTGGCGGCGGGCCTCGACTTGGGGAAGGGCTCGGGCCCGCTCGACCATATGTGGTCATACGCGTAGGGCATGGACGGGCTCGATTGCGGGCTTGACATGCGTCCGTATCCGCTGGCATGCTCACAGTTCAGAAAACATGCGCTGCGTTGGCGGTACTCGAGATACAAGGAGTGTCCAAGATGAAGCTGGTCATAGCATCCGATATTCACGGCTCGGCGGCGTGGTGCCGCAAGCTGATGAGCGTGGTTGAAGAACGCAATCCCGATAAGCTCGTGCTGCTGGGCGACTTGCTGTACCACGGCCCGCGCAACCCGCTTCCCGACGAATACGATCCCAAAGAGGTGGCGGCGCTGCTGAACGGCCAGAAGGAGCGAATCGTTGCCGTGCGCGGCAATTGCGACGCCGAGGTCGACCAGATGATGCTGGAGTTTCCCTGCCTGGCAGATTACGCGTGGGTCGTCGACGGGACGAGCCAGCTGTACCTCACCCACGGGCATCTGTGGGAGCCCGACAACCTGCCGCCGCTGCCGCAGGGCACCACGTTCGTGTACGGTCATTTCCACGTGAAACGAAACGAGGTCGTTAACGGGATTCGCCTGTTCAACCCTGGAAGCGCGGGCCTTCCCAAGGATGGCTCGAACAGCGTCGGCATTTACGAGGACGGCAAACTGTCGTTCCTCGAGCTGTAGAAACAAGCTATGCACCTGTAGCGTTTCTGACGGTTTACCGGGGAACATAAGGCTTGGCGAGGCCTCTCTGTGGCCGTGCGTGCTGGTCCTGCGTGCGGATTGAAACTTCTTTTACGGCTCTATTCAGCTGGAAAGAATCATCTGAACGTAATTCTCTGAACGAGCCACGGGGGCGCCCCGTGGCTCGTTTTACGACGTCAGCGGCTCAGCGGCTCAGCGGCGGCTTGGGGCAGTGACGATCGTTTGAATCGAATGCGGGGCAGCGTCGAGGCGGGCCATGCGGCAGGGTCGGTCGTCCGGCGCGATTGCCAAGTTGAAGTCAATGGTTCGCCCCGTACGGTTGAGGACGACGAGCGCAAGCGTCCCGTCGGGGTTTGCGAAGCAGCACGTCTCGAGGTCGGTCGTGTAGCGCGTCGAGAGCACGCGCTGAGCGCCCGGCATTATGAAGCGGCTGAAATGTCCCAGGTAGTGGAAGGGAAGGCGTATGTTCATGCGCCGCTCGGCGACGTCGTACATGATGGGGGCATCGCAGAAATTGCCAACATGGTTGGGTCCGCCTGCGCTGTTCAGCAGTATGTTCCAGTCGATGATGCCGTTCGCGCCCGCCTCCAAATCGCCGATGATCTCGCGCGCGTAGTGCTCGGCGTGCGGAAGCTCCTGGCTAGGGTCGCCCGCCGTGAAGCAGTCGCAGCCTTCGCTAAAGATGAGCTCGCGTTCGGCGCCTATGATCTCGCGTGTTGCCCGAAGCGCTTCGAAGTGGTCGCCCGAATACCAATGGAAGGCCACCCCATCGACGTCCTGCGCTGCTTCGGGGTCGGCCATGATGGAGCGTGCCCGGTCGAGCATGCTTTCCTTGTTGTGGTCCCAAATGAGGGTTTTAACATCGGATAGCCCTTCGTCTGCCAGGGCGGGTTTTAGGTATTCGTGCAGGAAAACGCGTTCTTGCTCGGCGTCGAACAAGCATGATTCCCAGATTTGGCGAGCTTGCGGCTCGTTTTGCACCGTAATGCGCCCGATGTTCACGCCGTAGTCGCGGTAGTCGCTGAGCGTGCGCGCGACCATGCGCGCCCAGATGTCGTAGGCGCTCCGCCTTAGGTGACCGCCGAACTTCATGGTTCGATTCGTCTTCGCCCACGCTGGCGGGCTCCATGGCGTTGCGAGGAACTTCAGCGAAGGATTGCGCTCTTGTGCGGCTTTCACCAGGGGCAGGACGTAGGCCCAATCGTCGTCGATGCTGAAGGAGCCAAGCGTTTCATCGCGTTTCGCCATGTAAGGGCGGGGGATGAGCGAGAAGTCGCTGCTCTGGATGGCCAAACGGCACAGCGAGTAGCGGTTTCCGTCTTTTCCGAAGCAGGTTTGCAGGAACCGCTCGCGATCGTCTGCGCCCATCTGCGCAAAAACGTAGCCGGACGCCTCGGTGAGTGCCGCGCCGAATCCGACGATGCGCTGATAGCCTATGCTGGGGTATACCTTGACGAGCCGCATCTCGGGGTTGCCGAGCGGCGTGCGCAGGTGGACGGTGCTTTCTTGGAATACGCGGGTGCTGTCGGTGAGGTAGCGTTTCGTGGTGATTCCTTTCCGCAGATTATGCCATTCTCATTGTACATAGCTTTTTCGCATGCGCGACCGCTGCCGCTTGCGGGTTTTGCGGGTCCGGTCACTTGTTTAGAGCGTTTTGTGCAAAATATCGCGTTAAATGGCGAATTGATTGCGTTAACGCGTCCAATTTAGAGGATTGTTGGGACGTTGAGTTTACGCGAACAGGCATAATTGCGGAGCGAGATTGCCGGGAGTGCAGATGATTCGCCATCTTACGCGATTTTTTGCACAAAACCCTTCAAAACCGTGATCCGGCTAGTTAAAAGCGGGCTGCTTGCGGTGGCGCGCGATCGGTTGCTGCGCAAAGTGGCCGCAACGGTTGATGGCGGATGTAGTTTGCGGGGTTGCGGAGGGCTCTTCCTCAAAACTATCTGGGTATGCAAGGGTAGGTTGAATTTCAAAACGCAA
>DFIX01000056.1 GCA_002371495.1 Eggerthellaceae bacterium UBA3686
CACTTGACAAAACTATAGGAACACCCCCCAACTCATTCTGTGCAAAGCGACAAAACATTATCACTGATAACATTTCTTCAATAATCCTCTTGCATTTCCGATTCTAAGTTATATAGTTATCACTGTTAACATTATCGGTGATAACATTATGTAAGTCGTAAGGAGCGGCGGATCGTAATGGCAAGTGCGAAACGCAAATATATCGAGGCTGCATACGAGCTACTTGCTCGCGATGGCCTGGAGGGCGTTTCGATCCGCAAGGTGGCCGACGAAGTCGGCTGCAGCTCTGCGGCGCTGTATCGGCATTTCCCCGATATCGACAAGCTCGTAGCCGTTGCCTCGATCCGCTTCCTGCGCGACTACATCGAGGACGCCCGCCTTCTTTCGAAGGTGGACCTCAATCCGCTTGAGCTGAACCTCCAGCTGTGGGAATGCTTGGCGTACTACTCGTTCCGCAACGCGGATGTGTACGACAACCTGTTCTTTGGAATGAGCGAAGGCGACATGTATGCCACCGCCATCAAAGAATACTTTACCGAGTACCCCGAAGACCTTTCGGGGTTGAAGGACTTCATGCTCGACATGTTCAAGAACGCGACCATCGCCGAGCGTGACTCGATTCTGCTCAACCGAGCCGCGCAGAGCGGTATGCTCTCACGCGACGCGGCTGCTTACTTGTGCAAGATTGACACGTACTTGTTCAGGGGCATGCTGGCTGATGTTCGCGGACGCGATTTAGATGAAGAAGATTATCGCTGGATTACCAGGGAATTCATGGATCTGGTGATTCGCAGCTATACGACCCAACTCGAGGAAGGCTATTCGATTCTCGTCGTTTCGCCCGACTTCGTAGCTTCCAATCCTCTGCGCGATGCCGACGCCAGGGCGTCGTATCGCGTGAAGGTTATCCCTTTTGAACATGGAAAACAACCCGGGGGAAGGGAGAAGGCCTCAGCTTGAAAACAGGTTGCCCGTACGAACGGGCATCGTAAGCAGACCGGACTATTCCGGCCCTAGGCACTTCAATTCTGCAAGGTAGTTTTTTCTGCAAGTCATAGTTCGTTTCGCAAAACCTCTTCATGAGGTCTGCTGAAGTGCGCTCTTTCATACGAATTGACAGGCTCCGGCTGTGCGGGGCTTAGGAGCTTGTTGTCAAAAGTCGGATAAGGAAAAGAAAGGTAGGTAGCATGGAACAAAAGAAAGATAGGACAGTGCTGATCATTTCAGCCGCCATCGTAGCCGCGTTCGTGATATTCGGCGCGGCGGCACCCGAGGCGTTGAATGAAGTTGCAAACGTGCTGTTCAGCGTGTTCACGGGTGGCTTCGGCTGGCTGTACTTGCTGACGGTGTTCCTCATGGTCATCTTCGCGATAGCCGTGGGCCTCAGCAAATACGGAAAGATCAAGCTCGGCCACGATGACGACGAGCCGGAGTTCTCGAACTTCTCGTGGTTCGCCCAGCTTTTCGGCGGCGGCATGGGCATTGGTTTGGTGTTCTGGAGCGTTGCAGAGCCCATCAGCGATTTCATGGCCCCTCCGAGCGCCGACCCGCTGACCAACGAAGCTATGCATGAAGCAATGCAGACCGTGTTCTTCCATTGGGGAATCTCGCCGTGGGTTATCTTTGCCGTAGCCGGCTTGGGGCTTGGTTACTTCGCATTCCGCAAAGATCGCCCCTTCCTCGTAAGTTCTGCTTTCGAGCCGCTGCTGGGCGACAAGGTTAACGGTCCCATTGGCAAGGCGATTGACATCCTGGCCGTTTTCGCAACGATTTTCGGCGTGGCAACGAGCCTCGGCTTGGGTACCGTGCAAATTACCGGCGGCCTGAACTACGTGTACGGCATCGAGAGTTCTACGCTTCTGAACTGCGTAATAATCGCCGGCATTACCGCACTGTTCACGCTGGCGACGCTGTCGGGCCTCGGCAAGGCCATGCAGATCGTAGCCGACGTCAAGGTGTACCTGTCCATCGCGTTCATGGTATTCATCTTCATCTTCGGTGGCGCGGTCTTCATCTGCAACATCTTGGTCACTGACCTGGGTGGGTATTTGCAGAACTTCATCCACAAGAGCCTTTGGATGGAAAACGCCGACTTTGTTCAGGGTTGGACCGTCTTCTACTGGGCATGGTGGATTGCCTGGGCGCCGTTCTGCGGCCAGTTCGTAGCGCGCGTGTCCCGTGGCCGCACCATTCGCCAGTACTTGTTCGCGGTCATGCTCCTTCCCGCCGGCTTCTGCGTGATCTGGCTGGCCATCTACGGTGGCGCCGCCTTTAACCTCGACGCGACCGTTGCCAACGGGGCTATCCAGGCGGCTGTTAGTGCCGACACCACCAACGGCCTGTTCGCTCTGTTGCAGCAGCTGCCGCTTTATCAGGTGACCGCACCTTTGGCCATCGTTCTCATCGTCGTGTGTTTCTGGGGCTCGGCCAACTCCGCCACGTTCGTCCTGTCGATGCTCACTGATGGCGGCAACATGGATCCTTCCAAGCCGCTGCGCGTTGGTTGGGGCGTTGCGCAGGGCGCAACCACGATTATCTGCATCATCGTCGGCGGTGCAGGCATCCTCAAGGTGCTGCAGACGCTCTCGATCGCAGCAGCCTTCCCGTACATGTTCGTGATCATCTTCATGATGGTGTCGATGGCCATGGCGTTGAAGAACGACCCAGCAGTTCAAGAAGACCCGGATGAAGAATCGTCTGGGACGGAGGCTCTGGTCGCTCAGCAAGAAGGCTAGAGCGGCGAACGACCGGCCAGGGAGCTGAAGTGCGGCCAAGCTCAAACAGCTCCCCGGCCCAAAGGCAACCCCCCGGCACGTCGGCAACGGGCCGGGTAGTGCAAGCAAAGAGTGTATAGCAAGGTTGGGAACAATCGGAAGAAAGGAAAGATCATGTCCCGAATCCCCACTCAAAGCGTACTGACCGACAATCAGGTCGACCGCATCAACGAAGAGGTCATGAAGATCTTGACCGAGATCGGCGTTGATTTCGAGTACGCTCCGGCAGTCGAGGTCCTGAAGGCCCATGGCTGCAAGGTCGAAGGCTCGCGCGTCTACTTCGACCGCGCATTCGTCGAGGCTCGCATTGCCGAGGCTCCCAGCGAGTTCACGTTGAAGGCTCGCGATGAGAAGAAGAGCACCCCGGTTCGCGACGGTAGCTTCATCCTGACCCCGTCTTATGGCCCTCCGTTCGTCTACGAGCTCGACGGCACCCGTCGTGGCACGACGTCCGAGGACTACAACAACGTCGTTAAACTGTGCCATATGAGCCAGAACATCAACCACACCGGCCACAACGTCGTTGAGATGTGCGATTATCCCGACGAGATTCGTCACCTCAAGATGATCGAGTCCCACATCAAGTACTCCGACAAGGCCTTCATGGGCGCCGCTCACGGTTCCGTTTGCGCTAAGGACACCGTCGAGATGTGCAAGATTCTGTACGGCATGGACGACGAGACCATCAAGAACACCCCGATCGTCAACACGTTGATCAACTCCATCACGCCGCTGAAGTACGACGAGCGCATGGCTTCCGCTCTGATGACCTACGCTGAGTACGGTCAGTCCAACATGATCTCCTCGCTGGTCATGAGCGGTTCTACCGGCCCCGTGACCATGGTCGAGACGCTGTCGCTGCAGCTGGCCGAGACTCTCGCAGGCCTGTGCCTGAACGAGTGCATCCGTCCGGGCTCCCCGGTCATCCTGGGTTCCACTTCTGGCCCGGCCGACTTCGCCAGCATGGCGCTTTCGATCGGCAACTCCGAGGTCGCCCTCTACACCTCCGCGACCGCCCAGATGGGTCGCTTCTACGGTGTCCCGACCCGTGGTGGCGGCGGCCTGAACGACGCCATCCTGACCGACGCGCAGGCTGGCCTCGAGTCCATGCTCACGCTGCTCACGGCTGCCACCTCCGGCACCGCCTTCATCCTGCATGCTGCCGGCATCATGCATTACTACAACGCCTTCAGCTACGAGAAGTTCATCCTCGACGACGAAATTGCCGGTTGGTGCAACAAGTACATCAACGGCTACAACTTCGACGAAGAGCGCTTCATCTTCGAAGATGTCGAGGAAGTCGGCCCTGGCGGACACTTCCTGTATCAGGATTCCACGATGGACTACATGGACGAACTGCGTCGTCCGCTCATCTCCAACCGCAAGGATTACGAGGGCTGGGAGGCCGCTGGCGCCAAGTCGCTCGACAAGGTCTGCTACGACCGTTGGACCAAGCAGCTCGAGGAGTACGTGGCTCCCGAGATGGACGAGGCTGTCGAGGCCGAGCTCAACGCTTACATCGAGAAGCGCTGCAACGAGCTCATCGGCTCCTGCCCCGCGCTGTACACTCGTTAGTTTCCTAACGGATTTAAGGGGCGGCTCCATGTGGGCCGCCCCACCCACTCTTAGCGGAGTCAAGCCTTATGTGCTTTCACGTGGGCAACCCGGTTTTGGTTTCCGACTCAGCCCAAGGCCGGGTTTCCCATGTGAGCGCACGATGGAAAGCACCAATCCCATTCGCAGCGCCCGATGCATAGCCAATGCATCCGGGGTGGTTCGTTTAGCCCCATTGCACGACGAACGAATTCGAGATGGGGGGTAATGCATGAACAAGAACGAGTTCAAGAATCCGGCTTTTCTCATTGCACTCATTTTGTGTGCTGTCATGGCCGTTTGGGCTATCGTCCTCAAGGACAACTTCACAGACGTGTCCAACGCCGTTTTCAACTTCTTGACGGTCGACTTTGGCTGGCTGTACTTGCTCGTCATGCTCGCATTCGTCATATTTGCGCTGGCCATCGCTTTTTCACGTTGGGGAAACATCAAGCTCGGCCCCGATGATTCGAAGCCCGAGTATTCGACGGTTTCATGGTTTGCCATGCTGTTCGGATGTGGCATGGGCGTCGGCCTGGTGTTCTGGGGGATTGCTGAGCCCATTTCGCATTATGTCGGACCCATGGCGGGCATCGAAGCATCGTCGCCCGAGGCTGCTCGATTCGCTATGTCCGCATCGTTCATGCACTGGGGCATCCATCCGTGGGCTAACTACGCGATCATCGGTTTGGCCTTGGGGTACTTCATGTACCGCAAAGGCAAGATGGCGCTGATCAGCTCGGCGCTTTCACCAGTACTCGGCGAGAAGCACACCAAAGGCGCTCTGGGCAAGCTCGTCGACATCTTGGCATTGTTCGCCACCATGGCGGGCGTCGTCACGTCGCTCGGCTTGGGCGTTCTTCAGATTAACGCCGGGCTGAACTACCTGTTCGGTATTCCGACCAACCTCACGGTTCAAATCGCGATTATCCTGATCATTTCCGTGATATTCATCGGGTCGGCAGTGCTCGGCATCGAGAAGGGCATCAAGATCATTTCGGACGCGAATCTTTACATCGCGATCGCGGTGCTCATCGTTTGCTTCATTGTAGGGCCGAAAACCGATGTCCTGAACAACCTCGTTTGCGGTCTGGGCGACTACATCGGCGACTTCTTCCCGGCCAGCTTGGGTATGTCGGCGTATGGCGATAACAGCTGGATGCTCGGCTGGCGCATTTTCTACTGGGCATGGTGGATCGCATGGGCACCGTTTGTCGGCGTGTTCATCGCGCGCATTTCCAAGGGCCGTACAGTGCGCGAGTTCGTCTTGGGCGTTGTGCTTGTTCCGGCAGTTGCGTCCATTCTGTGGTTCGCCGTATTCGGATCGATGGGTCTTTCGCTCGCTACGAGCGGTGCGCTTGACCCCGAGGCAGTCGCATCGGTTGCTGCGTCCCCCGAAACCGGCCTGTTCCTCGTGTTGGGCCAGTACCCCATCGGTATCGTAATTTCGGTCGTCATGTTGGTGCTCATCTGCACGTTCTTCATCACATCCGCTAATTCCGGCACATTCGTGTTGGGCATGCTCTCAAGCGACGGCAACATGAATCCTCCCAATGCCAAGAAGATCCTGTGGGGTATCGTGCTGACCGCCATGGCAATTGGCTTGCTAATTGCAGGAGGCCTGAAGCCATTGCAGACCATCTCGATTGCAGCGGCGTTCCCATTCGTATTCATCATGATTGCGGCAATGGTGTCGGTCGTGAAGGGGCTTGCCCACGACAAGGATACGCCCAATGTCGGAGACCCCGATTTCGTACCTGATGATGATTCGGCCAGGTTGCTTGACGAGACGTCTGCGTCAGAAGGGTAGTCGCTTTGTCCGGTGAGGCAGAATAGCAATACTGTTTTGCGGATCGTAGGTATTTGGAAACAGTCGATGCAAAGGGCGGGGGCGCGTGTGAGCGCCCCCGCCCTTTGCATCGCCGTGTTAAACATGATAAATGGTCATGATAAACATGATAAAGATTCGCTTTTCAGAACGAAAATGCTATGCGATGCTTGCACATGAACATAGGGATGAGCGTCCAAATCGTAAACGTACGGAGGGCAAAATGGTCAAGAAAAACAAGGTACATGTTATGACCTGTGGCGCGAGCGCGGTAATTGTCGACGAGGACGGTATGGCTACGACGTCGGTCGACATGCTCGTAAACGGCGTGAAAAAACTGTTGTCGAGGAACGATCGCCGCAAGACCGCCTAAACCCGTCGCGCACAGACTTATGAAATAGCTTTTGCTGCTCCCTGCGAGGTTTCGCGGGGAGCATTCTTTTGATAAAACAGAAGCCAAACGAGTCAAAGGGACTGCCCCTTTGACTCGTTTGGCTCATAGTCCTAAGAGTTTGGCAGAGACCAGGAAATGAAGCAGCTGGTCGGAATCATCCAGGTCGAGATGCGCAATCCTTTTGATTTGCGTCATTCTTCGTATGAACGAGGTGCGGTATATGAACAGCTCGTTTGCGACATGCGTAGTGTTCTGGCCATTGCACAAAAAGCATAGAAGAGTCCGTGCGCACTCTGTGCCATGGTTTGCGTCGTGCGGACAAGCTCATGAAGGGCGTCGCTTTGCGAGGGAATTACGCGCGTGTTTCCCCCGGAGGGTAACCGCATCGCGATGAGCTAAGGGGATTATCTCCTTAGCTCATCGCGAACAACCAGTTCGGCCGTGCGGGCTTAATGCTACAAAGGGAAGACGCTTTGGCTCGCTTACAGGCTCATGAACTCATGAGCCTTCGCGGCGGCCTCTTCGGCGTTGGCCGTGTAGGCGTCGGCCCCTATTTCGTCGGCGAACTCGGGGCTCGCGGCGGCGCCTCCGATCATGACGAAGACCTGCTCGCGAAGCTTCGCTTTTTTCAATGCTTCGACGATGGCGCGTGCGTTCTCCAATAGCTCGGTGCGATTTACCGATATGAGCACGAGGTTGCAGTTCGGGTTGTTGCGTATGTGTTCGACGAACGCTTCGGGCGGAACTTGTCTGCCCAAATCGGCGACTTCGATATCGCGGCTTTCGAGCATGATGCGCACGAGGTTCTTCCCAATATCGTGGCCGTCTCCCATGACGGTGCCGATGACGGCGGTGCCCGTGATGGGTTTCTCGTCTTCGATGGCGAAGTAGGGCTGAAGCACCTCCATTGCAAGGTTGGTCGTCGCCACAGCTGCCATCATTTCAGTGGTGAAAATCTCGCCATTGCCATAGGCTCCGCCTGTGGCGTTCATGCCGGCGAGCAAACCCCTGTTCAACACGTGGTTTGCGGATACACCCAGTTCTATCGCGTATTCCACCAGCGGCACGATGTCTTTCATGCCGCCGCGGCGCACTGTTGAGCTGATTTCGTCCAGGACCGATACGATTCGCTCGGCAGCAAGCTCCGAAGAGCTTACTACGCGTCCCTGGTTGAGCGGTAGGTGTTCGGTAAGCTCCTCGATGATGGGGGCAAGGCGCTTTTCCTGGGAGCTCAGGTAAGCGAGCCCAAGGATATCTGGCTGAGCGTCGATCAGGGGAATTTGGACGGCTGCATGCGACGGGGGAGGCAGATAGCCTTCGTCGTATACCACGATGCCGTCATTGACGAATGCGCTGACGATGGCAGGCACGCCCGGTATGAATTCCTCTATTTCAACCCCGATTTTCTCGAAGCGCTCGCGCATAGCGTCGGATGCCACCGAGGCAGATCCCTTTGGCCAAATCCATATTCTTTCGCCCCGTAGATCGTCGATTGTTAGCGAGACCCGTTTTGCGAGTCGGTGGTCGCTCGGAACGAAAACGAGCTGACCGGCTTTTGACAGTTCGGTAAAACGCAAAGATGATGGCGCATTGACGAGCGCAATATCGGACGTAGACCAGAAATCGATGACGCCCTCGCGTAAAAGCTTTAGCGGGTCGCTGCTGCCGCAGGGGATGATCGAGAAAGAGACGGTCGATTGTGCGATGTTGAGCAGGAACGAAACGGTGTCGCGCGAGCAGTCGTTGACTCCGATGCGAATGGTTCCGGCAGCTGTGCCCTTGGCCATAGCCCGTGCAAGGCGAATGGTCTCGTCGTAATCCGATACCATACCCTTGATCGTTTCGTGCAAGAAAGCGCCCTCAGCTGTGAGCGAGGTGCCGGTGCGCGTGCGGTTGAACACTTTGAAACCGAGCTCGTTTTCGATGATCTTCAATTGGTATGTGAGCGCGGGTTGCGTGACATGCAGCTTTTTAGCCGTTGTCGTCATCGACTTGCATTCCGCCAAGACGAGCATCATGCGCATCTGCGAAATGTCCACGCGGTCACCTTCCTTCATTTCCGAGCCAGCTTTTCTTCCAAGTGCTCCATTCTACAGCAAAGCACCATGCAACGTGATAGGGTAGATGGCAAATGATGTTAGTGCACGGGAAGACTGGTCGGGCGACACCGGCTCTAAACACCGGTGTCGCCCGTCGAGCAGTCCGCGTAACGTGTCTCGGAAGTATCTGCATCTGGCAGGCGTTGGCGGCACTCGTGGACATCGGGGCTGATGGCGGTTCGGCTCGAACGCCGCCATCGCCGCCCATTCGTTACGAACGGGCGGCGATGGCGAACAGGTTGAAGTAACGCACGATGTTGTCGGCGTCCTCCTCGAACGTGCCATCGAAGAACAGCCGCAGGAACTCTTCGCGGGCCCGCAGGACTTCCTTAACGCGCGGGGAGCCTTGGGCCACGAGCACCTCTATGGTGGCGTCGAGCAGGTCAACCGCGCGGTCTATCGCGCCTTGCGCGCGTTTGTCTTTTCCTGCGCGGGTGGCGTTCACGGCCCTGCCAACCTCCGCGCCAATGTTGCCCATCTGCTCGAAGATCGAAAGCTGCGCCCAGCGTTCGCGGTCGATTTCGTAGTTAGCCATGCACAATCTCCTCCACGATCTCGACGATCAAGTTCCTGGTGGACTCGTCTTCGACCGAACGCGATCTGTTCCCTTGAGCCGGGCGGATGTTGATCATCGAGTCGAACTCGACGAAGTCTTCGTCGCCGAACGAGTCGGGGTAGAGGTTGATGCCCCAAAGGTCGCTTTGCCGCGAACCCGATTCGAGCAGCAGCTGCTCTTCGTCGACGTGCAGTCCCGCGTCGACGACCATGGTGCGCTTCTCTACGTCGACGACCGCCTTCACGAGTTCGCCGTACATGTTCTCGGCCATCTCCTCGAGCTCGTCGATGCCGATTCTATCCACTTGCTTCATCGCGTTCCCCTTGCTTTAGGTTCGTAAAAGGTATTATAGATCGCTTGCTGTCGGTTGCGCGGCTTCGCCCGGCACGACCGCCGCACTCCTTTATAAGGCGCCGTACCGCCGGTAGGTGTTTCACTCTGCCCCAGTGCTATAAACTTAATGAAAACAGTCCTGTTTTATGAGATGATAAATCTGACCAGACCAATAGGTGCTTCATGAGAACAGCTTAACTTGCTCGTGGACACGTCGGGTATCTCGGACGAATGGGTCGTCATTGACAAGCTGAGGCTGAACCAGATATTTCTCAACATTCTCTCGAACGCTGTCAAGTTCACGCCGCCGGGCGGCACGGTCAGTTTTCGGGCAACCCAAAAAACGCCCTCGGCCTCGGGCTTCGCTCTGTTCGAATTCCGCATCAAAGATACCGGCATCGGTATGAGCGAGGAGTTCCAGAAGACGATATTCGAGTCTTTCACCAGGGAGAAGACGAGCACGGTCAGCGGCATACAGGGGACTGGCCTCGGCATGGCCATAACGAAAAGCATCCTGGATATGATGGGCGGGACCATTTCAGTCGACAGCGTGGTTGGAGAGGGAACTGAATTCGTCATCGATATCTCCTGCAAGCTGGCTGTTGAGCCTGCTGGGTCCATGCAGACCTTTGGGCCGAATGGGGCTGGCGGCAGCAAGCAGCGAGCATGGCAGGACGATTTCGCCGGAAAGCACATTTTGCTTGTCGAGGACAACGAAATGAACCAGATGATCGCGGAGGCCATCCTTACGGAGCATGGCTTTGCGCTGGATATTGCGTCGGATGGCGAACGGGCGGTCGAGATGGTGAGCGGCGCTCCGCCCGGCACGTATGACGTAATTCTCATGGATATCCAGATGCCGAAGATGAACGGGTACGAGGCGTCGAAGCTCATCAGGCAGCTCGATGACGCAGAAAAAGCATCGATACCCATCGTGGCCGTCACAGCAAACGCCTTCGAGGAGGATCGCAAGCTGGCATTCGAGGCTGGAATGAACGGGCATCTTGCGAAGCCCTACGATGTCCCTAAGATGATGGAAACCTTAGCCGATTTGATTGAGGGCATACAGGACGGCATGCACGAGCGTTAGCTTGGTTGAAATGCCCAGGAAAGCGTCCGCACCCCCCAGTATTGCGATTGCGTTTGCAACCAACCCCCATATGGCAGTCCCGTTTTGTACTTCGCAGCTCTGGCCGGCAGCCGCCTCCTGGCTGACGAGGGCCAGTTTAAAGAGAACATCTACAAAGAGATGGATCGCCTGCTGGCATCGTATGCCGCCAACCGTCCTGTGCTCGACGACGACGTACGTCTGGCTATGCGCGAAGCGCTCGGCAAGTCGGGTCTGGCTGAGGAGTGGTTCGACAAGATCGAGGAACTTGCCGAATAACGGATTAGCTAGCTGTCTGCAGCAAATCGACGCGGGCACTCCTTGCCGAAATGTCCGACATCGCGCCAGGGTTCAGAAGGTTTCGGGGCTCTGGCGCGATTTGTTTACGAGGGCGACGGCAGATGCGCGAAATGACGGACGCTTCTAAGCGCCGGGCTCTTTTTCCCTTTGGTACATATTTTATGTAATCACTGATTTGTGCAAAACGCAGAATGTAAACGAGTTTGAAAACGAGTAGAATTTTCCGCATCTGCTTATAGATAAAAATTTTTTATAAAAGCTGATTGAAAGGGGTGATTCGGTGGAGAACCGATTCAAGGACGCGCTCGAGAGAGGCGAGTTCGTCGTCACGTGCGAGATTATTCCCGGACGTGGAGCCCGCGAAGATGGCCAGGAGAAAGAATTTGCCGAGGCCAAGAACATCTACGCAACGGGTCGTGTACACGCTATGTCCATCACCGACAACCCGGGTGGCAACCCGGCGCTGCTGGCTGATACGCTCGGCAAGGAGTTCTTGGACGAGGGCATCGTTCCGCTGGTGCACTTTACCTGCAAAGACCGTTCGCGCAACCAGATTATCGCGCAGTTGTACGGCATGGAGCGCCAGGGCATCGAGAACCTTCTGTTCATGACTGGCGACTACCAGGTCTCTGGCTGGGACGGTCGTGCTCGTCCGGTGTTCGACCTTGACTCGGTGCATCTGCAGATGCTTGCCACCGAAATGAACAACGGCTTGGTCGTACCTGGCCGCAAGGGCCCCATGACCGAGAAACAGACGCATTTCTTCAACGGCGGCGTGGTCAATCCCTTCAAGTACCTCGAAGGCGAGGTCATCCCCCAGTACCTGAAGATGGAAAAGAAGATCATCGGCGGCGCGAAGTTCCTCATCACTCAGCTCGGCTACGATGCCCGCAAGATGGAAGAGCTCATCCGCTATCGTAACGATCGCGGGTTCGATACGCCTATCATCGGCAACATCTTCCTGTTGACGCGCGGCGCTGCCAAGCTCATGCAGAAAGGCGCAATCGCCGGTGCTTACATCAGCCCCGAGCTCATGGCGACGCTCGAGGAAGAGGCGAAGGCCGAAGACAAGGGCAAGGGCGCCCGTATCGAGCGCGCCGCCCAGATGATCGCCATCTGCAAGGGCCTCGGCTACGCAGGCGTGCACATTGGCGGTTTCGGCATCAACGCCGAGATGTTCTGCGGTATTCTCGACCGCGCCGAGGAACTTGCCCCACAGTGGGAGGAATGCTACCAGAAGCTGCTGTTCGGCAAGAAAGACGGCTACTACATCTACGAAGAGTCGAAGGACGCCGCGGGTCACAACTCCGAAACCTTGGCTCCCAAGCCCGAGCAGGCGCGCTCGAAGAAGGTTTTCAGCAAGTGGGGCCTTTCGAAGTTCTTCCATCACTGGGTGCTCACGCTGGGCAAGCGTGGCGGCAAGATCCTCGAGAGCCGTATGGACTCGCTCGACAACAAGAAGGGCGTCTATCGTCATCATGGCCTCGAGCACACTGGCAAGTCCATGCTCTACGGTTGCATGGACTGCGGCGACTGCGGCCTGGAAGCAACGCTGTACACCTGCCCGATGACGCAGTGCCCCAAGTGCCAGCGTAACGGGCCGTGCGGCGGCACCTTCGACGGTTACTGCGAGGTGTTCCCCGACGGCAGCCGTTACTGCATCTGGTATAAGGCGTATCACAAGGCCAAGAGGGACAACGAGATGGAGCGCATCACCAGCTTCATCACCCCGCCGAACCATTGGGAGCTGTACAGCTCTAGCCCGTGGAGCGCTTATACGCACCGTCGCGACAACTGCGCTGGCCGCATCCCCGTATCGCTGGGTCTCGAGACCGGCGCGCAGGGTGGCATCATCGAGGATACCGATATGCTGAAGAAGGTCGAGACGAACCTGTAGTGGTCTTGTTTGCCGGGGTGCGGGTTTCGACTCAGTGCCCCGGCATGCAGAACGTGGGTTTTGCGGGAGAAGTTTTCGACATAGTGCATACTGCCGGAACGTGAACTATCGTATATTAACTACTTATAGAGTGCATCGGTTTGACGCTACGTTACAGCTAGCGACTAAACATTGGTCCCAAGGTCATGCGGCAAACAAGGGGCTGCAGGCCTGGCAAGATATCGAGCTATAAGGAGGCTTGAACAATGGCAGACTACAAGTCCGACATCGAGATCGCGCAGGAAGCTTCGATGCTCCCCATCAAGGAGGTAGCTGACAAGGCTGGCATCGACTGGGCAACCTGCGAGCCCTATGGTCATTACAAGGCCAAGGTCGACATCCACTCCTACAAGGACAAGCCCATGAAGGCTAAGCTGATCCTTGTTACGGCCATCAATCCGACGCCGGCTGGCGAGGGCAAGACCACGACTTCCGTTGGTCTGCACGACGCTCTGTGCAAGATCGGCAAGTCTTCCATGCTGGCTCTGCGCGAGCCGTCGCTGGGCCCCGTGTTCGGCGTCAAGGGTGGCGCTGCCGGCGGCGGCTATGCCCAGGTCGTTCCTATGGAGGACATCAACCTGCACTTCACTGGCGACTTCCACGCCATCGGTGCTGCGAACAACCTCATCGCTGCTATGCTCGACAACCACATCAAGCAGGGCAACGAGCTCGACATCGACCTGAACAACATCATTTGGCGTCGTTGCGTCGACATGAACGACCGTCAGCTGCGCAACGTGGTCGACGGCCTCGGCACCGCTGGTGACGGCGTTGCCCGCGAGGACGGCTTTGACATCACCGTCGCTTCCGAGGTCATGGCTGTGTTCTGCCTCGCTACCGACCTCGACGACCTCAAGGCTCGCCTCGGCCGCATCATCGTTGCTTACAGCCGCACCGGCAAGCCGGTCACCGTTGCCGACATCAAGGCCGAGGGTGCTTGCACCGCTCTGCTGAAGGACGCCATCAAGCCGAACCTCGTTCAGACGCTCGAGAACAACCCGGCGTTCGTCCATGGCGGCCCCTTCGCCAACATCGCCCATGGCTGCAACTCCGTCCAGGCAACCACCACCGCCATGAAGATGGCCGACTACGTCGTTACCGAGGCTGGCTTCGGTGCTGACCTTGGCGCCGAGAAGTTCCTCGACATCAAGTGCCGCGCTGCGGGCCTCAAGCCTTCTTGCGTCGTTATCGTTGCGACCGTTCGCGCCCTCAAGCATCACGGTGGCGTTGCCAAGGCCGATCTGAACAACGAGAACCTCGAGGCTCTCGAGGCTGGTCTGCCGAACCTCCTGCAGCACGTCTCGAACATCCAGAACGTCTACAAGCTCCCGGCAGTCGTTGCCATCAACGCCTTCCCGACCGACACCGAGGCCGAGCTGAAGCTCGTCCAGGACAAGTGCGCTGAGCTCGGCGTCAACGCTGTGCTCGCCGAGCACTGGGCAAAGGGCGGCGAGGGTGCCAAGGCGCTCGCCGAGGAAGTTGTCCGCGTCTGCGACCAGCCCAACGATTTCCAGTTCAGCTACGACGTCGAGCAGAGCATCGAAGAGAAGCTCAACGCCATCGCCACCAAGATCTATCATGCCGACGGCGTCGACTTCACCCCGAAGGCTCGCAAGCAGCTCGAGCAGCTCGAGCAGCTCGGCCTGGACAAGGTGCCCATCTGCGTTGCCAAGACCCAGTACTCCTTCTCGGATGACCAGGCTAAGCTTGGCGCTCCGAAGAACTTCCGCATCACGGTGCGCAACCTCAAGATCTCCGCTGGCGCTGGCTTCATCGTTGCCCTCACCGGCGAGATCATGACCATGCCTGGCCTGCCCAAGCGTCCGGCTGCCGAGAAGATCGACGTCACCGCTGACGGCAAGATTGTTGGCCTGTTCTAAGAAAACCGTACGACTGAAGGGGCAAGCATATTTGCTTGCCCCTTCTTGTAAGGAGGCACTATGGCAGAGAAACTGATGGAGAAGAGCTGCATCGAGTTTGCCGATGCGCTCGCAGCCAAGGTCAGCGTGCCCGGTGGCGGCGGTGCTGCCGCTTACGTCGGAGCCCTCGGCGTCGCGCTCGGCAACATGACCGCCAACTTCACGACCGGCAAGAAGAAGTACGCCGAATACGAGGAAGACATCCAGCGAATCCTCGCCGAAGGCGATGTCATCCGCGCCAAGCTCATTGACCTGGTGTTCGACGATGCCGAAGCGTTCGAGCCGCTTTCGAAGGCGTACGGTATTCCCAAGGAAGACCCCACGCGCGACCAGGTGCTCGAGGAAGCCACCATCAATGCGCTTGCCGCTCCGATGGAAATGATGCGCCAAATCGCCAAGGCCATCGCGTTGCTCGAGGAACTCGAGGTTAAAGGCTCCAAGATGCTCATCAGCGACGTTGCATGCGGCGCTGTCATGAGCGCGGCCGCCATGCGCGCAGCTGCCCTCAACGTGTTCATCAACACGAAGAGCCTGCAGGACCGTGAACTGGCTGCCAAGCTCGAAGCCGAGGCAGACGAGCTTTTGGCTTACGTGCAGCGCGCCAAATCTGTAGCCGATAACATCACCGACTACATCCGCGGCTAAAGAAAGAGCCATCTCCCCTAGTGGCGAGATGGGCTTTTTAGATGAAAGGAAGACAACATGGCAGAAATCTTGAAAGGCAAGCCCGTTGCCGATGCTATGAACGAAGAGCTTGCTCCTCGCATCGAGGCTTGCAAAGCCAAGGGCGTCACCCCCACGCTTGCCATCATCCGCGTCGGCGAGCGCGACGACGACCTGTCCTACGAGCGTGGCGCAACGAAGCGCTGCGAATCGCTCGGCCTCGGCCTGAAGAAGTTCGTGCTTGCTGCTGACTGCACGCAGGAAGAGCTCATGGCCGCCATTAACGAGGTCAACACCGACGAGAACATCCACGGTTGCCTGATGTTCCGTCCGCTTCCCAAGCATCTGGACGAAGTGGCCGCTTGCGCCGCCCTCGATCCCGCGAAGGACTCCGACGGCATCACGCAGGGCTCGCTTTACGGCGTCTTCGCCAACCAGCCGGTGGGCTTCCCGCC
>DFIX01000057.1 GCA_002371495.1 Eggerthellaceae bacterium UBA3686
CGCCCGAGCAGTGGGGCCGTGCCTACGACGAGATCAACGCTTTCGAGCACGAGCTCGTGCAGTGGGGCGCCGTATTGCTCAAGTTCTGGGTCGATATAACGCCTGACGAGCAGCTGGCGCGCTTCAAGGCGCGTGCGGCCGACCCCGCCAAGACCTGGAAGCTCACCGACGAGGACTGGCGCAATCGCGATAAGTACCCGCTGTACAAGGCGGCCGTCAACGACATGTTCCGTCTGACGTCCACCGAGTTCGCGCCATGGACCGTGCTCGAGAGCGATAGCAAATGGTATGCGCGTATCCAGGCGCTTAAGGCCATCAACGAGGCGCTCGAGGCGCGCTTGCATCACGAGCTGTAAGCCGTCCTCAAAGGCTGTACGTCGAATGGTGAATGGGTAACGTATTACGCATACTCCTGCGCGATTTCAAGCGCCTGCTGAAGGCGCCTGCTGCGTTGATCGTGGTGGGCGCCCTCATGGTGCTTCCGTCGATTTACACCTGGTACAACGTCGCGGCCTTCTGGAACCCCTACGAGGCAACCGGGAACCTGAGCGTTTGCGTGGTGAACCAAGATTCCGGAACTTCGACCGAAATGACGGGCCAGCTCGATGTCGGCGACAAGCTAATCGAAGAGCTGCAGGAAAACGACCAGCTTCATTGGGTAACAGATAAAGACTACGACACGGCGATGGAAGACCTGAAAGTCGGAAACGTCTATGCCGTGTATGTGATCCCCGAGGACTTTTCGGCCTGCCTCGTCTCTCCGCTGACCGGGGAGGTGAAGAATCCCCACATCGATTATTTCGCCAACGAGAAACTCGGGCCGGTGTCGCCGAAGATAACCGATGCCGCTGCCTCGGCGCTTGACCAGCAGATAAACGCAACGTTCGTGTCGACGGTGACCGAAGCCGCAACGGAGGCGATCGACGAGGCCATCAAGAAAGCCGAGGCGGACGTCTCGGCTGCAAAGACCAAAGCCACCGATCGCGCCGAAGAAGCGAAGCAAGCCTTCGAGGAGGCGCGCAAGACGCTCTCGTCCCTCGAGGGGACGATAGGCGATGCACGGTCGAAGGTGGCCGCTGCCGCCGACGGCATTTCGGGCAGCTCCGCCGTTGCCGATGATGCGCGGGCGGTTCTGAAGGACGTGACAAGCGAGGCGGAGGCGCTCCAGAAGAGCCTGGCGGGCGTCTCGTCGCAATCTGTCCCCGAGCTTTCCAACGTATTATCCGAGCTCGTGCAGGTGTCTGCCAAGGCAAGCACGCTGGCTAATTCCATCTCATCCTCTGCGAGCGCGGCTGAGGCGGACGTCGATATGGCAGCGGCCAAGATACAGCCGGCCATAGACACCATGAGGGAAATCGCATCGGACCTTCAGACGGCGGCATCCAAGATTTCGGACGAATCGCTGCGGGCGCGGCTCGAGCAGGCGGCGCAGGATGCGAGCGCCCGCGCCGATGAGGCGCAAAGTATTCTGGACGGCGTCACGTCCGCGGCGGAGCAAGCCGCCAGCGCATCGAAAACCGCCGCCGAAACTGCCAAGACGCTCAACGATGCCGCGACGCAGGCATCAAGTTCGTTCTCGCAGTTCTCTACCGCCCTGCATGGGTCCGTCGCTTCGACCGTGGATTCGAGCGTTGCCCAGATCGGCAGCGTGTGCGCGGCGCTGTCGGCGGCAGTTTCGGATGTCGACGCGGCCGTCGGGCAGGTGGCACCGATGCTCGGGCAGCTCGATGGCACCCTTGCCGACTGCGGTACCGCCGTGATGAAGACGAACGCCCTTGTTGGCGGCATTAAAACAGATCTCGATTCGGTCATGGCCGACGCGCGTTTGCTGGCGCAGTCCGATGTTATCGACAACCTCTTGAAGAACGGGACGCTGAACGCGCAGAACATCTCGGAGTTCATGGGGTCGCCCACAGAGCTTTCGACGACGAAGCTTTACCACCCCAATGCTTACGGAACGGCGATGGCGCCGCTGTTCATGAACCTGTCGTTCTGGATCGGCGCGTTCATGCTCATGATTATTTTCCTGCTTGAGGTCGACGCCGAGGGCTTTGAGGAGCTCAAGCTTTGGCAGCGCTACCTCGGGCGATTCCTCATGTTCTGCATTTTCGCGGTAGTGCAGGCAATCGTCTGCTGTGTGGGCACGCTCGCGCTCGGCGTGCAGGCGGCGAACGCTCCCGCGCTCTTCGTGGCGGCGTGCGTCACGTCCCTCGCGTACCTGAGCATAATCTACGCGCTTTCCTCCACGTTCAGGCACGTGGGCAAGGCGCTGTGCATCGTTTTGGTGTTCGCGCAGATCCCCGGTGGGGCGGGCCTGTATCCCATCGAGTTGACGTCGAGCTTCTTCCAGGCGCTATCCCCGTTCCTGCCGTTCACGTATGGCGTCGACGCCATGCGCGAGGCGATTTGCGGCTTCTACGGTAACTACTATGCCAAAGACCTGATCGTTTTAGGGGTGTTCTTCTTCGGCAGCATGGGGCTTGGGCTGCTATTGGGACCGCTCGTATCGAACGTTGTGCGCATGACGGCCCGGCAGGTCCATGATGGCGACTTGTACAACGGCGCGGATTCGCTGCTACCAGAGCGGCCGTACCGTTCGACGCAAATGCTCCGAGCGCTTACCGAGAGGGGCGGTTACCGCAAAGAGCTCGAGGTGCGCTACGCCCGCTTCTCGCGCCGGTACCCGATCTTCATTCGCGTCTCCATCGTGCTCGGCGTGGGCGTGCCGGTCGTGCTGGCCGTGCTGCTTGCGCTGGATGCCGCCGAGAAGGTGACGCTGCTTACCTTCTTCCTGTTCTGGCTCATCGGGCTCATCGGCTTTCTGGTGGTGGTGGAGTCGATGCGCTACAGCTTCGAGCGGCAACTGAGCTTGGAGCACATGAGCAATGAGCGGTTGCTGCGCCTTTTTGCCAACAGAAACCGTATGACGCGGGTCGGTCATCGTTGGGGGGCGCATGGAAAGCCGGCAGCCGACGGCGAAAACGAGGACGGGGAAGAGCAGCCACCGTTGGGCGGTTTCAGGAAGCTACAGGCCGCGTCACATGCCAGGAGGCAGTCTGCGGGTGGCGTGCGAAACATTTGGTTGATAGCGCGCAGGGACTTTTCGGGGCTGTTCAAAAACGTCATGAGCACGGTCATCACAATCGGCCTGGTTGCCCTGCCGTCGCTGTTCGCGTGGTACAACATCCTCGCCTGCTGGAACGTGTTCGACAACACGAACTATCTTTCGGTCGCCGTGGCCAGCGAGGACGAAGGCTTCGAGAGCGACCTTCTGCCGGTCAACGTGAACATCGGCGAGAAGGTCGTGTCGGCGTTGCGCGGAAACGAGCAGATACACTGGGTGTTCACCAGTCCCGAGGATGCCGTCGAGGGAACGAAGGCCGGCAAGTACTATGCGGCCCTCGTCATTCCGGAGGGCTTCAGCAGGGATATGCTGACGTTCTACGAGGGCGATTCAGCGTCGGCAACCATAAACTACTATGTGAACGAAAAGAAGAACGCCATAGCCCCGAACATCATCGGGACGGGTGCCGACATGGTGTCCTACGAGGTGAACGCCACGTTTGCCGACACCATATCGGAGATCGCGATCGGTGTGGCGCAATCGCTTTCGAAGGTGGCCGAGGAAGGCGATGCAGACGGACGCCTGATGGACCTGGTCGAGCACATGCGCGACGTGGCGAACAGGCTGGACCAGTCAGGGGATGTGCTCGGCCTGTATTCCACGCTGGGGAAGGACACGCAGGGGCTGGTGCAAGGCAGCTCCGATGCCGTGGGGTCCGCCCGCGGGAAGCTGCAAGAGGCGGCTTCTGAAATCGATGCTGGCAAGGGCCAGCTGCAAAAGCTGGTCAACTCGCTGTCGAGCTCGGTGGGCGACGTAAAAGGATCGCTTGGGAAGGCCGAATCGGCAGCGGATGGAATAGCGCAGCGGGCAGATGCGCTTATTTCCGATGCTTCCGAGAAGCTGCCGGACATTGCATCGCAGCTGCGGGGCAAAGCGTCGGAGGTGGACGCGAAAGTGGCGGAGCTGTCGGAGGTCCTGGCCGCCCTGGAAGAGCTTAGGGACGCGCTGCAGTCGGGTACGAGCGCGCAGGTCGATGCCGACATCTCGAACGGCAAGGCCAACATCAAGGTGGACCTCGGCGACGGAACGGTCTACCAGAGCGAAGAGGCCCTGACCGAGGAGATCAACGCGCTGACGGAAACCATCGGTGCACTCGAGCTGGCAAAAGACGGTCTATCCGAAGCCGAGAAGACCGCGTTGCAAGAGAAGATTGACAAGTTCACGGATACGAAGGAAAAGCTGCAAGAGCTGCTGGGCAGCAAGACGGACGCCACCAACGTGGACATTGATGCGCAGCTGAGCAGCGAGGGCGGGGCGTTGGTCGAGAACACCATCATTTTGGATAAGGACATCGCCGCGCTGAAGAAAGCCATCGAGATCCTGCAAAACGCAAGCGCCGCCTGCACGGAGACCGCCGATTCTCTGGAGGCAGCGCAGGCCGACGCAAAGAAGCAGGCCGCCTCTTTGCGCAAGCTCGCCAAAGCGGTGAAGGCCGACGTCGCGACCGTGAGGAAAGACCTGAAGAACAACTTGGAGCCCGGAGCCGAAAAGCTCAAATCGGACATCGCGGCTCTTTCCGGCGACCTTGACCGCGGGGTTGGCAAGCTGCGCGCAATCGATCCTGACCTGGCGGGCACGCTTCAGGCTGCGGCCGCAGCGCTCGGCAGCGCTTCCACGAAGATCGATGAAGCTAATTCCAAGCTTCATACGGCGGCTGGTAGAGTGCGCAGCCTTGCCGATGCTGTGGACGAAGCGCTGAAATCGGGCGATGCCGAAAAGCTGCGTTCGCTCTTGCAGGGCAACGCCGGCGACCTTGCGGCGGCGCTTACCGCGCCCGTGCAGATCGAGCGGACGGCGCTGTTCCCGAGCGAGAACTTCGGATCGGCCATGACGCCGCTGTACTGCACCTTGGCAGTGTTCATAGGCTCGCTGCTCATCATGGTCGCCATGAAGCCCGAGGTTTCGCGAAGGGGCAGGGAAAAGCTGGTCGACCCCAAGCCGCGCCATCTTTTCTTCGGTCGTTTCTGCCCCGTGGCGCTCGTGTCGCTCATGCAGACGACGCTTTTGGGGCTTGGCAACATGCTGTTCTTGAAGGTGCAGGTGGCAAGCCCCATCCTGTTCATGGTCGGCTTCTGGTTTTCAGGGCTCGTTTTGGCCTTCATCGTGTATTCGTTGGTTGTGGCGTTCGGAAACCTTGGCAAGGCCCTTTCGGTGCTTCTGCTCATCGTGCAGGTGACCGCATGTGGAGGGTCCTACCCGCTGCAGATCCTGCCCGATTTCGTGCAGGCGGTAAGCCCATGGGTGCCGGCGTCTTACATCGTGGATGCTCTACGCGCGGCCATGATGGGCGTTTACCATAACGACTTCTGGCTGGCCCTGGGGCACTTGGCGCTCTTCATAATCCCCTTCTTGCTTTTGGGTTTGGTCCTGCGCAAGCCGATGGAGCGGTTCATGAAGTTATACGTGAGCAAAGTCGAAGAATGCGGGATTATGGAGTGAGGTTGCGTAACGTTCTGCAACGGGTTGTAGGGCGTTCCCGCAAAGCAGTCGCAGCCCAAAGAGTCTTGACTCTGGAGATACTATGCAAGGCCAGATAACCGATGCGAAGAATGCCAACCTGAACGATACGAACAGCGCCGAGGCGCGTTCTCGGCGCCGGCGCGAAAAACAGGCGAATATTACGGCGTCCGAGAAGCTGAAGAGCAACGCCACTGTAGTCGTCGCGGTCATTGCCGGCGTCATCACGTCGCTTGTGAAGTTCGTAGCTGCATCGATTACCGGGTCCTCGGCTATGTTCTCGGAGGGCATTCACTCGATGGTTGACGCCATCAACGACTCGTTGTTGCTGGTCGGAAACAAGATGTCTCAGCGCAAGCCCGATGTTACGCACCCGTTCGGCTACGGGCCCGAAGTTTACTTCTACAGCCATACGGTTGCCCTGGTCATATTCGTGCTGGGCGGCGGTTTTGCCATCTACGAGGGTATTCAAAACGTCATGGCAGGCGGGCACCCCATCGAGAACCCGCTCATTAACTACATCGTGCTGGGTATCGGTATCGTGGTGGAGGGATTCTCGCTTTCCGTGGCAATCCGCACTGTGAACAAAGCGCGCGGCGATACGAAGATCATGACCTACATCCGCGAATCGAAGAGCCCCACGAACATCACCGTGTTTCTGGAGGATACGGCAGCGGTGGCTGGCATGGCCGTGGCGCTCGTGGGGAACATCGCCTCGACGTTGACGGGTGACTACCGCATAGATGCCTGGGCATCGGTCATCATCGGCGTCATCATGGCCTTCATAGCCATCGTGCTGCTGAAAGAGACGCGCAGCCTGGTCATCGGCGAGGGCCTGTCGGTAGACGAGGTGAACGACGTCGTGTTCATCGCCGAAAGCGACCCGGCCGTCGTCAAATGCGGACGCGTGCTGTCGTTGTATTTGGGGCCTGAGGACCTGCTGATGAACCTGGACGTGACGTTCAGGGACGATTTGGGCGAAGGCGGCGTGCTTTTGGCCATCGATCGCATCGAGGACGAGATTATCGGCGAATATCCGCAGACGACCCGCATATTCATCGAAGTCGAGAGCCTAAATCAGGTGTATCGCCAGCGTCGCGACCGAAGGCTGCAGTTCGAGGCATACGAGGACGAGAAGAACCGCGAAGAGCGCGCCGGCCAGCGTATAACGAGAAGGCGCCTTAGCGACGAGCGGCTGATCAAGAAGCTGAAAGAGCGCAGAGAGAAGCGACGCGAGGAAATTGCAAAGTCTTACAACAGGGTGCATTTCCCGGAGCCCGCACCCGGTGACCTCGTTATCGCGGATGGGATGCAGGCAGAATCGCCTTCTAGGAAGAAGCTGTTTAGCGAGATACCGAGCATAAAGGGCGAGCGCGTCGTGCTAAATCGTGTGGTGAGCACCGATGCCGATACGCTGCGCGACCTCATCGAAAACCCGCTCGTGCAACGCTACGAGCCGAAGTTTCTGTTCGAGAAACAGTACGACGATGCGGAAGAGGCGATTCGCGAGATGTACGGCGACCTGTTCAAGAACAAGGAGTCGCTCATCTTGGCGGTCCGCATGAAGGAAACGGGCGAGCTGGCCGGTCTGGCTGAATTCTACGGCTTGCGTGACAACCTGCACAAGATAAGCATCGGCTACCGTCTGCGCGAATGCTGGTGGGGGCGCGGCCTTGCAACCGAAACGGTGCGCCTCATGGTGGGCTATCTGTACGGCGAAACCGATATTGAAATCATCACCGCATCCACGATGGTCGAGAACACGGCGTCTGCGCGCGTGCTCGAGAAGGCCGACTTCGTACGCACGGCGCGCGGCGTCGAGGAAGATTGGGGTTTCCCGGAGCCGACCTTGGTAGACAAATGGTTCTGCTAGGCGGTTTACTGCAGGGGCGTGCTTCTGCGCGCCCTCATGCTTCAGCTTGCCCTATTTGTCTTTAAACAGGCGGACCATCAGGCAATACAATCATGCTGCGTCGCGGGAAGTTTTCTGGGCGTTACAGCAAGCTCGGTAGTTCGTGTGTGCAATAATACTGATTATTGATTAGGCGTTTCCTTGACAGAAGGAGAGACCATGTCTTCGTTAGACGATCTTCGCCAGAAAGCAGAGGCCGCAATCGATCAGGCTAAGCCTCTTGTAGAGGGTGCGATGAACGCGGGTGCGCAGTTTGCGGAAAAGGCTGACGAGTGGGCGAGCGCCGAGCATCCCGGCATCGAGGGAGCTCTTGACGCCGCAAGTGGAGTGGCTGCCGGGGCGGTCGATCTTATGGCAGATGGCGCGAATGCGGCTTACGAATTTATCAAGGACAGGGTCGAGGAAGCATCTGGGAAAGATGTTGACGGAGACGGCCAGGTAGGCAAAATCAGACCCGAGGACGTAGCGGCTGGCGCAGAGCTTGCCGCCGAAGCAGTTACAGGCGCCGTCAGCAAGGTCGCTGGGGATGTGGCCGCCGCCGCCGAGCTCGCGGCAGAGGCCCTAACGGGCAACGCTCCCGACGCCTAATCAGATAGCCGCAAGTAATAGAAACGGGATTCTACAGGAGCAGGGAATGGATAGCTCGTCACTTCGCATTTACAGGGTAATCGGCGCAGTTCAAAATGTTATCGCCAACGCGAAGACGCTCGACGAGGCTCTTCAGGAGGGCCTGAAGACCATTGTCGAGAACGCGGGGGCGGACGGGGGCGCCATCTGGTATGCCGACACATCTGACGAGAACCGTCTGCGCCCCTTCTTCTGGATCGGCCCTGTAGACCTGACCCGACGCAGCCATCTGCCGGGCGACGGCTCGGTCGGGCGCGTGTACGAGTCGCAGACCGCCGAGCGGCTCTTGGAGTTTGATGCCCTGAAGGACGTCGAAACGGCGATCGACTTTACGGGTCTGCCCGTCAGCTCGATGGTGTGCGTGCCGTTTAGCAACGCCAATGCCAATCTTGGCGTCATTCAATTCGTGAATGGACCCGATAGCGAGCCATTCGACGACGAGGGTGCCGACGTCATGGAAATCATGGCCATGATGGCGGCTATGGCAATCGAAGAGAACGAGGCGCTTGCCGAGCCGTGGCAGCCCGGCGAAGTCATCATGCAGCTGCGCGACATTACGCGCGAGTTCAAGAACGGCGACATAGTGACCAAGGTGCTGAAGGGCGTGAACCTCGATGTGTACGAGGGCGAGTTCCTGGTGCTCTTGGGCGAGTCGGGCTGCGGCAAGTCGACGCTGCTGAACATCGTCGGCGGCATGGACTCGGCGACGTCGGGCGAGTTTTCGTACCTCAACCAGGACCTGAGCAACGCCACGCAGGCGGAGCTCACCGAATTCCGGCGTGACAACGTGGGCTTCATCTTCCAAAGCTACAACCTCATGCCAAACCTCACGGCGTTGCAGAACCTCAAGCTCATTGCCGAGCTCGTCGACGATCCCATGGACGCCGACGAAGCCCTGGAACTCGTGGGGCTTGCCGACCGCAAGAGGAACTATCCTTCGCAGATGTCGGGTGGCCAGCAGCAGCGCGTTTCCATCGCGCGCGCCCTGGTGAAGAATCCCAAGGTGATTCTTGCCGACGAGCCCACGGCTGCGCTCGACTACGCGACAAGCATCGAGGTGCTGCAGGTGATGGAGGAAGTCGTTAAGGGCGGCACCACGATGGTCATGGTCACCCACAACGAAGAGATCACTCGCATGGCCGACCGCGTCGTGCGCATGCGCGACGGCCGCATGCACGAGGTGACGATTAACCGTCATCCGGCCCATGCGGTCGACTTGGTGTGGTAGGGAGCTCGCCGTGAAGCCAACCCAAATAACAGAGCTCCTTGCCAATATAAAGGCAACGTTCGTCTCGTTTTTTAGCATTCTCATGTTCGTGGCGCTTGGCGTGGGCGTGTTCTTGGGAATCAGCTGGGCTGGTCCCGCCCTGCAAAACGCCTTTGACGCCATGGCCGACGAAGGTCAGCTCCATAATTATCAGGTTCAGTTCGTTTACGGCCTTACCGACGACGATCTTGGAAAGCTCTCAGAAACCGAGGGCGTGAGCCAAGTCGAGGCAGAGCGCCAGTCGTTCCAGACCTTGCGGCGCGAAGAGTCGAACTATACGGTAAAACTGCAGTCGCTCGGGCAAGAGATTGACGTGCCCCTCGTGGTGGAGGGCGAGCTGCCGATAAAGCCCGGCGAGTTGGCGATGCACGAGGAATCTGCCGCAAAGCTGGGCATTGCGGTTGGAGACTCCGTTACGTTCGAACACGATGTCGTGCAGGACGAAACCGAGAGCCTGCAAGCTGACTCAGGCGATTCCGCCGAGCCGAAAGCCGATACATCCGATGGCATGCAGTACCTGCACGGCGACACCTTCAAGGTGACTGCGATTGTCAACAGCGCAGATTATGCTGCCAGGTCTTCGGAAACCTACGGCTACTCGAATTCGCCTTCGGGTGCGGTCGACGCGCTAGCCTGGGTTTCCGACGACGCGTTTGACGCCGCGGCGTTCAGGCAAGGATACCCGGTCGTAAATGTGCGCAGCGAATCGCTCGAGGGGCTCGGTACGTTCGGGGACGAATACGACCAGAAGTCCGAAGAGGTCGAGCAGCGCGTATCGGAGCTCGGTGACGTGCTCGCTCCTGCTCGCTACGACGAGCTGCACGACAAGGCCCAGAAGCAGGTAGAAGACGGCGAGAAGCAGATAGCCGACGGCAAGAAGAAGATAGCCGAGGGCGAAGAGAAGCTTAAAACGGGACGCGCCGAGCTGGACGCTGCGATAGCCGAAGGCGAGGCCAAGCTTGCAAGCGCCTATCAGAAGCTCCAAGAGGGCGAAGCCATAAAGGCCAGCGCCGAAAAGAAGCTTTCGTCTGCCCGATCCAAGCTGAACGAAGCCGAGAGCGTGCTCGACGAGGTAGACGCCGCTATAGCGGAGGTCAGAAGCACCGCAAGCGATTTGAAGTCCTACAAGGCGAGCCAGGACAAAGAGCTGAAGGCCAAAAAGATTACCCAAGAAAAGCATGATGCGAACCTCGATAAGTATGGGGCTACGCAACGTAGCAGGATTGCGCCCATCGCATCGGCTGTCGGCGTGAGCCTGCCCAGCATCAATCATACGAACTACGGCGATGCCATATCGGGCATGAATTCGGCTGTCGACGCCATCAAGAACACCAGCGTCACGGTCGATGGCAAAAAGCTGTCGTACTCCAGCGCCCGCGAACTACTCGGCGAGCTCAGGGGCGAGTATTCGTCCAAAGAGTCAGCGTACAACAGCAAAGTGCAGGAGCTCGAAAGCGGTTGGGCCAAGTACTACGCCGGTCAGCAAGAACTCGAAGACAAGAAGGCCGAAGGCGAGAAGAAGCTCGCAGACGGCAAGGCCGAGGTCGAGAAGGCCAAGAAAGAGATACAAGAGAAGGAGCCCCTGCTCGAAAAAGCAAAGCAGAAAGTCGCCGAGCTGAAAAAATACGACTGGACCGTCCTGTCCCGCTCGCATAACGCCGGTGCCACAGAGGTCCTGACGTTCAGCGATGTCACCAAGAACCTGAGCATTTCGATGGCTGCCCTGTTCATCATCGTCGGCTTGCTCGTCAGCTACTTCGCTGTCAGCCGCATCGTCCACGAGCAGGTGGCGCAGATCGGCACGAAAAAGGCTCTGGGCTTCCGCAAGGGAGAAATTACGAAGAGCTTCCTGTTGTATTCGGGCATTGCCGTTCTTGCCGGCGCCATTATCGGAACCATTGTTGGCTACACCCTTGTCGAGGGCATTATCGGGGGAACGCTGAGCCAGATGTTCGCCTTCGGCCCCTATCCTGCGTATTTCGGATGGCCGTTATTCGCAATAATGACCCTGCTCGAGCTTGCGCTGATCTTGGGTGCTACGTACCTGGCTTGCCGCAGTATCCTCAAGCAGCATGCCGTAGAGCTCCTGCGCGGCGAGAAGCCCCCTACGGGCAAGGCCCGTTTCTACGAGAAATGGGCCTTGTGGGATAGACTTCCTCTGTTCGTGCAAACAATCGTGAACAATTGCGTGAACGATAGGCGCCGCATGATCTCGACTATCGTGGGTGTTGCCGGTAGCGCGGCGCTCATCGTGACGGCCATTACGCTCAACAACGACGTGATGAAAAGCTACGACCGCCAATACCAGGAGGATTACGGCTTCAACACAATTGCGTATGTCGACAACAAGGTCGAAGGCGCCGTCGGCAACGTAGATTCCGTGCTGCAGGCCGAGGGGGCGACGACTGCGCAGGTGTTCATGAAGCGCTACCTCGTAGAGTGCTCCGACGGCGACAGCGCAGCGATGCGCATCGTAGTGCCTTCCGACCAGGAAACCTTTGCGCAGCTCTACCATGAGAATCCGGTATCGGGCGGCGAGGTCGACTTGTCTGCCGAAGGCGCATGGGTGTCGCAGGCGTACGGCAAGCACATGGGCGCCAAGGTGGGCGACATCATCATCGTCGATGGCGGGGATGGCTCGAAGCACGAAGTTCCTATCCTGGGATTCTACGATTTTTGGCTGACGTATCACGAAATGGTCATGGGCGGCGACTACTTCCATAAGGAATTCGGTGACTTCTCGCCGAACGTCGTGCTCGCGCAGGTAGGGGATGCCTCTGTTGCCGATTTGGGTAAGAAGCTTTCGGGCGTCGAGGGCTTCGGCTCGATTGTCGATGACGCTACGGCGCAGTATGCGAATTTCGAGATGTTCTCGTCGGTTTCGAGCGCGGTTGTGGCCATTTACCTCGTGTTGGCTGCGCTCATGTCGATCGTCGTGCTGCTTAACCTGAACGTCATGTTCATCGACGAGAAGAAACGCGAGCTCATCGTGCTGATGATCAACGGCTTTAGCCAGAAGAAGGCCAAAAGCTACATCGCGTACGACTCGATCGTGCTTACGGTGTTCGGCATTATAGTCGGCGTCATCTTGGGTTGCATCATGGGCTCGATTACCGTAGCGGCTATCGAGCCCTCGACGGCCGTGTTCGTAAAGAATGTCGACGCTGTGGCCGTTATCGTCGGCGTTGTCGGAAGCGCGTTGTTGGCGTTCATCATGGGCAAGATCGCATTGCGGCGCATTCCCAAGTTCAAGCTGACCGACATCAACAAGCAATAAAATGTGAAAAAAGGGTCAGACCCTTTTTTCACATTTTATGCGTGGGTGTCGTGCATGCCCTTGGCGGCCTCGATGTCGGCAAGCGTTATTTCGACCAAGGCTTCGCGCGTGAGCTCCTTTTCGTTGGCAAGGCGGTTTGCCTGGCAGGTCAGCACGTCCTCGAAGAAGTTGCGGACCGTGCGGCCGTTGGCGAAGCTCGGGTCATGGCGCTCGACGAGCTCGGCGAAATGAGCGCCTGCCGCCTCGCACGCCTCGTCGGTCGGCTCCATGCTGTTCTTCGAGCATTGACTCTTGAAAATTTGCAGCAGTTCGTCGGGCGTGAAGTCCTTGAACAGGATGAACTTGTTGAAGCGGCTGCGCAAACCGGGGTTCGAATCCAGGAAGGCCTGCATGGGCTCGGTGTAGCCGGCCACGATGACGACCAGGTCGTCGCGGTGGTCCTCCATGCCTTTCAGCAGGGTATCGATCGCCTCTTGCCCGAAGTCGGCTTCGCCGCGGTGCACGCTTAAGGCGTACGCCTCGTCGATGAACAGCACGCCGCCAAGCGCCTTTTCGATGACCTCGGCCGTCTTCAGGGCGGTTTGCCCTACGTAGCCCGCCACCAGGCCCGAGCGGTCCACTTCGACCAGGTGGCCTTTCGACAAAATGCCGAGCTTCTTGTAGAAGCGCGAGACCAGGCGGGCGACGGTGGTTTTGCCGGTGCCCGGGTTGCCGTAGAACACCAGGTGCAGCGAAAGCGCGTTCTGCTTTATGCCATGCTCTTCGCGGGCTTTCTGGATGCGTGCCAGGTTCACGAGCGATTGGATCTCGCGCTTGACCTGCGCCATGCCGGTAAGCGAGTTGAGCTCTTCCAGGAGCTCTTCGAGCGTGGCTTCATCTTCGGGCTCTTCGGATGCGGCCTCGGCTTCGGCGGCTTTTGCGTCGGCCGATGCGTCTTGTTTGCCGTCGGCGCCTTGCTTCTGTGTGCCCGATGCGGCAGCAGTGCCGTCTTGGTTGTTTGCGGAAGTCGCGCCATAGCTTGGGGAAAGCGCCAGCGTCGAGATGCGTGGCTTGCCTTCCCACGAATCGAGCTTTTCGACCAGCAGCTCCTGGATGGCGGTCATGAGCGCTGTAAAATGCGCCACTTCGTCGTCTGCCATCGCGCCGTCGCAGATCAGCAGCTCCTCGCAAAGCGTTTTGAGCGTACGAAGCAGCAGCTCGGCACAACTGTCGTCGGGGTTTTTCGTTTCGGCGAAAAGCTTGTTGTCGTATACGATGGCGGCCACGAACGACTGCGGGGGAGTGTTGAAGAAGCTGTCGGCGTCTTCGGTTGCGCCGGCGCGTTTGCGCAGCTCGACCTCGTCAAACGATGCGCCGAGCGCGCCGTTGATCAGGGCGATCTCTTCGGGCGCCACGTTGTTGTCCAAGAGGGCCAGGCGGCAGGCGATCGTTTGGAGGTCGTAATCGAATTGCTCGGATATGCTGCGGTTCAGGTAGCCGCGCATGCGGTCGTCGTTCAGCGTGTCGAGCTCGTCGAAACGCTGCCCGTAGCGCCTGATACGTTCTACCGAAGTCGCCAGGGTTTCTCCGATTATCTGCCAGGTCAAGACGTTCAGGCTCGATATGGAATCGGCGACGTCGGCATCGGGCGATTTGCCCGCGGGGTATCTGCTTGTGTTAGCGCTGCCTGCCGAGGAGCCCTTTAGCCAATCGCCAATCGGGCTCATCAGGTCGAGGAGCGCGAAAGACGGGTAGCTTTTGCCGCAGGACGTGCATATGAGCCGATCGGCTTGGAAGTCGATGGAACTGCTGCCGCATTCGGGGCATTTCATAGGTCATCACCAGTTTCGCAAAATGGGCGGTTTCGCATCATGATACGCCACAAAGGGGCACTTACCCGGGGTAAACGTTTCATGCATTTCGTTTGCGAAAACTTCGACAACCGCCAATCTCGTCCGGGATCGTCGAGGCGCTTATGCTCTTCGTACGTCGCGACGACCGTGTCCTTGTTCATGAGCTGGTAGAGCATGCGCTCCCTTTCACCGAGCAAGCGAGCCCCCTTGACAGAACCGGGTTCCCACACGTGAACGGGGGCGGAGGCTTGTTCATGCATTCGGCTTCGCGATGTGCGCTCCCGGGCGTCGCGCGCGAGCAAGCCCCCGTCCACCGTTTGCGGGGCATGGGAGCCGAATCACCGCCGCCCCTTCCGCCCCGCCGCCGGCGCCTGCCCGCCGGGGATATTATCCTCAAACAGATATATCTAGAAACCCGCATAAACTATCCTCTTGACAGGATATTCGCGGGGACGTATTATGGTCGCGTTCCCATTATTCGGGGATGCAGATAATAGGACCGGCGGGCTGAAACCATCCCAACCGAAACCCGCTTGGCGCGAGGGGCGCGGCCGCACCGCGTTCCCACCAGCCGCAGGCGCGAGCGCGCCCGGGCGGGCCGCGCCATGCGACGCGGAAGGGGTGGTTTCCTTGTTCGAGCTCGAGCGAAAGCCGCAAGCGGCTGGCCGCCCGGCCGCCGCCCCCTCCCGCGCCCCGTCCCGTCACATTCCGTCACGCCCCGTTTCCGCAGAGAGAGAGAGCTCCTCTGAGCCTCTAGCCGGGGGCGTCGGCGTCCCGAACCCGGCAACTAACCCAGTAACCGAAAGCGAATGCCGCCCCCGGCGCGCCGCGCCGCGCGGGGCGCTCCCGCGTGCGCGCCCGCCGCGTGCCCGGCCGTCTGGCTCGCGGGCGTGCGAGCCCCCTTAGCCCCCCTGAAGCCCCGATAGGGGCTCCACGTGCTTGAAGGAAAGTTCCCGATGATGGAAGGAAGGAAAAGATGAACCAATCGACTACGAAGATCCGCCCGCCGGCGCTAGCGCTGCGGCTGCTGGCCGTCCTCGCGCTCGCCCTCGCGGTCGCGGGCCTGCCCGGCCTCGCCGGCCAGGCCCTCGCAGACGAGCTCGCCGCGGCGGGGCTGAGCACGCAGGAGACGGGCTACGGAACCCTCGTCGAGGACTTGGGAAATGTCAATGGCACAGATTGCACCGCCCGGGTGTATGCGGCCGGCGATGAGGTCACCCTGGTGTTCTCGGGGCAGGGCGATTTCAACATCGGACGGGCGCCGTCTAGCAGCGGAGGCGGAGTCGGCACCAATTTGTCAACATATTCGCAGTATGACGCCGGAAAAGACCAGAGGGAATGGAAGGGCTACAGGGAGACCGTGACGAAGGCCGTGTTCGAGGAGGGCTGCCGCCCGACCTCCCTGAGGTTCGTGTTCTCGCGCATGGAGAAGCTCGAGGCCGTCGAAGGGGACCTGTCCCATTTGGCCGGCACCTCGGCGATGCAGTGCGCCTTCTGCGGATGCGGGTCGCTCGTCAGCGTGCCAAATATACTCTACAACGGCATGGTCCAGCACAACTGGAGCAGCTCGTTCGCGCTTTGCGACAAGCTTGAGGAGCTGCCCGAGGGGGCCCTCTCCGATTGGACGGACCTGTCCTATTACGGGGATTACGCAAATACACATGAAAGCGTAGACAGCAACCTTCTTAAAAACGAGACCGCATTCCTCACGAGCACCAAGAACTCCGGGGGCAGCGACCCGCAGCCGTTGTACTGCTCTAGCGACGCCGACTACGAAAGGCTGAAGGGCTTCGATTGGGCTAGCTGGGGACGCGAGCTCAAAGTCAAGTCGTTCGAGGCATCGCCTGCGGGCGCCGATAACGGCTCCATCGAGCTAACCCCGCCTGAGGGCAAGGAGCTCACCGGGCTCTCCAAGGGCAACACCGTGACCGTGGCCGCCACGCCCGCCGAGGGCTACGAGCTCGAGTCCCTGTACTACGTGGCGGACGGCTCCGATGCGCAGGCGGCCATCGAAGGCGGCTCGTTCGTCATGCCTGCCTCCAACGTGACCGTGCACGCAACGTTCAAGAAGACCGCCGCCCAGGAGGCCGCCGAGAAGGCCGCCGCCCAGGAGGCAGCCGACAAGATCAACTCCCTCGGCGACAGCCCCTCCGAAGAAGACGTCGAGGCCGCCCTCGCGGCCTTCAACGGGCTGAGCGACGACGAGAAGGCGCTCGTCCCCGCTGCGACCGTGGCCAAGCTGCTCGGCGCGCAGCAGAAGGTGGCGGCCGCCAAGCTGGCGAAGGCGACGGCGGAGGCCGCGGCCGCCGAGGAGTCGCGCGTGAAGGCGGTGTCCGACGCGGTGGCCGCCCAGGCGAAGGCGGCGGAGCTCCAGAAGCAGGTGGAAGCGGCGCAGGCCGCGCAGAGGGCAGCCGAGTCCAAGGCCGCCGAGGCCGAGAAGGCCCGGAAGGCGGCGGAGGCCAAGGCCGCCGAGGCCGAGAAGAAGGCGGCGGCCGCGGCCCAGCCCGCGGCCAAGAAGGCCAACACCATGACCGCCAAGGGAAAGACCGTCACCGTCAAGCTCTCCAAGGCGAAGAAGAAGGCCCAGACGCTCAAGGCCGCCAAGGCCTTCACGGTGAAGGGGGCCCAGGGCAAGGTCACCTACAAGGTGGCCAAGTGGGGCAAGGGCGCCAAGAAGTACCTGAAGGTCGCCTCCAACGGCAAGGTGACCGTCAAGAAGGGCGCCAAGAAGGGCACCTACGCCGTGAAGGTCAAGGTTGCCGCCGCGGGCAACGCCGGCTACAAGGCCGCGTCCAAGACCGTGACCCTCAAGGTCAGGGTCGCCTAGGCAGCAT
>DFIX01000033.1:0-6204 GCA_002371495.1 Eggerthellaceae bacterium UBA3686
AGTTTCGCGAGCTGTAAATGTGAAATAGGGGTCAGACCCCTTTTTCACATTTTTGAAGGAAGAAAATGAACGAAACAAGCGACCTGGTCTCGATTATCATACCGGCATATAACGCAAGCGCCTACATTGCGCGCTCGATCAGCAGCGCGCTTTCGCAGACGCACGCCAACGTGCAGGTCGTGGTCATCGACGATGGCTCGACAGACGATACGGCGGCACTCGTGCAGGCGATCTGCGCGCGCGACAAGCGCGTGACGCTCGTGCGCCACGAGCAGAACCGAGGCAGACTCGAGGCGCGCCGCACCGGCATCGGCGCGGCAACAGGCGCATTCACGTTGTTCCTCGATGCCGACGACGAGCTCGCCTCCAACGCGGCCGAGCGGCTGCTGGCCGAGCAGGCAGGCCGCTTCGACATCGTGCAGTGCGATTTCGACATCCGCTACCTCAACTACGTCTCGCCCGACGAGCGTCGCTTCAACCGCGACTTCAACCGTCCGCCAGCCGCGACTGCCGAGGGTGACGACATAACGCACCTGGTGTTTCGCGAGCGGCGCACCACGTGGAGCCTCTGCGGCAAGCTCATGCGCACCGACCTGCTGAAACGCGCCATCGGCTACATACAGCCCGGGTCGCTGACGCAAGCCGAGGATGCGTGCCTGTTCTTCATCGTGTCGTGCCTGGCCAACACCTACAAGGGCGTGCCCTCGCTCGTCGGCTACGTGTACCATATCGACGCGGGCGGCTCGGACGCGCGCTGGAAGACGATGAACCTCGAGCAGTTCGGCTACAGCTGCGGTTACGTCGACGCGATGGAGCGCATCCGCGCGTTCCTCGACGAGACCGGGCGCGCTGACGACCTGCGGGCCGACTACGAAACCGTGCGCTACGAGCACGTGCGCGCCGTGGCCGACAAACTGGCCCACACGGTCGAGCGCCCAGCGCGCCCGCAGGCGTTCGCAGAGCTCGTGAGCAGGTGGAAGCCCGCCGAGGCAATCGCCGCGCTCTCGGAGGTCTGCTGGGAAGAAGCCGCCGACGCCGTGGAGTCCGTGGCGGCATCGCCCGCGCTATCCTGCTCGCCGCACCGGATTCGCACGGTGGCGGCCTACCACTACCGCATGCACATCGGCGGCGCCGAGCGCGTTGCGGCCACGCTTGCCAACGTGTGGGCGGACCAGGGCCTGCGCGTCGTGTTCTTCGCCGACGAACCGCGGGAAAACTGCGCCTACGACCTGCCCGAAAACGTCATCTGGGTCGAGCTTCCCGCCACCGAGGGCGTCGAGCGCGGCGCCTACGCCGAGCGCGCGCAGGTCATCGAGCGCGCCGTGCGCGATTACCATATAGACGCTTTCGTCAGCCATCAGTGGTGGAACAGGCTCATCGCCTGGGACATGTTGCTGCTGAAGACGCTCGACGTGCCGTTCTGCGTGCTGTGCCACAGCATCTTCGAGATCCTGTTCTTCGAGGCCAACCCGGCCGAGTTCGATTGCACGCGCCTGTTCAGGCACGTTGATGGGCTCGTGGTGCTCTCGAGCGCCGACATGGCATTTTGGCGTCGCTTCAACCCGCGCGTCTGGCAGACGTGCAATCCCGCCACCGTACAGCCCGACCCTGCGCGCATGTCCTCGCTCGCCGGCAAAGACGTCGTGTGGGTGGGAAGGCTCTCGGCGTTCGACAAGCAGCCCGCCGAGGCGCTGGAAATCATGGCGCGCGCCATGGCGCACGATCCTGAGCTGACGCTGACGTTGGTGGGCACCTCCGACAACCCGCGCGACGAGCGCGACCTGCGAGCGCTCGCGCGCCGACTCGGCATCGAGGAGCGCGTCGAGTTCGTGGGCGCGACCGGCGACACTGCCCCGTACTACGAGCGCGCGAGCATGCTGCTTCTGACCTCGCGCCTCGACGGGTGGTGCCTGGTGCTGGCCGAAGCCAAGGCGCTCGGGCTTCCCTGCGTCATGTACGAGATGCCCTACCTGACGCTCACGCAGGGCAGCCGCGGCATCGTGGCCGTGCCGCAGGGCGACCGCGAGGCGGCCGCGCGCGCGGTGGTCGAGCTTGCCGCCGACTCCGCCCGCCGTGCCCAGCTAGGCGCCGACGCGTTCGCGCACATGTGCGAGATTGCATCGTTTGACCTGGGCGCCTTGTGGGAAGAAGTCTTCGCCGAGCTCGCCCGCGGCAGCGTGCGACGCGAAGGCTTCGACGAGCAGGACGCACAATGGGACCTTCTGCTCGACGGCCTGAAGGAGTCCGTGCGCAAGGCGTCCGACCCCGGCATCCGCACCTACGCCAAGCGCAAGGCCTACGCCGCCGCCCGCTCGCTCTACCACCGCCTCAAAAATGTGTAAAAAGGGTCAGACCCCTTTTACACATTTCGCCCCGGCCTCTGCCTAAAAGGTGAAAAAGGGGTCTGACCCTTTTTTCACATTTTCTGTAACCGCGTGGTTACAGTTTTGGGCGAATCTTGCCTGCGAATACCGCTTGGCGTGTCGTGATTGTAAAGCGGGGCCGACCTGCGCGCGAGGGCCGCAAGGCATGCGTATAATAGCCAAGTTACCTATTTAGCAGGATAGTTGGTGAAAAGCCACGCAGCCACGCTGCGCAGCCAAGCTCTGTAGCCGGCCACGTAGCAAAGCCGCGTAGCCAAGCCACACAGCTAAGCCACGAAGGAAAGCAACGCAGGAAAGCAGGTACCAACGCATGGCACAGCATGTGACCGAGCGGGACGTGCGCGACATCGCGGAATACGCGCGCATCCACCTCGACCCCGACGAGGTCGTCCAGATGACGGTCGACCTGAACAACATCATCGAGAGCCTCAAGCCCATCACCGAATACGACCTGGAAGGCGTCGAGCCGACGTTCCACCCCATCGGAAGCCTCAGCAACGTCATGCGCGAAGACGTGGAGACGACGAGCTTCACGCACGAAGAGGCGCTTTCCAACGCACCCGCGCAGCAGGACGGCTGCTTCCTCATCCCGTCGATTCTGGGCGAAGGGGGCGATCGCTAATGGCAACGCTTGACCAGCAAAACCAACTGTACGCCATGGGCGTGCGTCAGATTCAAGCAGGCCTCGACGCGCGCGATTTCAGCGCGCACGAGGTAGCGCAAGCGGCGCTCGACCGCATTGCCGCACGCGACGCCGACGTGCATGCGTACCTCGAGGTCACAGAAGAGCTCGCCTACGAGGCTGCCGACAAGATTGACGCCGCGCTCGCAAGCGGAAGCAAGGCAGCCGAGCTCGGGCCGATTGCCGGCGCGCCCATCGCCTTCAAAGACAACATGAACCTGACGGGCACGCATACGACCTGCTCGTCGCACATGCTCGAGTCGTACGTCTCGCCCTACACCGCCACTTGCGTGGCGCGCGCCATCCAGGCCGGCGGCATTCCGCTCGGCAAGCTGAACATGGACGAGTTCGCGTTCGGCTCGTCGACCGAGACCTCGGCGTTCGGCTGCACCCACAATCCCTGGGACCTCGAGCGCGTGCCCGGCGGCTCGTCGGGCGGTTCGGCTGCGGCGGTCGCGGCGGGCCTGGCCACGCTCACGCTCGGCTCCGACACCGGCGGCTCGATCCGCCAGCCGGGCAGCTTTACGGGCACCGTTGCCGTCAAGCCGACCTACGGCGTGGTCAGCCGCTACGGCATCGTCGCGTTCGGCAGCTCGCTCGACCAGGTCGGCCCCTTCGCCCGCTCGGTCGAGGACGCGGCGCTGACCCTCAACGCCATCAGCGGCCACGACCCGCTCGACTGCACGAGCCAGGAGGTCGCGACCGACTTCACCGCCAACCTCGCCGAGGGCGTGCGCGGCATGCGCGTGGGCGTCGTCCCCGCCTTCATGCAGGCCCAGGGCCTCGAGCCCGAGGTCAAGGCCAAGGTCGAGGAAGCCGCCGAGCACCTGCGCGCCGCCGGCGCCGAGCTCGTCGAGGTCGAGCTTCCCAACGCCCAGGCGGCCATGAGCGCCTACTACGTGCTGGGCCCGTGCGAGGCCTTCAGCAACCTCTCGCGCTTCGACTCGGTGCGCTACGGCTATTGCGATCCCGGCCACAAGGACCTGGGCGGCCAGTACGAGGCCAGCCGCGCCAAGGGCTTCGGCCCCGAGGCGCGCCGCCGCATCATGCTCGGCAGCTACCTGCTTTCGGCCGGCGTGTACGACAAGTACTACTACCCGGCGCAGCAGGTGCGCACGCTGATCACGGCCGACTACACGCGCGCCTACGAGAAATGCGACGTCATCCTGGCTCCCGTCAGCCCGCGCACCGCGTTCAAGTTCGGCGAGATCAGCGACCCGACCAGCATGTACCTGTCCGACATGTTCACCATCTCGATCAACATCGCCGGCAACGGCGGCATGTCGCTGCCCGCCGGCCTCGGCGCCGACACGCACCTTCCCGTCGGCGTGCAGCTGATCGGCCCGCAATTCCGCGACCAGAACATGTTCCGTGCGGCTGCCGCGCTCGAGCAGGTCTACGGCCCCGCTCCCGTTGCCCCCGCCTTCGCGTAAAAATGTGTAAAAGGGGTCAGACCCCTTTTACACATTCCCTTTGTGTCGACAGAAAAATGTGAAAAAAGGGTCAGACCCCTTTTACACATTTCGAGGAAAGAGAAGAGCTTTCATGAAGACGATGGAAGAAGTACTGCAGGACTGGGAGGCCGTTATCGGCCTCGAGGTCCACTGCGAGCTGACCAAGCTCGAAACCAAGATGTTCTGCGGCTGCAAGCTCGAGTTCGGCGCCGAGCCCAACACGCACACGTGTCCCGTGTGCCTGGGGCTTCCGGGCGCGCTGCCCGTGCCCAACCGCGCCGCAATTCAGAGCATCGTGCTGGCGGGCCTGGCCACCAACTGCGACATCGAGAAACACACGATGTTCTACCGCAAGGGCTACATGTATCCCGACATGGCCAAGAATTTCCAAACCACGCAGGGCCCCAAGGCGTTCTGCATGCGCGGGCACCTGGACCTGTCGGTCGACGGACGCGGCGCGCAGGAGCGCCTGTTCTGGAGCGACCTGGCCGAGGGCGAGCAGTCCGAGAACATGACCCGCACGGCCGACGGCTACGTCGCGCACGTGGGCATCACGCGCATCCATATGGAAGAAGACGCCGGCAAGATGGTGCATATCGGCGGCGGCGAGGGCCGCATCGCGGGCGCCACGCACAGTCTTGTGGACTACAACCGTGCGGGCACGCCGCTCATCGAGCTCGTGACCGAACCCGACCTGCGCACGCCCGAGGAAGCGCGCCTGTTCATGCAGAAGCTGCGCCAGATTTTCCTGACGCTCGGCATTTCGGACTGCTCGATGGAAGAGGGCAGCCTGCGCGCCGACGGCAACGTCAGCTTGCGCCGCCGCGGCGCGAAGGAGTTCGGCACCAAAACCGAGCTGAAGAACATCAACTCCTTCAAGAACCTGCACGACGGCCTTGCTTACGAAATCTGCCGCCAGGCCGAGGTCCTCGAGGAAGGCGGGCAGATCTATCAGGAGACCCGCCATTGGGACCCGTCGAAGAAGCGCACAATCGTCATGCGCGTGAAGGAAACCGCAGACGACTACCGCATGTTCCCCGATCCTGACCTGGCGCCGTACGACCTGACCGACGAGTTCATCGAGTCGGTGCGCGCCAAGCTGCCTGAGCTTCCCGACGAGCGCGCGGCGCGCTACGAGCGCGACTTCGGCCTGACGCCCTACGACGCGCGCCACCTGGTCGAGCACCGCTTCACCGTTGAATTCTTCGAGGCTGCCTGCGCGGCGGCGGGCGACCGTGCGCGCGAGCTGGCCAAACCGCTTGCCAACCTGGCGCTTAACGACATCACGGCCTACGTGAACGCCGGCGAGGGCATCGATTTCGCGTCCACGCCGTTCACGCCGGAGCGCGGTGTTGCGCTCGTGTCGCTCCTGGCCGAGGACGCCATCTCGTCGAAGCAGGCTAAGGAGGTCTTCGCGGCCGTGCTCGACGAGGACAAGGACCCGGCCGCCATCGTCGAGGAGCGCGGCATGAAGCAGGTCAGCGACACCGGCGCCATCGAGGCCGTCATCGACGAGGTGCTGGCCGCCAACCCCGACAAGGTCGAGCAGTACAAGGGCGGCAAGACCGGCCTCATCGGCTTCTTCGTCGGCCAGTGCATGAAGGCCATGAAGGGCCAGGGCAACCCCAAGCTCATCAACGAGCTCCTGGCCTCCAAGCTAAATGTGTAAAAAGGGTCAGACCCC
>DFIX01000033.1:6248-9522 GCA_002371495.1 Eggerthellaceae bacterium UBA3686
TCAGACCCCTTTTTCACATTTTCGAGGAGCGAAAGTCGAATGCCAAGATCGGGAAGAAAACGCAGCGAAGCTGACATCTATCACGTTATCGGGCGCGGCATCGTCGACCGCGTAAAATGGAGAGAATAAGGACCTGGGAGGTGCAAGTACTTTAGCACTCTACTGTGCTAAAGTACTCCATGCACATTTCCCGCATGGAATGTGAAAAAGGGGTCTGACCCTTTTTACACATTTTGGAAGAAAGAGAAACATGGAGTTCACTACACCACAGGGGTTCCGCGACGTTCTGGCCGATGAGGCGGCGGCGCGAGAGCAACTCGTCAGGCGCGTGCAGGACCTGTTCGCGCGATCGGGGTATCTGCCCATCGAAACGCCGACCCTCGAGAACATGGCGGTCATGCAGGCGGGCGGCCGCGTTCCGGCGTCGCCGTTCAAGTTCTTCGACGCGCAGGGCAATCTCGTGACGATGCGCCCCGACGTAACGCTCCAGGTCGCGCGCATGTGCGCGACGCGCCTAGGAGACGAACCAGGCCCGCTGCGCTTCCGTTACATTCAGCGCGTCTTTCGCGAGGCCGAAGGGCAAGCGGGGACCATGGCGCGCGAGAAGAAGCAGATCGGCATCGAGTGCATAGGCCCGTCGGGCCCCGAAGCCGACGCCGAGGTCATCGAGCTGTTCGCGCAGGCGATGGAAGTGGCGGGCGTTTCGGATTTCAAGATGTCGATTGCCACCGTGGGCGTGCTGAGGGCGTTGCTGAGCGCATCGAACGCGCCTGCGAGCTGGAAAGACGCTGTGCTTGAAGCTTTCCACGATTCGAATTTCGTCGAAATCGACCGCCTGTGCGACGAAGCCGCGGCCAAGGGTTCGAACTTCGCCCCCGCCATTCGGCGCCTCGCGCGCGTTCGCGGAGGGCGCGAGGCGGTGGCCGAAGTTCGCGAGCTGGCCTCCCCGTTTGGATGCGATGGCGCTCTCGACGAGTTCGAGCGCGTCGTCGACCTGCTCTCGGAGCAAGGGCTTGCCGAGCGCATCGTCATCGATTTCTCGGTCATGAGCTCGTTCGACTACTACACCGGGATCGTCTTCGAAGCTTACGCTTCTGGCCTGGGCGAACCGCTGGGTGGCGGCGGGCGTTACGACAATATGCTTGGCGTGTACGGCAAGAGCCGCCCTGCCGCCGGTTTCGCGTTCTATTTGGAAGAAGTGCAGGCGGCCCTTCGCGTTACCGAGAAGTCAACGGAAACCGGGCAGCCGGCGCCGCTGCGGGTCGCGGTCCCCAAGGGGTCGCTCAATCCCGACTCCATCGAGGCGCTCGCGAATGCGGGACTCGATGTCAGCGGGCTCGACGACCCGGGTCGGGCGCTCATCGTGCGAAACCCCGGTGTCGAGTTCATAATCGTTAGGCCTTCGGATGCCCCGGTCTTCGTCCAGACCGGTGCCGCCGATTGCGGAATCTGCGGCGAGGACTCGCTTCTGGAATCGGGCGCCGACGTTGTGGAGCTTGCTGACCTGCGGTTCGGCGCATGCCGTTTCATCGTGGCCGAACCCGAGGGTGCGGCAAGCCGCACTGCCGAACATTACCGCCAGCTCGGGTCGATCCGCGTTGCCACAAAGTATCCGAAGATCGCGCGGGCGCACTTTGCCCGGCGCGGCGTTCAGGCCGAAATCGTGCAGTTGCATGGCAACATCGAATTGGGCCCCCTGACCGGCATGTCCGAATGCATCGTCGACATCACGGCCACCGGCACCACCCTGCGCGAGAACAAGCTCGAGATTACCGACGAAGTGCTGTCGTCAACCGCGCGCTTTTTCGCCAACACCGCCTCTTTCCGCATGGACTCGCGCGTGCGAAGCCTTGCCGAGAAGCTGCGCAATCAGGCCAAAGACCACGACCTAAAGGTGACGGCCGGAGGTGCCGTTGTGTAAAAATGTGAAAAAGGGGTCAGACCCTTTTTTCACATTTTGGAAAGGAACGTACATGAGAAGAGTCATCCTGCAGCCGGGCGAGGAGTTCAGCAACGCGCACCTGAAGCGCAAGAGCGCGTTCAACGCCCAGGCCATGGCAGCGGCGACGCAGATTGTCGCCGATGTGCGCGAACGCGGCGACGAGGCCGTGCGCGAGTTGACGCAGAAGTTCGACGGCGTCGAGCTTAAGGATTTCCGCGTGCCGCAAGAGGCCATCGACGAGGCGGTTGCGCGCTGCGACGCCGACTTGGCAGCGGCGCTCGAGCATGCGGCCGCGCAGATCCGCGAGTTTCACGAGCGCCAGCTGCAGCAGAGCTGGTTCGCCACGCGCCCGAACGGCGCCATCGTGGGGGCGAAGGTGACCCCGCTCGACTCCGTGGGCATCTACGTGCCGGGCGGCCGCGCGCTATACCCGTCGACCCTGCTCATGAACGCGTTGCCCGCGAGCGTCGCCGGCGTGCGCCGCATCGTCGTGGTCAACCCGCCGACCAAGGACGGCTCGCTCGATTCGGCGATCCTCAAGGCTGCGCAGCTCGCTGGCGTCACCGAGATTTACTCGGTGGGCGGAGCGCAGGCCATTGCCGCGCTCGCGTACGGCACCGAGCAGATCGCGCCCGTCGACAAGATCACCGGCCCCGGCAACGCTTTCGTCGCCGCGGCAAAGCAGCTGGTCAGCGGCGATGTTGGCATCGACATGGTCGCCGGTCCCTCCGAGGTGTGCGTCGTCGCCGACCAGTCGGCCGACCCGCGCCTGGTGGCCATCGACCTCATGGCGCAGGCCGAGCACGACCCGCTGGCCACGTGCTACCTGGTCACGTTCTCGGCCGAGTACGCCGACCGCGTCGAGGCGGCCATTGCCGAGCACCTGAAGGATTCCACCCGCGCCGACATCACGTCCGCCTCACTCGACAACGAGGGTCTCATCGTGGTGTGCGAGGACCTTCCGCAGGCGCTCGGCGCGGTCAACGTCATCGCGCCCGAGCACTTGGAACTGCACATCGCCAACCCCATGGACTCGCTCGGCGCCATCCGCCATGCGGGCGCCATCTTCCTGGGCGAATGGACGCCCGAGGCCGTGGGCGACTACGTGGCCGGCCCCAACCACACGCTGCCGACCGGCGGCACGGCGCGCTTCAGCTCGCCGCTTTCGGTCGAGGAGTTCGTGAAGAAGTCCTCGATCATCCAGTACTCGCCGGCCGCACTTGCCGACGATGCCGATTCCATCATCAAAATCGCCCGTCACGAGGGCCTTTGGGCCCACGCCCGCAGCGTCGAGCTCCGCCGTTAACCAAAAATGTGAAAAAAGGGTCAGAC
>DFIX01000033.1:9570-18630 GCA_002371495.1 Eggerthellaceae bacterium UBA3686
GGTCAGACCCCTTTTTCACATTTTCCGAATCGAAGGGATGGACCACGAATGAATGCCGTTAGGCCCGCAGCACCGCAGCTCGCGGACATCGAGCCATACGACCCAAAGTACATTCCGGCCGACATCATGATCTCGGCCAACGAGAACTCGCTCGACGTGCCCCTCGATATCCGGCGCCAAATCGAGCACGAGGTGCGCCGCGTGCCCTTCAACCGCTATCCGGACCCGCTGGCCAACGACCTGCGCGACATGATAGCCGAAGCCAACGGGCTCGACCGCGACCAGGTGATAATGGGAAACGGCGGCGACGAGCTGCTGTTCGACCTGGCCCTTGCGTGGGGCGGTCCGGGGCGCACGTTCCTGAACCTTCCCCCGACGTTCAGCGTGTACAAGAACAACGCGCAGCTGACCAACACCGCGATCGTCGATATCCCGCGCTGCGACGATTTCTCGATCGATGAAGACGCCGTGCTCGAGCGTCTGGCGAAGGGCGACATAGACTACGCGATCGTCACCAGCCCCAACAACCCTACGGGCGATCTGGCGCAGGCGACTTTCGTCGAAGAGATGCTCAAGACCTCCGACACGCTCGTCATGGTCGACGAAGCGTATTTCGAGTTCTCGCGCTACACCGTGCGTCCACTGCTCGACAGCTACGAGAACCTGGTCATCTTGCGCACGTTCTCGAAGGCCTTCAGCATGGCCGGCGTGCGAATGGGGTACTTGCTGGGCAACCCGCGCGTCATCGACGAGTTCAAGAAAGTGCGCCAACCCTATTCGGTCGACGCCGTTTCGCAAGCCGTCGCGCGCATCGTGTACCAGAATCGCGCGAAGTTCGAGAAGAGCATCGACGCTATCATCGCCGAGCGCGGACGCGTGTACGAGGCGCTGGGCAAGCTGCCGGGAGTCATGGCGTATCCGTCGGAATCGAACTACATCCTGATCAGGTTCGACGAAGACGTTGATGCCGGCTGGATCTGGCAGTGGCTGCTCGAGCGCGGCATCCTCGTGCGCGACTTCTCGCGTTCGAGCTACCTCGAGAACTGCCTGCGCGTCTCGATCGGCACCGAAGACGAGAACACGCGGTTCCTCGAGACGCTCAGGGATGTGTTGGCGCAAGTGGGCGTGGCAGTGTAGGCCATAGAGGTTGCGTGTTCAGCGCGGGTGCGGTGCGGCAACGCACGAGGGCGACGCGGGCTGCTGGTACGCATCCGCTCAAGGTGTGGCCTGCGCGAAGATGAGGAGAAGTGCGAAGGCGGGCGCGTTTGAAGCCCAGGTGCGCACGAGGCTCAGCTGCGAAGATGCGCTGATGAAAAAGAATATGCGGAACGGCAACAATGCCGTCCCGCTGGGAAAGAAGCTGGATGCTCGGAACCCAGATGCGCTTGGAGCCCAGGCGCACAATGGGGTGCAGATGGGCAGCGAATCTGCGGAGCGGCGACGGTGTCGGCCCGCTGGGGAAAGGAAGTAAACGTGTCACGTGAGGCAAAGGTAGTGCGCACGACGAAGGAGACCGACATCACGGTCGTGCTCGACCTGGACGGCTCTGGTTCGACGCAGGTCGAGACCGGCATCGGGTTTTTCGACCACATGCTCGACGCGTTCGGGCGTCATGGGCTGTTCGACCTGGGCGTGCATGCCAAAGGCGACCTGCACGTTGACGGCCACCATACCGTCGAGGATGCGGGCATCGTGCTCGGCCAGGCGTTTGCGCAGGCCATAGGAGACAAGCGCGGCATCCGCCGCTTCGGCGACTGCGCGCTTCCCATGGACGAGACGCTCGTGCTCGCGGCGGTCGACTTCAGCGGCCGCGGCGCGCTGTACTGGAAGATGGACATCCCGTACCAGATGGTGGGGCAGTTCGATTCGACCCTGGCCAAGGAGTTCTTCATCGCGTTCGCCGCCAACGCGGGCATCACGCTGCACATCCAGCAGCTCGCGGGCGAAAACGTGCACCACATAATCGAGGCCACCTTCAAGGCCGTCGCGCGCGCCCTGCGCACCGCCTGCGAAACCGATCCGCGCGCCGCCGACGCGCTGCCCTCCACGAAGGGCGCGCTCTAGGTGCGAAAGGGTCAGACCCTTTCGCACTATGGTACTTTTGCACGTAGGGGGAAACGAACGAGTATGAGTCAGCGTACCAGGTAAGGTGACCCATGCTCGAGCATCGCAGATGGGAAAAGATTATCGCCTGCGCGAACGAGTCACCTTACCTGGTATGCTGGCTCACTGGGACCTCCAGGACGGATGAAAGATAGGAAACACCACGTGATTGCAGTAGTCGATTACCATAAAGGAAACCTGAAGTCGGTCGAGCGCGGCCTCATCGCCGCGGGCGGCGACGCGCGCATCACCGACGATGCCGCCGAAATCGCGCAGGCAAGCGCCATCGTGCTGCCGGGCGTAGGCGCGTTCGCCGATGCGGCAAACGCCATGCGCGAGCTCGGCCAAGACGAAGTGCTCGTCGAGCGCATAAGCGCCGGCGTGCCGTTTTTAGGTATCTGCCTGGGGCTTCACCTGCTCTACACCGCCGGCGAGGAGCACGCGCAAGGCGCGCCCACACCGGGTCTCGGCATCATCGAGGGCACGGTGCGTGCGCTTCCCAAAAACGACCTTTCGGGTAACTCCTACAAGATTCCGCATGTGGGATGGAACGAGGTCAGCTATCTGAGCAAGCGCCCGAACCCGCTGTTCGCGGGCATTTCCGACCGCGAGTTCTTCTATTTCACGCACAGCTTCATCGCGCCGCCCTCGCCCGAAACCATCGCAACGACCACGCACTCGATCACGTTCCCGTCGGCCGTGCAGTGGGGAAGCGCCTGCTTCGGCGTGCAGTTCCACCCCGAGAAGAGCTCGGACGCCGGTGCGCGCCTGCTCGCCAATTTCGTCTCCATCGCCAAAAATGTGTAAAAAGGGTCAGACCCCTTTTTCACATTTTTGCTTTTAGAAAGGACCGCACATGTATCTGCTCCCTGCAATCGACATACTCGAGGGCAAGGCGGTACGCCTGGCCAAAGGCGATTACGCCCAGGTGACCGTCTACAACGACGATCCGGTCGAACAGGCGAAGGTCTTCGAGGATGCCGGCGCCGAGTGGATTCACATGGTCGACCTCGACGGCGCGAAGACCGGCGAGCCCGTGAACATCCAGGTGATCGAGAAGATCTTGCGTGCCACGAGCCTCAACATCGAGATCGGCGGCGGCATCCGCACGCTTTCGACCTGCGCGCGCCTGGCCGACGCGGGCGCGAGCCGCATGGTGCTGGGCACGGCGCTCGTGCGCGACCCCGAATTTGCCCAGGCCGCCATCGAGGAATACGGCGACATGCTGGCCGCCGGAATCGATGCGAAGGGCGGGGAAGTGGCCGTCGCGGGCTGGCGCGAGGGAAGCGGAATTGCGGCGACCGAGCTTGCCGCGCGCATGGCGGCGCTCGGGTACCGCCACCTGGTCTACACCGACATCGCGCGTGACGGCATGCAGACGGGAATCGAGCGCGAGGCCTACGAGCGCATGGCGGCGGCGTTTGGCAATCCCGTTATCGCAAGCGGCGGTGTGGCCAGCATGGACGACATCGCGCGCTTGGCGCCCGTTGCCGAGCACATCGAGGGTATCATCACCGGCCGTGCAATCTACGAGGGCACCCTGCCCCTGCGCGAGGCCATCGAAGCTTGCAAGCAGGCGTAAAAATGTGAAAAAGGGGTCAGACCCCTTTTTCACATTAGGGCCGAGTATTGCTAGGAGATCAAAATGCTAACCAAACGAGTGATTCCGTGCATGGATGTAACCGACGGACGCGTGGTGAAGGGCGTGAACTTCGTCAACTTGCGCGACGCGGGCGACCCGATCGAGCTGGCGCAACGCTATGACGAGCAGAAAGCCGACGAGGTCATCTTCCTCGACATCACGGCCACAAGCGACGACCGCGCGACGACCGTCGAGCTGGCGAGCCGCGCGAGCGAAGAGCTGCACCTGCCCTATACGGTCGGCGGCGGTTTTCGCAGCGTGGCCGACATCCGCCGCATGATTGCGGCGGGCGCCGACAAGGTCTCGGTCAATTCGGCCGCCGTCAAGGACCCGTCGCTGATCACGCAGGCGGCCGAGGCGTTCGGCACGCAGGCAATCATCGTCGCCATCGACGCCAAGCAGCGTGCCGACAACCCCAACAAGTGGGAAGTCTACGTGGCTGGCGGGCGCAAGGCCACGGGCATCGACGCTGTGGAATGGGCGCGCGAAGCCGCCAAGCGCGGGGCGGGCGAGATCCTTCTGACCAGCATGGACCGCGACGGCAGCCGCGACGGTTTCGACTGCGCTCTGACCCGCGCGGTGGCGCGCGCGGTCGACATTCCCGTCATCGCGAGCGGCGGCGTGGGCGAGCTCGAGCATTTCGCCCAGGGCATCATCGAGGGCGAGGCCGACGCCGTGCTGGCCGCAAGCGTCTTCCACTTCGGCGAGCTGACGATTCGCCAGGTCAAAGAGTACATGCGCGCCCAAGGCATCCCCGTGCGCCTGTAAAATGCAGAACGATGACGAAAAGGGGAGACTCCCCATTTCGTCACGAAGGAAGGGCATATGAACGCAAGTGAGCTCACATACGACGAAAGGGGCCTCATTCCGTGTATCGTGCAAGATGCGCAGACGGGCGAGGTGCTGATGATGGCGTGGATGAACGAGGAATCGGTGGGGCTGACGCTCGAGCAGCGCACGACGTGGTTTTGGTCCCGTAGCCGACAGGAGCTCTGGCACAAGGGCGAGACCAGCGGAAACACGCAGAAGCTCGTCGAGCTGCGCTACGACTGCGACGCCGATTGCCTGCTCGCCCGCGTCGAGCCCGCAGGCCCCGCCTGCCACACCGGCAACCGTACCTGCTTCTACCGCACCTTGACCGCCTAAGCGTGAACACATTGCCCCTGGGTCAATGTGTTCCATAATCACCCTAAAACCAGATGCGGCGAACGCGATAATGTGAAAATGGGGTCTGACCCCTTTTTCACATTATTGCATCTGCTAAGTGCATGAAGAGTCATTTGCGGCGCGTGCGCCCGCGCGAGGGGTGATACAATACGCGCCAAGCGCACAATTGCGCCCATGTGCAAACGCAATAAGAAAAGGAGAACGCACATGAAGAAGTCGAGGGGCGCGCTCGCGTTCCTGTTTGCCTTCATGCTGATGGCGTCGATGGTGGCGCTGACGGCGTGCGGCGGCAGCCAATCGAGCGCAAGCAAAGATTCGCTTTCGGTCAACAGTGAGCCGACGCAGTCGGAAGAGCCGATCGTTCTGCGCACTGATCCATTCTACGTGCTGGTTGTCGGTGACGACACGCGTCAGGGCACGGTCAACATGGACGGTCAGTACGGCGACGGCAAGGGCCGTTCCGACACGCTTATGCTTGTGCGCGTCGATCCGACCAATTACAAGCTGACGCTGTGCACCATCCCGCGTGACACGCAAGCCACTTATGATGGCAGGGTCTGCAAGATCAACGAGACCTATCACGAGGGCGGAATCGAGGCTTTGCTCGATGCGGTCAGCGATTTGACCGGCAAGCGTCCGGACTACTACCTGATCACCACGTTCGTCGGCTTCCAGAATCTGGTTGACGACCTGGGCGGCCTGAATATTCATGTGCCGATTTACGAGGTCATGGACGATGTCGTGACCAACGATCCGGTCGAGTTCGATGCTGGCGACCAGACGCTCAACGGCAAGGAAGCGCTCGTGTTCGCTCGCGATCGCCACTCGTATGACTACACCGGCAACGGCGAGCCTTATCGCCAGACTAACGACCGTCGTATCCTCCAGCGTCTGATCGAACAAGTCATCGAGGGAAACAAGCCTTCTGTCGAAGTTGCAGAGCAGCTGTTGAGCCATATCGACACCAATTGGGATACCCGCGAACTTCTGGCGTACGTGCAAAACTTCGTGGACAACTACGACAAGCTGAGCTTCATCCGCTGCACCGGTCCGTATGACGGCGGCGTCGATCCCGACACCCAGCTGTGGCTGGCAACGCGCGACGAAGACAAGTGGGCTGCCATCATGGCCGTCATCGACGAAGGCGGCGATCCGAGCGAGATTAACCCCGAACCAATCGCTGCCGAGCAGGACTTCATGAACGACGGCGCTGCCGATGAAGAAGCCAGCGGCGAAGCCGCGCCTGCGGAAGGCGAAGCGGCCGAATAGCCCGCTGCGCCCCGTGCGCATCACCTGCAACAACTTGCAAACTCGGAAAAGCGCCGGCCATCTGGTCGGCGCTTTTTTGTGCCTAGAATGTGAAAAAGGAGTCAGACCCTTTTTTCACATTTTCGCAAACGGGCCTGGTCGCTTACCTGCCCCGTTGCTAGAAATGTGAAAAAGGGGTCTGACCCCTTTTTCACATTGGCACGTTCAGCATATTGTATGGCGAAATGACCAAGACACAACAACTCGGCTATACTTTATTGGTTATGTTGCCCAACTGGGCAACCGGCTTGCAGGACGTTTAAAGGAACGACGTGGCTTGGCTTGAAGCTGCAATAGTTTTCGCGGTGGCGTTCGGAGTAACGTTCGTGTGCGTGCCCATGGCGAAGCGAATCGCCAAGCTCGTGGGCGCCATCGACTACCCGGGCAACCGTCGCGTCAACACCAAACCCATACCGCGGTGCGGCGGCATCGCGATGTACTTGGGCCTCTGCGCAGCCGCATTCACGGTTTTCGTGGGTGTGCGCTTCTTCGGCTGGGAACTCAAGAACCTCTACGTGCTGGCCGACGTCAACTACCTGCTGCTTTACGCCGGCATAACGCTCATGTTCCTGGTGGGGCTCGTCGACGACATCACCCAGCTGCGACCTGCGGTTAAGTTCGGCGGGCAAATCATCGCGGCTTGCATCATCGTGGCAGCCGGCATCTCGGTCGGCACGGCGCGCATCCCCATCACGGGCGACTACGTCGAGTTCGGGTGGCTCGACTACCCGGTATCGGTGCTGTACCTGCTCGTGTTCGTCAACATCACCAACCTCATCGACGGCCTGGACGGGCTGGCCTCGGGCGTGGTGGCCATCGTGTCGGCAGCGCTGCTGTATTTGGTGGTCATGCGCGGGTTCATGACCATGGCGTTCGTATGCGTGGCGCTCATCGCCGTGTGCCTCGCTTTCCTATGCTTCAACTTCTTCCCAGCCTCGATCTTCATGGGGGACTCGGGCTCGATGCTTCTAGGCCTCATGGTCGGCATCGTTTCGGTCGCCGGTGTGGCGCGCACGCAGTCGTTCGTCATCATGGTCGTGCCGCTTGCCATCGCGGGCGTTCCGGTGCTCGACACCATATCGGCGATCATACGGCGCCTGCGCGGGCATCAAAGCATTGGGCAGGCCGACCAGGAGCACATCCACCACAAGCTTCTGAAGAGCGGCCTTAGCCAGAAGCGCTCGGTCGCGCTGCTGTGGATCTGCACGGCTACGCTCGGCATCGTCGGCTGCGTGGGATCGAGTTTTTCGGGTCCGGTGCGTTGGACGATCTTCGTCGTGCTGCTGGTCGTCGTCTTCTTCATCATTTGGAAATTCGGCCTGTTCAAGCCGGTCTTGAAGCACCATTACGACAACCTTGGCGGCCGCGGCCCGCGCCTTCCGCGAGAATCGCGCTACAAGGCCAAGAACGGCCGCGTCATCATGATCGGCCCGCAGGCGAGCAAGGGCAAAGCGCAGGCGGAAAACGCAGGCGCAGGCGCAGGCGAAGGTTTCGGGGAGGCAGCGGCTGGCTCGGGCTCGGGCTCAGCAGCAGCAACTCCGTCGGCAACCTCGGCGTCCACGGCCTCGGCGGCCTCTTCCAACACCTCAGCGAAGGGGCGTGACTGATGCCGAAAGCCACACCGGAACAAACGCGCAAGGCAAACCGCGCCGCGGCTGTGACGGTCGTGTTCGTGGCGGCCTTCGCCTTGGTGTTCATAGGGCTTGTCACCCTGCTCAACAGCATCGCTGACGAACGAGACCAGGGTGAAGTCGTCATCTCGGAGCAAGTTCCTGTCAATCCCTTCTACGTGCTGCTCATCGGCTCCGACACGCGCCAGGGAACGGCGCTCTACACCGGCAAGCCCACCGAGCACGGCCAAGTCGACCAGCGCTCCGACGTCATGACGCTCATGCGGGTCGACCCGCGCACTCACAAGATCTCGCTTCTGACCATCCCGCGCGATACGGTCATCACCGACGATGGCGAAAAGATCAACAGCGCGCTTCTGAGCGACAATCCCGAACAGGTCGTCGAGGCGGTCTACGAGCTGACCGGCCTGCGCGCCGACTACTACATGCTGACGACGTTCGGCCTGTTCGTCGACTTGGTCGACGCGCTCGGCGGCGTTACGATGGACGTGCCGCGCGATGTGGAGGTGAGCGACCCCACGACGGGTGGCTCGATCAAGGTGAAGGCGGGCGAAGGCGAGCTTCTGAACGGGGCGCAAGCGCTGGCGGTGGCCCGTGCGCGCGCCGAGTACGTTTACGACCAGGATGCCTTGCGCCAGGCGAACGTACGTGGGCTCGAGCAGGCCATCATCGAGCGCGTGCTTTCGGGCGAAAGCATCAGCATCGAAGCGCTGCTCATAGCGCTGAGAAGCGACGTGCAGACCAACATGGAGCTTTCCGACATGGCGCCAGCGATTCTCGATTTCATCGAGCATGCCGACGAGGTGACCATCTATTCCGGCACGGGACCCTATGCGGGCGCCCCGCGCGAAGGCGACGAGCTGTGGGTCATCTCGAACGACAAGGCTACGTGGAGGAAAGTCATGGATTCGTTCAAGCACGGCCACGACTTCTCGAAGATCGTCACCCCCCCGGTCATCGTGGAAGAGCCCAAGTCGTCGTCTGCTGCTGCAGCCTCGTCCTCGAGCGCTTCCTCCAAGTCGTCCAAGTCTTCTAAATCTTCCAAATCATCGAAGTCGTCGGCTTCGGAAGCGAGCAAGTCGCAATCGGCAGCGGGCAGCGGTTCGGCCGCTTCCGCATCGTCCAAGGAATAGCGCGCCGCGGCAGGGCACGAAGCACTGCCGCGCGGAATGCACAAGCGATAGGAGTTCACATGGCAAAAGTCTACGC
>DFIX01000054.1:0-17851 GCA_002371495.1 Eggerthellaceae bacterium UBA3686
TCTGACCCTTTTTTCACATTTTCAGAGGAGATCGCAGATGAAACGATTGGTTGTGAAGATTGGCTCGTCGACGCTCACGACAGGCGAAGGGCGCATCGACCATGAATACCTTGCGAAAACGGCGCGCCAGGTGGCCCAGGTCCGCGAGCAGGGCTGGCAGGTCGTCATCGTGTCGTCCGGCGCCATCGCTTGCGGGCTCGAGCGGTTGGGCATGAGCGGCAAGCGTCCCGACGATATGCCGACGCAGCAGGCGGCGGCTTCGGTGGGGCAGGGGCTGTTCGCTTCGGCGTGGGGAGACGCGTTTTCGAAAGTTGGCTTGTTGACCTCGGTCGTCTTGCTGACACGGCGCGACACCGCGGACCGTACGGCCTATCTGCACGCGCGCGACACGCTTAATAGGCTGCTTGACTTGGGGGTGGTTCCCATCGTCAACGAGAACGACACCGTGTCGGTCGAGCAGATTCGCTTCGGTGATAACGATACGCTCGGTGCGTTGGTGTCGTGCCTGATAAACGCTGACCTCAACATCATCTTGTCGGACGTCGAGGGGCTGTACACGGCCAATCCCGCCAACGACCCCGACGCCCAGATCATCAGGCGCGTCGAGAGCATCGACGAGGGCATCATCTCGATTGCCGGCGGTGCCGGTTCCAAGGTGGGGTCGGGCGGCATGATCACCAAACTCAAGGCGGCCCGCATCTTGGGCGTGGCGGGAATCCCGCTCGTCATCTGCTCGGGCATCCGTGCCGATGCGATAATCGACGCGGCGGCAGGGCGCGAAGTAGGCACGTTGTTTCCTGCGGCGCATAAGCCCCACGAGATCACGCCCCGCAAGCTTTGGATTGCCCTGGGCGATTCGGCGCGCGGTTCGATCACGGTCGATGACGGTGCCAAGCAGGCACTGAAAAAACGCGGGAGCTCTCTTCTGGTTGTCGGCGTGGCCAGCGTCGAGGGCGCTTTCGAAGAAGGCGACATCGTCGACATCAAGGATGCGGACGGGCATCTTTTCGCACGCGGGCGCACGTCGGCGAGCCGCGACGAAGCCGAGCTTGCCATAGGGCGCACGCGCGAGCAGCTGCTGGCTAACCGTTTGCTGGCCGAAATGGCAGATAGGCCGCTCGTTCACCGCGACGAACTGGTTATCTTCGAGTAATGAGTCAGTCTACCTGGTAGACCGACTCATCGCATGCAAAGGGGTGCGGGTAATGTCGACAATTAGCGAGCGTTTCGACACGCTGGGAGCCAATGGCGCCCCGGTTCGGTTGGGGCTGATGGGAGGCACGTTCGACCCGATTCATATCGGGCATCTGCGCGTGGCCGAAGAGATGCGCTGCTCGTTAGCGCTCGATGCTGTGCTGTTCATACCTACGGGAAACCCCGTTTTCAAGAAAGACCAGGACGTCACTGACGCGCATCTGCGTCTGCAGATGTGCCGTCGCGCGGTCCAGGGCAATCCGCACTTCGACGTGTGTTCCATCGAAGTCGAGCGCGAGGGGCTGACGTTCACGGTCGACACCTTGCGCGTCTTGCGTGACCACTACCCCCAAAATGTGCAGCTGTACTTCATCGTCGGGTCCGATTCGGCCTACACCATCGGCAAGTGGCGCGGAGTGCAAGAGATCGCCCAGCTGGCAAGCTTGGCCGTAGCGGCAGGGCGCCCTGGTTCGGCAAATGGCGACGAGCTGCGCGATGCCATACTCGCTGCGGCACCGTTCGATCTGCACATCGTGCAGGTATCGCCCCTCAAGGTGTCGTCAAGCGATTTACGCGAAGAGCTTGCTGGCGGCGGGCGGGGGCGCTATTTGGTGCCCGACGCGGTCCGCGCCTTCATTGCAGAGCACGGATTGTACGCATCCGAGCAAGCGCAGCCCGATGCCGTTTCCGGCGCTAAGACCGCATCTGATTCCGATGCCCTTTCGAAGGCGTTCTTCAAGGTGCGCAAGGCAGAGCTAGCCGACCGCGTCAGCGCAAAGCGCTTCGAGCATTCGCTCGGGGTGTCGCAAGCCGCCGAGGAGCTGGCCCGCACCTACGGCGTCGACGCGAAGAAAGCGCGCATCGCGGGGCTGTTGCACGATTGGGACAAGGGCCTCGACAACGAGGGAGCCCGCGCGCGCGTCGTCGAGCTCGGCATGGTCGACGAGCTCGACCCGTGGGTGGTGCAGTGCATGCCCAACGTGCTGCACGGCAAGACTGCCGCTCGCGCGCTTAAACGCGAGTTTCCCCAGATCCCGGCTGATGTGCTACAGGCTATCGACCGGCACACGACGGCTGCCGAGGACATGTCGCCGCTCGACATGGTGCTCTACATCGCCGACGCCGTCGAGCCCAACCGGCAGTTCGGCCGCATCGACGAGCTGCGCAGCGCAGTGGGGCGCGTCTCCCTCGAGGAGCTGTACTTCCAAACATATGAATATTGGACATTTCTGCTCCTCGAGCGCAAGAAGCCGCTGCATCCTGATACCATGCGCATCTGGAATTCGATAGCCCTGCGTAGGCAGGCCGCCAAGGAAAAGCTCAAGAGAGGAAAGAACCAGAAATGACCGAGCTGACACCCAAGGACTACGCCATAATCGCCGCACGCGCCGCCGACGAGAAGAAGGCGACCGATATCATCGTGCAGAACGTCGGCGAGATCATCAGTGTGACCGAGTTTTTCGTCATTGTGACCGCGGCCAACAACCGCCAGGTCAATGCCATTATCGATGCCATCGAGGAAGCCGAGCGCCTGCAGGCGGGCATTAAGCCGCTGCATCGCGAAGAGACTCGCGACGGCTCGTGGGAGCTGCTCGATTACGGTAGCGTCGTCGTGCACGTGTTCCAGCCCGAGACCCGCGAGTACTACCGCCTCGAGGCGCTGTGGAACGATGCGCCGGTTATGGACCTTGCAGCTGAAGCGGGCATTACTGACGCCGTGTATTCCGACCGCATTGCCGCCATGCTCGGCGACCGCGAAACCGCCGATGCTTCCCTCGACGAGAATCGCCAGGAGACTGAAGAGTAGTTACTGCTCACACTGGCTTCTCGATCGTCCGCCCAGGTCGGCGGCAGGGCGCTAGGCCTACGGTTCCTCGCGTTTTGCGTAAAGCAGAAGTCAGTAGCTGCGCAAGCGGCTACGCACCCTGCCGCCGACCTGGTCTACTGCGGTCTGAACAGTAATGAAGAGTAGCCGAGAGGTTTCCTGTTTAGAACTTGCAAACCCTCGCAAGTTCTTTAGAATATAACCAGCTTGACCAGAGCGGACAGCCTGAGGAAGGCTGTGCTCTCATGTCTGGTTTCATCACAAAGGCGGCCTGTTCGGGCCACCGTCCCACCCAATTCGCAGGATACGCAGGCTACCAGCGATCCGAACTCGTCGCCCGGCTGCTTAAGGAGCGCTCGATCGCGCGCTTCGTGGTCGCGCCCGTCGGCTACGGCAAGACGAGCTTGCTGGTCGATTATGCCGAGACGATGTTCTCGTGGGTTCACGTTTTCTGGGTGAATGGGCAAAGCCCCTGCTTCATCCGCGACCTTGACGACGGAATCATCGCGTCGGGGTGCAAATCAGTTGATACCAACGTCCGTTTGGTCGTGTTCGACGATGTCCCGGTGCTCAGCGCCGAGCGAGCTGTGCTGTTCTCGCGGCAAATCGATGAGCTGCTTGCAGCACAATGCGAGGTGATTGTTGCCTGCACGCCGCGTTGCGACGTGCTCGGGAAGCTACAACGCGATCGATTGCGCATTGGGCCGCGCGACCTGCTGCTCGACGATGCCGAAGTCGATGGCGCCCGAAGCGCGGACGAGCGCCTGCGGGTGCCTGCAAGCCAGGTACCCGACGCGCAGCGAGTCGCAGCGCTTGCGTGGGGCGGCGCCGATGCGGGCGTCCCTTTTGTGAAAGCGAGCCTGAAAGAGCAGATGCCGGCAGATTTGGTCTTGAGTATGACCAGCATGTACGTAATGCGTCAGGGCAGCATCGAGGATTTAGGGGCGATAGGAGTCGCCGACTTGGAGTTGGTTGCCGAGATGACCCAGGAGTACCCGCATCTGGGGTTCGACCCCGAGACCGGCCGTTTCCTAACACCGGAGCTCGAGGCGGAAGATCTGAAAGCCGCATTGCGCGGCGTCCTCGACAAGGCGCTTGATGCGTCGCCGTTCGAACGCCAGGAAGAGCTGATCTGGGCATGGGCTAACCTGCTTGCGGCCCAAGAGGGTTCGTGCGGTCGGGCCTGCAATATCGTGCGGGTGCTCTGCCCACGCGCCAAGCGGTTGGACTGGCTCGTGCGCAACGCGGTAAACATCGTGCGATGCGGACGTTTCTACGAAGGCCTGCTCCTGGTCAACTCGATGCAGGTGTCCTACCGTGATTCGACTGTCGGCGGAAAGCAGACGCGCGACACCTTCGAAGCGGTATGCCGCATGATGCTCGGTGACGAGGTCGAAGCGACTCGCCTGGCAAAGAAAGTCGCCTTCGGCGATGCAGAGCAGCCAGCCCGCATCTGCTCGTTGCTGGTCCTTGCTCGCTGCGCATCCGACGCCGTGCGCCAGAAAGCCCAGGCGGTGCTCGGCGATTCCGCACGCGCGTTTGCCGACGGGCCTGTCGAGGTTCTTTCGCCTTGGGCACAGATCGCCGTCTCTTGGAGCCTGGTGACAGACGTCGATGCCTTGGCAGTTTGGTGGGGGCGTCTTTTTGAGGGAAATGCCCAGCCCATGGTGTTGGGCTTGACGGCATCTTGGCTGTTCTCGGCCATAGCGGGTCGGCATGCCGCTGGCGAGGAGTTTCCGATGCCGCAGGTGGTGCCTGCCGTGGCGGCGGTCGAACGCTACGTGCGATCAGCGCTTGCCAGCGGTTCCGACGAGCGTCAGAGCTACTTCATGCTCTCGGCTGGGCTTGCGCTCGAGGAGGCGCATATGAAGGGCGTCCCCTTGGCCGAAGGCCCTCTTCCCTCTGCGACCCTGCTCGCTTTGCGCCACGTCGAATTCGCTGTTGCCGCGCAGAGGGCGCGGTTCGCGCGCGAATGCGCTGCCGGCAAGATGCAGGCGTCGGCCCTTCCAGGTGGTGACGGGCTCCAGGTGCCGGGCAGGGTCGAAGTCGCCGAGGCCAAGATGGTGCGCAACGTGCCCGTCCTGAAGCTGAAGATGTTCGGGCGCTTCGAAGTGATCATCGGCGATGTGCCCGTCGACGAGCGGGCGTTCAGCCGCAAGCATGTCAGGCAGCTGCTGCTGGTGCTTGCCTCGAACCTCGGAAGGGACCTGTCGCGCGATTCGCTCGCAAAGATGCTTTGGCCCGACGCCACAGAGCATATTGCCCGCAAGAATCTGTATACCACCTGGTCGAGGCTTAGGTCAGCGCTCTCGCTCACCGACGGTTCGTGCCCGTACCTGCTGCGGCACCAGTATGGGTACAGCCTCGACGAGCGCCACGTGCGCTGCGATGTGGCGCGCTTGAACGAAATCTGCCGCGAGCTGTTGTTCGGCAGGCCCGATTTCAGGGGCTGGGCGGCGCTCTACACAGAACTCGACCGCGATTTTGCAAACGAGTTGCTGCCGTCGGAAGATGACGAAGGCGTCGTGTCGCGCATACGCAGCGAATGCCGCTCTCGTCTGGTCGATGCGTTGGTGTCGGCGACGCAGAGCGTTATCGACGGCGGAAACTTGCAGCTTGCAATATGGTTCGGCCGCAGTGCGATCGGCCATGACGAAACCCGCGAGGACGCCTATGTGGCGCTCATGCGTGCCCAGGTAGCCAACGGCCAGCGCACGGCCGCGATCATGACCTACCACCAATGTCGGCGTGTGCTCGCCGACAAGCTCGGCGTAGATCCCTCGCCCGAAACCAACGCGTTTTACGAGAGCCTCTTGGACTCCGAATAACAATGGGAAGATAGCGGGGGCGTAGCTCGTTGTCGTATCCCACCGCGTCCGTCCGGGTAGGGGCGCCTCCACCCACGCTGACGCGGTGGGATAGGTCACGATTGCTGTGCTTGTTTGCGTGGATGCGGTGGGGTGGTCGTGGGTTAGGTAACGGGGACTTCTCGTGTCTTATTGGTCAAGGCAGGGTGTCAAGCGACGCCCGTATGATACTGTTTAAGGGTTTTGAACACATCAGTCATAGCAGAAGGACGGCAAGGTACATGGCAGGGTTTTTCTCGAAATTGCTCCGCACGGGCGAGGGCCGTCAGGTCAAGCAATACCAGAAGACGGCAGATCGCATCACCGAGCTCGAACCGCGCATGCAGGCGCTGACCGACCAGGAGCTCGCGCATCTGACGATTGAGTTCCGCGAGCGGCTCGATCGCGGCGAGAAGCTCGACGACCTGCTCGTCGAGGCGTTCGCCGCCGTGCGCGAGGCCAGTTGGCGCACGTTGGGCATGCGCCATTTCGACGTGCAGCTCATCGGCGGCATGGCTCTGAACGACGGGCACATCGCCGAAATGAAGACTGGCGAGGGCAAGACCCTCGTCTCGACCTTGGCGGGCTACTTGAACGCTTTGCCGGGCAACAACGTGCACATCGTCACCGTAAACGATTACCTGGCCAAGCGCGACAGCGAATGGATGGGCCGCATCTACCGGTTCATGGGCATGAACGTGGGCCTGATTCAGAACGGTATGCGCGGCGAGGCCAAGAAGCCCGCTTACGCGGCCGACATCACGTATGGCACCAACTCGGAGTTCGGCTTCGACTACCTGCGCGACAACATGGTCACGAGCGCCGCGGCGCGCGTTCAGCGCGGGCATCACTTCGCCGTCGTCGACGAGGTCGACTCGATCCTCATCGACGAGGCGCGAACCCCGCTCATCATTTCGGGCGCCGGAAGTGCGGCGGCCGACACGTACAACCAGTTCGCGCGCGCGGTCGTGGGGCTCACGCGCGACGTCGACTACCAGATGGACGAAGCCAAGCGCACGATCAATGCGACCGAGGTCGGCTTGGAGCGTATCGAGGCGGCGCTCGGTATCGACGACATCTACGCCGACACGTCGGGCACGCTGGCCAATCACCTGCAGCAAGCCCTGAAGGCGCAGTACCTGTTCCACCGCGACGTCGACTACGTGGTCACGCAGGGCGAGGTCAAGATCGTCGACGAGTTCACGGGCCGCATCATGGAGGGTCGTCGCTGGTCCGAGGGCCTGCACCAGGCGGTCGAGGCAAAAGAGCACGTGCGTGTTAAGGAAGAGAACCAGACGCTGGCCACCATTACGCTGCAGAACTACTTCCGCCTGTACGAGAAGCTCTCGGGCATGACGGGTACTGCCATGACCGAGGACTCCGAGTTCCGCCAGATTTACAAGCTCGAGGTCACGGCCATTCCGCCCAACAAGCCGGTCATTCGCAACGACCGCAACGACCAGGTCTACCGCACGGTCGATGCCAAGTTCAACGCCGTCGCCGACGAGATTGCCGCACGTAACGCAAAGGGCCAGCCGTGCCTGGTGGGCACGGTCTCGATCGAGAGCTCCGAGCGCCTGAGCCGCTTGCTCGACAAGCGCGGCATCGCGCACGAGACCTTGAACGCCAAGAACCACGAGCGCGAGGCGCACATCGTCGCGCAGGCCGGGCGCGTGGGCGCGGTGACCATTGCCACCAACATGGCCGGCCGCGGTACCGACATCCTGCTCGGCGGCAACCCCGAGGTGCTGGCCGAGGACCTGCTGCGCAACAAGGGCCTGAACCCCAATGCCGACCCGGCGAAGGAGGCCGAGCTGCGCGAGGCGGCCACGGCGGCGCTTTCGGCCGACGAGCCGCGCGTGCGCGCCAAGGCCAAGGAGCTGCTCGAGCAGCTCGACCAGGCGCTTCCGGCGCCGACCGACGAGCAGCGCGAGCGCGCGCTCGAAGAGGCCAAGGCCGTCACTGACGAAGAGCGCGAGCGCGTGCGCGCCGCCGGCGGCCTTCTGGTCATCGGCACCGAGCGCCACGAGTCGCGTCGTATCGACAACCAGCTGCGCGGTCGTTCCGGTCGTCAGGGCGACCCGGGCGAGTCGCAGTTCTACCTTTCGCTCGAAGACGACCTGATGCGCCGCTTCGGCGGGGACCGCATGGACAGCATCTCGAAGATGATGCAGCGCACCAACCTCCCCGACGACCAGCCCATCGAGGCCGGCATGGTGTCGAAGGCTATCGAGAGCGCGCAACACTCGGTCGAGGCCATGCACTTCGCCGCACGTAAGAACGTCCTGGAATACGACGACGTCATGAACCTGCAGCGCACGGCCATCTACGACGAGCGCAACGCAATCCTCGATGGCAAGGACATGTCGGACCGGGTTCCGCAAATCATCGCGGACTGCGCCCAGGGCATCGTCGACGAGAACTGCCCGCACAAGTCCACGAGCGAGGACTGGGACATCGCCTCGATCGAGGCATGGCTGACCAGCATGACGGGACGCGAGGACTTCGACGTCGAGGAAGTCGATCACGACGAGAACCCGACCTTGCTGGCGCAGGCCATCGAGGATTACCTGGGCGAAATCTACGACCAGAAGCTCGAAGAGGTCGGCGAAGACGTCATGGGCCGGCTCGAGGGCCAGGTCATGCTTCGCATCATGGACTCGCGCTGGATGGCGCACCTGCAAGACATGGACTACTTGCGCACCGGCATCGGCCTGCGCGGCTACGGCCAGCGCGATCCGCTGACCGAGTACCGCGATGAGGCCTACAACGCCTTCAGCGCCATGACGGGCAACATGTACGAGGACTATCTGCGCACGTTGCTGCGCCTGCAAGTGGCCCATCAGCCCGCCGAGCCCGAGCCCGTGCAGTCTGATCCGCTGGCCGGCAAGCGCGTGAGCTACTCGAACCCCGAGCAGAACCTCGAAGGCGATAGCTCGGCAGCGCCCGCGCCGCGCCCGCAAGCCGGAGTCGCGCCTGCGCCCCATGCCGCCTCGAAGCCGACGACGTACGTGAAGGACAAAGACGATCCGTACGCAAACGTCGGCCGCAATGACCCTTGTCCCTGCGGCAGCGGCAAGAAATTCAAGAAGTGCCACGGAATGTACCAGGACTAATGGAAATAGACGCAAAGACAATAGAGCAGCTGGGCCAGCGCGTCGCGGACGCGCGGGCCTACCTGCACATCGAAGAGAAAGCCTCCGAGCTGCATAAGCTCGACGAAGAGACGGCTCAGCCCGGCTTCTGGGACGATACGGCCCATGCACAGGCGGTGTCGAAGCGCGCGGGCAACCTGCGCGAGACGATTCGCGAGTACGAAAGTGCCGAGGGCCTGTTCGAGGATGTGCAGACGGCCTACGAACTTGCCGAAGAGGACGAGGCGTTCGCGGCCGAGGCATCCGAGGCGGCCGCGCGTCTCGAGCCGATGCTCGATGCGCTGGAGCTGTCGTCGTGGTTCACGGGGCAGTTCGACGAGGGCGACGCGATCCTTACGGTGAACCCCGGCCAGGGTGGCCTCGAGGCCAACGACTGGGCCGACATGCTTTTCAAAATGTACACGCGTTACGGCGAGCACAAAGGATGGAAGGTCCATGTGCTCGACGTCACCTACGCCGAGGGCCTGGGAATAGATCGTGCGACGATTCAGCTCGAAGGCCGCAACGCCTACGGCATGCTGCGCTCCGAAATCGGCGTTCATCGCCTGGTGCGCATATCGCCGACCGATGTGAAGGCACGTCGGCACACCACCTTCGCGAGCGTCGAGCTGTTGCCAGTCCTGCCCGACGACATCGAGGTCAACCTCGATCCCAACGATGTGCGCGTCGATGTGTACCGCTCGAGCGGGCCCGGTGGCCAATGCGTCAACACGACCGATTCGGCCGTACGCCTGACACACCTTCCCACCGGCATCGTGGTCACCTGCCAAAACCAGAAATCGCAGCTGCAGAACAAGGAAGCAGCCTTCCGCGTGCTGAAGGCCAAGCTCTACGAACTCGAGGAGGCCAAGCGTGCCGCCGAGATCGAGGAGCTGCGCGGCGAGCGCATGGACAACTCGTTCGGCAGCCAGATCCGCAACTACGTGCTGTACCCCTACCAGATGGTGAAGGACCTGCGCAGCGGCGTCGAGACCGGCAACGTCGATGCCGTCCTCGGCGGCGACCTGGACCAATTCATCATCGGCTACCACAAGTGGAAAGCCAGCCAATAGCCAGATAGAGCCCTGCGTCGGTGCAAAAGGGAGCACCCTTTTTGTCGCCCCCCGCGTTTTCGCAGGTGGAGGCGCGCTCCGGCTTGGCTTCGGCTTAACCTAAGTGTATTGGTTCCTGACTACGCTTCGCGTATTCAGGAACCAATACACTTAGGTTAAGCCGAAGCCAAGCGAACACGTACCACCGCCTGCGCTTTCGCAGGACGTAACAGGTATAGGGGTATTTCCTTTTGCGCATGGGATGTCGTGCGGATTCGGAGAAATGCCAAGAATGGCAAACGTGTGACTATCACCCGTTGTACAATGGCCTTTAAGCTAGAGAAAGGGCTGACCATGAACATTGACCAGCTAAACGGCCTCGCAAACGATATGCGAATCGACATTGTCCGGATGATTGGCGAGGCAGGTAGCGGCCATCCCGGAGGCTCGCTTTCGTGTGCCGACATCATGTGCGCCCTCTATTTCGGCGGGGTTATGGAATACAACGCGCAGGACCCGCAGGGCCCGCGCGACCGCTTCGTCATGGCCAAGGGGCATGCAGCTCCTGCGCTTTACGCAGCATTGGCCCATGCTGGCTATTTCCCATGTGATGAGCTGCTGACTTTGCGCAAGCTGGGGGCAAGGTTGCAGGGGCACCCCGATTGCAACCTGGTCCCGGGCGTCGAAGTTTCGACCGGTTCGCTCGGCCAGGGTCTTTCGGTCGCTTGCGGCATGGCTGCGGGCCTGAAACTCGACGGCGACGAGCATGCCGTGTTCGCGCTGCTCGGCGACGGTGAGTGCCAGGAGGGCCAGGTATGGGAGGCTGCCATGTTCGCCGCCCATAAAAAGCTCGACAATCTGACGGCCATCATCGACCGCAACTGCCTGCAGATCGACGGCAACACTGCTGACGTGTGCGACCCGGGCGACGTCGCTGCCAAGTTCGCGGCGTTCGGGTGGGATGCGTGCGAGGTCGACGGCCATGACATCGCCGCCATCGTCAAGGTGCTTTCCAGGGCAAAGGACGACCGTTCGGGCAAGCCCCACGCGATCATCGCGCGCACCGTCAAGGGCAAGGGCGTGTCGTTCATGGAAGACCAGGCAGGTTGGCATGGCAAGGCGCCTAACGCCGTCGAGCTGAAAGTAGCGCTTGACGATTTAGGCTACGACGGTCCGATCGAGGTCGTGCTGCCCGAGTTCGACCCGCAATCGCTCCTTCACGAAGACGAGCCCATCGCCTGGGAAGGCCCAGCCGAGGTCAAGTTCGCGTCGCCCGAGCAGGCTGCCGCTAAGAAAGCTACCCGCGCTGGCTATGGCGAGACCCTTGCCAAGCTCGCCGACGAGGGCCTGCCCATCGTGGCGGTAGACGCCGACCTGAGCGGATCCACCACCACCGGCAAGTTCGCCAAAGCCAAGCCCGAGTATGCGAATCGCCTGTTCAACGTCGGTATTGCCGAGCAAAACATGATCGATGTCGCTGCGGGCCTGTCGCTTACGGGCAACGTCGCTTTTACTGCGTCGTTCGCCGTGTTCGGCACCGGGCGCGCTTACGACCAGATCCGCAACACCGTGTGCTACTCGAACCTCAACGTCAAGGTTGCTCCGACGCATGCCGGCATCTCGGTCGGCCCCGACGGTGGCAGCCACCAGATGCTCGAGGACATCTCGCTCATGCGGGGGCTTCCCAACATGCGCGTGCTAGTGCCGGCCGATTACGCAGCTGCGGTTGCCGCCATCAGAATCGCCGCGAAGACGCCCGGTCCTGTGTATGTGCGCCTGGGCCGCGAGTCGGTGCCCCAGGTCTACGCCGAGGACATGCACTTCGATCTGGGTCGCGCCTATGTGCTGCGCGAGGGTACGGACGCCACGATCGTCGCATGCGGCCTCGAGGTCAAGGAGGCTCTCGAGGCGGCCGACCTGCTTGCCGAGCAGGGCATAATGGTTGAGGTCATCGACGCGTTCAGCATCAAGCCGCTCGACGTCGCCACGATCGAGGCGTCGGCGCGCAAGACGGGCGCGGTCGTTACCGCCGAGGAGCACAGCATCTACGGCGGCCTGGGCTCGGCTGTTGCCGAGGCCCTTGGGCACGACCTGCCCACGCCCATCGAATACGTCGGCGTGCACGACACGTTCGGCAAGTCGGGCGCCTACAAGGAGCTCGCCGCGTTCTTCAAGACCGATGCCGCCGCCATCGTCGAGGCCGTGAAGAGGGTTATCACACGTAAATAGCACAATGCTGCCAAAGCTTCTAGAAGCGCCGAAGGGAACCTCCCTTCGGCGCTTGACGTTAGCGTTCTCACAGGTAACGAAGCGTTTTCATGGGCGGTGGCGTGACTTCGGCGATTCTGCAGCCACTGTTCCTGTTAATACATATAGGTTTAGGCGAAGCCAAGCCGAAGCGCGCCACCGCCCATGAAAACGCGGTGGGACAGCTTTGTTTTCGCATACGCGTCTGCTTACGGCTGATTGTCGAAGCTGTGAAGAGGGTTATCGCACGTCAGTCGTAGTGCTAGAATCTAGCAGTCATAGTAAACGACTAATCGAACGGAGCATTCTGTGACAGAAGCCACCACTCAGGGGGCGCGCTCTGCTGATTTGTCCATGGCCCTTCCCGTGCTGGAAGCCGAGGACATTCCGCAACAGGGAGCACCGGTCATCTCGTTCGACCGGGTTTCGAAGGTGTATCCCGCGCAGCCCAATCGCCCCGCGCTCGACAATGTTTCGCTTCAGATCTATCCGGGCGAGTTCGTCTTTCTCGTAGGCCATTCTGGTTCGGGCAAGTCGACGCTCGTGCGCCTGATTATCCGCGAGCTGCGTCCGAGTTCGGGCACCATCACCATCGCCAACGAAGATCTGGGTTCCATGCGCAACTGGCGCGTGCCCTACCTGCGCCGCAACATCGGCTGCGTCTTCCAGGACTTCAAGCTGCTGCCGAACAAGACGGTCTTCGAGAATGTCGCGTTCGCGCTCGAGGTCATCGGCAAGAGCCGCAGCATCGTGCGCACCCAGGTTCCCGAGGTGTTGCGCCTCGTCGGCTTGCAGGACAAGCTCGACAAGCTGCCCGATCAGCTGTCGGGTGGCGAGGCCCAGCGCGTCTCGATTGCGCGCGCCATCGTCAACCGTCCTCCGCTGCTGGTGTGCGACGAGCCCACCGGCAACCTCGACCCGCAGACGTCGCGCGGCATCATGGACCTTCTCGAGCGCATCAACCGCACGGGCACGACGGTTCTCGTCGCCACGCACGACCGCGAGATGGTCGACAACATGCGTCGCCGCGTTATCGCCCTTGAGCGCGGCCACCTGACGCGCGACCAGCAGAGGGGAGTGTACGGTTTCGATGTCTAGCCTTATTTACTTTTTCAAGCAATCGATCCAGGGCTTCGCGCGAAACCTTTCCACGACGCTTGGGTCCATCATCACGATCTTCCTGTCGCTGTTCATCATCGGCTTGTTCCTGGTCGGCGCAATCGTCATCGACAACATAGTGAAGTCGGTCGAGAACGAAGTCTCGATTACCGCCTACGTCAAGGACGCCCCGAGCCAAGACGATGCTGCTGCCTACAAGGAATACCAGGACAACCTCGCAGCTGTGCAGGACTACATCAAGGGGCTCGACGGCGTGTCGACGGTCTCGTTCAAGACCAAGGACCAGGCCCTCGAGGAGTTCCGCACCATGTCCACGAACTCCGACATCGTTGACGAGCTGGGCGCTAATCCGCTTCCCGCCTCGATCAACGTCGAGCTTTCCAATCCGCAGCAGGTCGAGGAAGTCGCCAACCAGATTCAGTCCAATGCGGCTTTCGCCAAGATCTCTGACGAAGAGAATCCGGCTGATTCGCTCAAGTACGGCCAGCGTACGGTCGAGCGCCTGTTCCAGGTGACCAATTACCTACGCTACGGCGGCATCGTGCTCATTGTGCTGCTGGTGTTCATCGCGCTGGTGTTCATCAACAACACCATTCGCCTGGCCATCATGGCCCGTCGTAAGGAAATCGCCATCATGCGCCTGGTCGGTGCCAGCAACGGGTTCATCCGCGGGCCGTTTTTGATGGAAGGCGCGCTGCATGCCATCATCGGCGCAGCCCTGGCCATCGGCTGCATCGAGCTGATTCGTCGGTTCGCATTGCCTCAGCTGCAGGCTTCGCTGGCGTTTCTGCCCATCCAGGTCGACGGCAACCTGTTCCTGATCATTTACCTGGCTCTGCTGGTTGCGGGCTTGATCATCGGCCTCATCGGCTCGGCTGTCGCCATGCGCCGCTACCTGAGGGTGTAACGTCCGCCCGCGATCATGGCTGGTAAGGGAAATACCAATCGAACAGCTGCGCGCACGCGAAAAATGCGTGCGCGCAATTTTCGTCTCATACGGTTGTTTGCGCTAATTATCGTGCTGTGCATTGCGTTCGGGGCCGGCTTTACCGTTCGGGGGCATGCGCATTTCCTCTCGTCTCTGGGACTTCCGGCATCCATAACCGGCATCGACGATTCCAAGGCGACCGAAGTCACGACATCGACCGACGATGTGTATAACTCGCTGGCCGCACGCATCAAGGAAGTCGATGCGGTGCTGAAGGGCGACAGCCTCGATACCTACGAGCTCGGCTCGGCGACCGAGGCGACGCTTGCGGCTCTGGCGGAAGCGTCGAACGATCCATACATGCGCTATTACTCGCATGACCGCTACAGCGAGCTCATGAACACTCAGGACGAAGGGTATGCCGGTATTGGCGTGCTGTTTTCGGAATACAACGGCCAAGCGTATGCGGTAGACGTGTTCGAGGGGTCCGATGCGCAGCTCAGCGACGTCCGCGAGGGTGATTTCGTCGTTTCGGTGGCTGGCGACAAGTCCCAGACCTGGTCACGCGCCGAGGTAACGGCAAAGCTCGCCCAAGAAGCCGGATCGACGGTCGCCATTACCTGGCGTCGCCCCGAGTCGCTCGAGGCCGATGGCGGCATCGAGTTCACGACGCAGCTACAGTGCAAGGAATACGAGGAGCCCAACGTCAGCAAGGAGTACGATCGCGATCGCAAGGTCGGCTACATCAAGGTACGCCAGCTGACCGAGAACGCTGCTCCGCTCGCCAAGCAGGCGCTCGAGGACCTTGCTGCCGAGGGAGCTGGAGCCTACGTGCTCGACCTGCGCGACAACCCTGGCGGTTACCTTTCGCAGGCAATCGATTTGGCGAGCATGTTCATGCCCAGCGGCACGGTCGTCGAACTGCAGACCACTAATGGCATTTCGGCCAAGTCGGCTTCGGGCCAGCCGGCAACCGATGCGCCGCTCATCGTGCTCATCAACAAGAACACGGCTGCAGCAGCCGAAGTGGTAGCTTCTGCGCTGAAAGAGAGCCAGAGGGCGACGCTCGTCGGCCAGACGACGTTGGGGAAAGGTTCGGTACAAGTCATTTCCGAGCTCTCGTTCGGCGGCGCCCTGCGCTACACGGCGGCTTACTACCTGACCCCCGAAGGTCACAGCATCGACCAGGTGGGAGTATCGCCTTCACAACCGCTCGATGCGTCAAGCGCTTCCCAGAAGAATTATGCGATCGAGCTGGCCGACTCGATGGTGCCTTCGGAATAGGGGCGCATGGGTAGGAACCGTTCCAATACGCGCGGTACCGCACACGTGTATCCACGCGGGACTTTGTCAGTGACGCGCGGGGGCTATGGCTTCGTGCAGACGGCCGAGGGCGAGTACTTTATACCGGCAGACAAGATAAACGGCGCTTTCGACGGCGATCTGGTCGAAATCTCGCCTGCGCGCCAGGAGCGGTCCAAGAAGGCCCTGGCGCGCGCTGCCGCATCTACCCGCAAGCGCGAGGCGCGCGTGAAACGCGTAATCGAACGCGCACATGCCGAGATTGTCGGGCGTTATGAAGTGGCCGAACCTTTCGGCGTCGTCGTTCCCGAAGACCCCCGCATTCCCTATGACATTTTTACGATGCGCTCCGAGAACGCGGGCATACCCGACGGGTCCATCGTACGCGTGGCCATGGCGACGTATCCGAGCAAAAAGGAAGCGGCGACCGGCACGATCATCGAAGTGCTCGGCGCCAGCGACGACGAGCGCGTGCCGATCGACCTTATTGTCGCACGCCACAAGATCGAGACCTCGTTTTCGGATTCGACTCTTGCCGAGGCGGCATCCGTCCAGGTCGATGCAGACTCAGCGCTTGCCGGCGGGTATCGCGACCTGCGCGACCGCATCATCTTCACCATAGATCCCGCCGATGCCCGCGATTTTGACGACGCGGTGTCGCTGGATTCCGTCGTTCTTGCGAACGGCGGAACGACGCACGCTGCGGTCGACTGGGGCACCCCATCTTGCCCCTCAAGCCTGCGCTCGCGTACCGAAGTACGCGTCGCTTGTCTTTCGGGACAATCTGGGGCACCCCAGCCGCCCTCGCTTCTGGATGGGGGAAGGCAATCGAACCCCGTTGGTGACGGAGGTACGGAAGCGGCCTCGGGTGGCAAGAGGCTGTGGCGGCTCGGGGTGCATATCGCCGACGTGTCGCATTACGTGCCATGGGGAAGCTCGGTCGATCTGGATGCCCGCAAGCGGGCTACCAGCGTGTATTTGGTCGATCGCGTGGTGCCGATGCTGCCCGAGGCGCTCTCGAACGACGTGTGCTCGCTGAAACCGAACGAGGACCGGCGTACGATGACGGTCGATATGCTGCTCGACGATGCCGGCAAGGTCATGCGGACCGAGGTGTATCCCGCCATCATCCGCTCGCGCGCCCGATTGACGTACGAGCAAGCGCAGGAAGCCATCGAGGGTGCGCCGGAAGCGCTCGGGTTTCTTCCGCCCGAAGTGCGCAATGCTGTTGCCGAGCGCATTTGCAAGCTTTCGGCCATCGCGAAGAAACGGGCGGCTGCCCGTGCTGCGGCGGGCGGCATCGATTTCGATACGACCGAGGCCAAGGTGCAGCTCGACGACGAAGGTGCGCCGATTAGGGTGATCATCCGCCAGCGAACCGATGCGACCCAGCTCATCGAGGAGGCCATGATTGCGGCAAACGAAGCTGTGGCGCGCTACCTGCGTGACGCCGGCTTCCCGTGCGTGTACCGCACCCACGACAAGCCCTCGCGCGAGAGCCTGGCTGGGCTTGTGCCGGTATTGCAGGAATTCGGATGGTTCGACAATGCCGACGCCGACGCCTTCGTTGCCGGAAACCCGCACGTCATCGCAAAGGTGCTTGCCGCTTGCGAGGGGCGCGCCGAAGGAGCGTTGGTGACGACGCTCGTGCTGCGCTCGATGAAGCGCGCGCTCTACGAAGCCGAACTTGGCGAGCACTATGCGCTCGCGAGCGAGGCGTACGCGCACTTCACGTCGCCTATCAGGCGTTACCCCGACCTCGTGGTGCACCGCATGCTCAAAGCCCAGCTTTTCGGCCGACCCGAGAAGTTCGACCAAGAGGTGAGCAGCCTTGCTTGGATTGCCGAGCATTCTTCGGCGATGGAGCGCGTAGCCGAGAAAGCAGAGGCGGAATCGCAAGAGGTCAAGATAATCGAGCTCATGGAAACCCAGGTCGGCAAGACGTTCTCGGGGATGATTGCGGGCGTTGCGACCTACGGATTGTTCGTGCGGCTCGACAACACGGCCGAGGGCATGGTCGAGATGGCCGACCTCGGGCGCGAATATTTCGCGCTCGACCCCGTTCGCCATACGCTGACCGGTTCCGATTCGGGGAAACAGTATCGTTTGGGAAAGCACGTGGCCGTGCGCCTGGTCGAGGCCGACCGTCGTACGCGCACCCTGCGCTTCAAGTTGGTTAAGTAAAAATGTGAAAAAAGGGTCAG
>DFIX01000054.1:17903-44828 GCA_002371495.1 Eggerthellaceae bacterium UBA3686
GGGTCAGACCCCTTTTTCACATTTGGAAAGAAGTTTGATGAAACGAGCGCTCAAACCGAATACCCCTGGGGCAATTGGTTTATGCGTGACCCGTCCCACCGCGTTTCCGCAGGCGGGAGCGCGCTCCGGCTTGGCTTCGCCTAACCTATGTGAATTACAGGAACAGTGGCTGCAGAATCGCCGGAGTCACGCCCCCGCCTGCGGAAACACTTCGTTTTTTGGGAGCGACGAAGAAAGGGCGCCTCTTCAGCTGTGTTTCCAAGGGGGCGATCGATGAAACGAGCGCTTATAGTATTGCTGGTGGTGGCGGTGGTCATGGTCGGGGGCGTGTATGCGCTCGTCGTGTTAAGGCCATCTGTCGTGCAGCCGGCTGTGGAGGCATTCGAGGCTCGGGTTTTGAACCAGCAAGGCGCGACAGCCAGCCAAGAGTTGACAGGCGGGGCAGAGGGGTTCGACGCCCTGGGCGACGCAGTGCCATCGGCCGCTGAAGAGGCAGCCGAGCAGGATGAATGGCTGCGCCAGCACCGTACGCGCCTGATTGCGCAGGCCAGCGGGGTCGATTTCCGATGCCCGGTGGCAACCGAGGACCTTACGGGCATCCTATTTCATCAGGCGTCGTTTGCCTATGCCTTGCCCTTCACGACCGAGCTGCCCGAAGCTAACTACGAATGGGTCGAAGCCCATCGTACCATTCCCGTGAACCGTGACCAGCAGGAAGGGGAGTGGCTCGATGCCGAGGCGCTGCACTTATGGCGCACGTCGGATGCGACCCCCATGGAAACTTCGATCGACGTCGGGGCTGCGGCGGGCACGGTGGTCCGCTCGCCCATTTCGGGCAAGGTGGTGCTCGTGAAGGACTACATGCTCTACGACCAGGTGCCCGACATCGAGATACACATCCAGCCCGACGGCAAGCCCGACCTGGACTGCGTGCTCATCCACACGTCCGACCCGCTCGTGAGCGCGGGGGAACACGTGGATGCGGGCCTGACCGAGGTGTGTCACGTGCGCGACATAGAGAAGGACCTGACCGACGTGCAGCTTTCGTTCTTCACCCCCGAAGGCGTCGGCGGCAACCACGTGCATGTGCAGCTCAACGACGCTACGACCAAGGGCTACCGTTCCGAAAAGCTCAAAGGCGCCGTGCAATAGCCGCCTGTGACAGCCCCCTTTTGCCATCCCACCGCGTTTCCGCAGGCAGGAGCGCGCTCCGGCTTGGCTTCGCCTAAACCTATGTGGATATACAGGAACAGTGGCTGCAGAATCGCCGGAGTCACGCTCCCGCCTGCGGAAACGCTCCGTTTCCAGATGGATGCTCTTCGCTCCCGTTGCCATATTCAATCTTGGTGGGTAGCGAATGCGCAGGTAGGGGCGTGACATGAGCGATTCTGCAGGCACCTTCTTCAAAATATTTCATGTTAGCCGAAGCCAAGCGAATGCGCGCCCCTACCTGCGCATTCGCGGCGGGATGGACTGCCGTTAATATAGAAACGAGGAGCACTCCCTTTTCACAGTTTTGCGAGCTCGAGGAGAGCGGTGAGGGCTTCAGGGCCGGGGTGCAGGGGGCGGATACCGTTCCAGGGGGCGTCCTTGAAGCGTTCGAGCGCGGCTTGCAGCAGCTGCTCGCGCACGACCACGAGCGCATGGGGAAGCGAAGGCGTAGCACCGCGGTCGATGAGAGCCATGGCTGCTGCCAGGCCGCCCGAATGCAGGAGCTCGAGTCGCCCGAGTTCGTCGACGACGAGCAATCTGCGCGCTATCGGCGAGTGGGCTTCGTCGCTGCCGTCGCCTCGCGCTGCCGAGGTTGTTGGCTGCAAATCGCTTGCGCCTGGCGAATCAGCAGCCGTTGCGCAGGCAATGCGCGCCAGGTGGGCGTTCACGTGTTCGATCGCTTCGTCCGATATGGCCCACGAGAGCTTGGCCTGGCTCGCTTGCGTGCACAAAGCCTCACGCTCGGCGCCTTCGACCAGATCATCGCGGCGCGCGAAGACGATGCGATCGTGTTGGGGCAACAGCTCGTTGAAGATGCTGAGCTTCTCGAATTCGACCGCGCCGTTGGGTGCGGTATGCTCGGCCCAGTCGCCCGGGGCTATGACGCCGCAGACCTCTGTCCCCAAGGCTTCGAGCTGGCAAATTGCATCTTGCAGCCAGCGGGTCTTTCCCGTCTGGATTTCTCCGGTCAAGATGAAGAGCATGGTGCACCGTTCTTTCGTCCATATTGCCGAAACTTGTGTTTTACGTTGGCAATCCGTGGATTTGCCCCGTACAGCAGGGTATATATTATCCTATTCGACAAACAGGGGTTTTCTATTCAAGAAGGTAGGATGCGGGAAGCAATGACATATGCAGCGGAGGCGGCTCGCGGCACGGACCAGCGCAGGTTCGCGTTCGTCGCGGTTGCTGTTTTTGCGATCTTGCTCGCCGCGATGGGCTTGTTGTTCGCGTTCGCTTCCGAGGCTTGGGCCGCAGAGCGGTTCGCGGAGGAAGCCACGGAGCAAACCGTAGAAAAGGGCGACCTGGTTGCGGGTTCCATCTGGGATGGCTCGTCCGAACAGGCCAGCCAGGCGAGTGCCGCCTCGGCCAATGGGTCGGCGGCTTACGCTCCCGATTCCAAAGCGTACGACCCGCGTTTCGACAAGCGCAATGCCGAGCTCGTCGACGATCGTCCGTACATGACGGCACCCTACGCCATCTTCCCCTTCATCCCCAATCCGACGACCGAGGCGTTCATCGAGTCGATCTGCGAGGACGCTCGGCAAATCGGCCTAAACGACGATTTGTACGCATCGGTCATGATTGCACAGGCTATTCTAGAATCAGGCTCGGGCAGCTCGGGCCTTTCCAAACCGCCGTACAACAACCTGTTCGGCATAAAGGGCTCGTATAAGGGTAAGAGTGTCGCCCTGTGGACGTCGGAAGACGACGGCAGCGGAGCCAAGTACGACATCGTCTCGCCGTTCAGACGCTACCCGTCACCCAAGGAGTCGCTGCAGGATTACGCTGACTTGCTGAAGCGCGACATGGGCAACTTCTATGCGCCCACATGGAAGTCGAATGCCAAAACCTACGTTCATGCTTGCAACTACCTGCAGGGCCATTACGCCACCGATACGTCGTATTCGGGCAAGTTGCAGGGCATAATCCTCGCTTACGATCTGACGCAGTACGACCACCCTAAAAAGGAGGCTCCTGCCAAAACGAAGAACGAGCGCGCGTTGCAGATGCTGCGCGCCGTATCGATCGACGGCCGTCCCATCAAGTCGGAAGCCGAGCTCGTGTACGCCGATAGCGATGGGGCCAAGCAGCAAGACGATGCTCGCAAAGATTCCCAGTCGGCTGACGAGGGGGCGGGCGCGCAAAACGAGCTTATGCGCGAAATCGATGCAGTAAGAAACGGTGAAGGCCTCGATGACGTTCCGGCGCCCGATGTGCCACCGATCGAGCCGGCGGTTCCCGCAGCAGGCGTATCGATTGCCGTCCTGATTGCCATGGCTGTGCGCGGAAAGCTCGTGGCGCTCTTGATGTAGGTGCGATGGTAGCTGCGCCTTGTGGTAAGGAAGGACCCATCATGGCAAAGATTCCAAAACTACTGAAAGTTGTTGCCGGCATAGCTGGCGCGGCAGGGGTGTATTTGGCAGGTCGCAAAACCGGTCTGAAACAGGCGGGCGAGGGCTTACCTGCAGACGGTTCGGGATCCCAGAAGGTTGGGCAGGCCGCCGCGCAGGCCATCGAGACGCCGTTAGCGGGCGGAGCGGCTCCGGATGCGTCGCCGGCTGCCGAGTCCGTTGCCTCTTTGCAAAATGGTGCCGAAAGCAGTCGTGCGGTGCGTCCCATTTCGTCACCGCGTGACGCAGACGCTTACCATGATGCTATTTCGACACGTGCAGCGCGCCTGCGTGCTCAGATAATCCAGAAAGCCCTGGCTACCGAAATGCCCCAGGAGCTTCTGGAAGTTGAATCACAGCAGGTCAACAATCACGATGAAACGCCATCTGACACGCCCACCGTACAAGCCGTGCACGATGCGCCGTCGGCTCAAGCCCAGGCGCAGGCGTCAGCGTCCGAGCAGGATGCGCAGCCGGCGCCGACCTCTGAACAGGATGCTCCTACGGTAGAGCACATCGAGGGTTCTGCTGAGCCAGAACCGTATCAGATGATTCAGGATGCACTTGCCACGACCGAGCTGTTCACTGAAGATAGCGACAAGGCCTACAAGCCCACGCCCTTCGCTATGCCCGAATAATAGGGTGACGGGGGGCGGTGGTTCGTCACCTAAGCCTGTTACTGCTACCCCCGGGGTAGCCTGCATGTTGCGTGAACTCATCCCACCGTGCCTTTCTCTGCGGGGGCGCGCTCCGGCTTTGCTTCGGCTAAACCTAATTGTATTGGTTCCTGACTACGCTTCGCGTATTCAGGAAATAGTTCTGGAAGCATGCGCGGGGGCAAGCTGAAGCTTGCCCGGCCTCGCTGAAAACGAGCCACCGGCTCGTTTTCCGGGCGCTCGGCCCCTGCAGAATCGCCGGAGTCACGCCCCCCGCAGTCGGTCATCCCTGCGACCAGTTACTTCAGGGACGGCTGATTAGAGAAATTGGCTGCTTGTGTTACCGGCGAATGATGAAACGGTACGAACTGGTACGGAATACAACTAGAAAAGAAATAATTCATCATTGACGATAAACCTCATCCGAGGTATTATTCATTACTATTCGGCGCTACGAATGTAGTAGACGCAAGATAAAGGGAAGGAAAGAGAAGGGATTCACATGAAGAAATTGCATGCAGTATTTGCTGCAGTGTTCGCGCTGGCCCTGGTGGCAGCGTTCGCGCTGGTCGGCTGCTCGTCGGGCGGCTCGAGCTCTGCGGCGGCAAGCGGATCGTCTGCAGCGGCAAGCTCGTCGGCTGCGGCTAGCAGCGCGGCAGCCAGCAGTGCTGCCGCAAGCCCCGCGGCGGCCAGCAGCGCAGCTGCCAGCTCCGCTGCAGCTTCCAGCGCTGCAAGCGCCGAGGCTGTTCAGCTGCAGGTGTTCGCCGCCAACTCGCTGTCGAAGGCGATGGACGAGGCTCAGGCACTCTACACGCAGAAGACGGGCACGACGTTCGCTGACACGCAGTACCTCAGCTCCGGCGACCTTAACGCCGAGCTCGCTGCAGGCGCCTACGCGGACATCGAGATCACCGCTTCGAAGAAGACCATGGACGACGCCGAGGAGGCTGGCTACATCGATCCGGCCACCCGCACCACCATGTTCGTGAACGACCTGGTCATCGTGACCGCTGCCAACAATAACGACATCACCGAGGTCACGCTCGACGACGTTGCCGCCGGCAAGTACACCGTGGGCATCGGCGACGATTCCGTCCCGGCTGGCAACTACGCCAACCAGGCGCTGTCCACCGTCGGCTGCTTCAACGATCCTGAGGGTAAGACCGGCGCCGAGAGCTCCGGTAAGGCCGGCGACGCCGGCGACGCTGCCGCTTATGCCGGCACGCCGCTCGAGGGCAAGTACACCACCGCTGACAGCGTGGGCAACGTCTGCTCGCTCGCCGAGTCCGGCGAAGTCGACATCGCTTTCGTTTACACCTCCGACGTTCAGCGCTTCGGTGGCGTGAAGGTCGTCGGCACGGTTCCTGCCGATACGCACAAGAACATCACCTACCCGGGTGCTGTGTGCGCGCAGTCGACCAATTCCGAGGCTGCCAAGGCGTTCATCGACTGGTGCATGAGCGATGACGATGCCCTCGAGATCTGGCAGAAGTGGGGCTTCGAGCTCTCTGCTTAATTCTGCTAAAGAAATAGTCTCGATGCAGTAATATATGCAGGGGAGTCGGATTGCCGGCTCCCCTGTTTTGCGAATGACGCCGCACGGGCAGCTGCCCTACGGTACCGGAGGAACACACGATGCACAAGCGCGCAATTTCGATGCTCATGAGCGTGTTGGTGGGCCTGAGCCTGTGCTGGCCAGCGCTTGCATGGGCCGATGAGGAGGCCGATGAGCAGGCTTTCGAAGCTGCTGAAGCGGCGGAGGATACGACGGGCGAGGCCCAGGGTGGCGGTGACGGGCTGACGTTGTCGTCGGACAACCTTTCGGCCGTGATTGATGGTTGCCCGTTTGCACTCAACGATTTCGAGCGTGCAAGCGCAGGCAGCAACCGCGAGATAGACGGTGCCTATTTCGGCTATACGTACTACATCGGCAAGAAGCCGACCGATGTCATGTACGTTGCTACCGAGACCGACGTGGTTGTGCACGTGGATGCGCAAGCGGCGCAGGCGGTCGGCCTCGACGCCGCCTCCGAGGAAGGCCAGGCGTACCTCAGGCGCTACATCGAAGCGCTCGGCAAGGCCAACGAGGGTGGCTCTCGTGGCATCAAGAGCGGGTCAACGTGGCATTTCACGACCGAAGAGGCCGTTGACGTCAACGGCGTGGCGTTCTCGTTCGACCGCGAGCTGTCGAAAGGACGTTTCTACAACTGCGTGATCGGCTCCGATGGTTCGGATGTGACCGACACGGCCAACGATCGCCACGTGCAGCTGACTCATGCCTGCTTCGCATCGCTCGTCGCATCGGCGGATGCGGCCATCGTCGACCCGCCGAGCGCCGCCGAGCAGCTGAGCGCGTTTTTCGCGACGCTCGACTGGTCGCCTCTGTGGGTCACGCTGAAAACGACGCTCGTGGCAATTGTGTTCATCTTCGTGTTGGGGCTTGCTGCAGCATATGCCACCTTGCATGTGTCTCCGAGGATGCGCGATCTGCTCGATACCCTGTTTACCATCCCCATGGTGCTTCCGCCGACGGTATGCGGCTTCCTGCTGCTGCTGTTGCTGGGCAACAATACGCCCATAGGGCAATGGTTCAACTCGGTGGGCTTTCCGCTGGTCTTCAGTTGGCCTGCCACCGTCATCGCGGCAACCGTGGTCGCCTTCCCGCTGATGTATCGCAATGCGCGCGGCGCCTTCGAGAACCTCGACCCCAACATGCTCGACGCGGCGCGCACCCTTGGCTGGAAGGAAAGCCGCATCTTCTTCAAGATCATGCTGCCGCTCTCGTGGAGCAGCATCGCGGCGGGCACGGTGCTCTCGTTCGCGCGCGCATTGGGCGAGTACGGCGCCACGTTGTTCCTGGCAGGCAACTACGTGGGCATAACGCGCACGATTCCCATCTCGATTTACTTCTACTGGAAGATCGGGCGCACCGACATCGCCATCTTCTGGACGATCGTGGTGCTGGTGTTCAGCTTCGTCGTCATCCTGTTCATAAACCTGTGGTCGCAGCATACGACGCGCTACCGTAAGGGGGCGGTTGAGGAATGAGCCTCTCGATCGATATCCGCAAGCATTTCCCGTCTTTCGACCTGAATGTGCAAATCCAGGCTGAAGACGAAGTGTTCGGGCTTTTGGGCGCGTCGGGTTGCGGCAAGTCGCTGACCATGCGCTGCGTCGCCGGGATCGAGACGCCTGACGAGGGGCGAATCGTCGTGAACGACACCGTGTTCTTCGACAGCGCCGCCAAGATCAACCTGAAGCCGCAGGAGCGCAAGACGGCGCTGCTCTTCCAGAACTACATGCTGTTTCCCAACCTGACGGTCGAGCAGAACGTGGCTGCGGGCATTCCCCGGAAGACCCCCAAGGACGAGCGCGATTCGATCGTCGCGTCGGAGCTGCGGCGCTTCGACGTCGAAGCGTTCGCAAAGCGCTACCCGGCACAGCTATCGGGCGGCCAGCAGCAACGCGTGGCGCTTGCGCGCATGCTGGCGGCGCGCCCCGGGATCCTTATGCTCGACGAGCCGTTCTCGGCGCTTGACGCGCACCTGAAGAGCGTGCTCGAGCAGAATCTGGCGAGTTTGTTCGATGCTTACCACGGTACGATTCTGTATGTGAGCCACGACATCGATGAGGCAGTGCGGTTCTGCGATCGCGTGGCCGTTGTCGAGCGCGGCCATGTAATGGAAATAGACTCGAGCCGCGAGCTCGTCGACGATCCCAAGAGCATGGCCGGGCTCAAGCTTTCGGGATGTAAGAACGCCGTCGAGGTACAGAAGCTGAGCGATACCCATGTGTACTGTCCGCAGTGGGGCGTGAAGATCTGCGTGCCGCGCGGCGTGCCCGACGACGTGCGCGGCATCGGCGTGCGCGCGTTCAACCTGCGGCGAGCTGAAGGGCCCGGATGCAACGTGTATCGCATGCGCGTCGACCGCGTGAGCGATTCGCGCTTCGAGCGCATGTGCCTTTTGAGCTTCATGGACCGCAGCGCCGATGCCGAGCCGCTCGTAAGCGCCGTTGACCAGGAAGTCCATTTCCTGCACCAGCGCGTGTTCTGGCGCGTAAGCATGCGCGAGCCCGGCGTCATCCTGCCCGAAGTAGGAGACGAGCTGCTCATCAGCATTCCCGTCGAGCATCTTTACGTTGTCTGCAAGTAAAAATGTGAAAAAGGGGTCAGACCCCTTTTTCACATTTTGGGTATGCGCAAGCGCGTAGTTGCGAATCGTGACGAAGTGGATTCTTTTGGGTTGTAATTAATCGCGATTGCAAGTTATACGTGGCAAAGAATGAATTCTGCGGTACACTCTTTCAGTGCGAAAAACCGACGATAGGAAACCTATGAAGGACGGACACGGTCGAGTAATCGATTATTTGCGCATATCGCTGACCGACCGGTGCAATTTCCGGTGCATTTACTGCATGCCCGCCGAAGGCGTGTGCATGATGGGTCACGACGAGATTTTGCGCATCGAGGAAATCGAAGCGATTGCTCGTGTAGCCACGCGCATCGGCATCCGCAGCGTGCGCCTGACGGGCGGCGAGCCGCTCGTGCGCAAGGGCGTGGTCGGCCTGGTTCGCTCGCTGCGCAACATGCCTGGCATCGAGAACATCTCGATGACCACCAACGGCGTGCTATTGCCCCAGATGGCCGGCGAATTAAAGGAAGCGGGTCTTTCGCGTGTCAACATCTCGCTCGACACGCTCGACCCCGAGCAGTTCGAGTTCATAACGCGCGTGGGCAAGATCGAGTCCACCCTGAAAGGCATCGACGCGGCGCTCGAAGCGGGCTTCAACCCCGTCAAGATCAACGCTGTGACGGTGCGAAGCCTCAACCAGGATTTCCTCGCTTTCGCCAAGCTGTCGATCGACCGGCCCCTGCACGTGCGCTTCATCGAGTACATGCCCGTGGGCGAGTCGACCGGCGCCGATGGCACGGGCTGGGGCAAGCAGGACGTCGTGCCGAGCGAAGAGCTGCTGCAGATCATCAACGAGCGGGCGGTTGCCCAGGGCCTGCCCGAGCTTCAGCCTACCGATGGCAGCCATAAGCCTTTGGGTTGGGGACCGGCGCGCTATTTCGAGTTTCCGGGTGCGCAGGGCACAGTCGGGTTCATCTCGCCGCTTTCGCGCCATTTCTGCAGCGAATGCAACCGGTTGCGGCTGACTGCCGACGGCAAGTTGCGGCCCTGCCTGTTTTCGGATCGCGAGATCGACGTGCGCGCCGCTCTTCGCGAAGGCGGGGAAGAGGCCGTGTACGATTGCTTCCTAAAGGCGCTTGACCTGAAGCCCGACGAGCACCACGACAAGGTCGGGACCGAGCGCAAGATGAGCCAGATCGGCGGATAAGGTGCAAAAGGGTCAGACCCTTTTGCGCTATGCACTTTAGCACCCTGAAGAATGGAGCACCACATGTCTGACGAGCAGAAACTTACCCATATCGACGAGAAGGGCGACGTGCGCATGGTCGACGTCTCGGCCAAGCCCGACACCGAGCGCATCGCCGTGGCCGAAGGTTTCATCGCCATGCACCAAGAAACGCTCGACCTCATCGTCGAAGGCAAGGCGGCCAAGGGCGACGTGCTGGCGTGCGCGCGCGTGGCGGGCGTCATGGCCGCCAAGCAGACGAGCTCGCTGATTCCGATGTGCCACCCGTTGAACATCACCAAGGCCAAAGTCGAGTGTGAGCCGGTCACGGAGGGCCAGCGCGAAGATGGTCGTGTGGGTATTCATATCACCACGACCTGCGGCGTCACGGGCAAAACCGGCATCGAGATGGAGGCTCTGACCGCTGCGAGCGTTGCGTGCTTGACCGTGTACGACATGTGCAAGGCAGTTGACCGCGGTATGGAAATCATGGACGTGCGCCTGCTGAAAAAAGACGGCGGCAAGACGGGCCTGTGGCTGCGCGACTAGAGCTCGGCACCTTGGCACGCTGCGTGCAGCGCCGCGCAAACTGCCTGTACTGAAGGCTCGGTGCTAGACGCACGGTGGTCGTGCACCGTTGACGTTATGCGCCAAACGCGCGGCTACGCATGGCACCCGAAAGGCAACAAAGTGAAACCTCAGATCAAGATGGGCAGCGCCATAAAAGACTACCATCAGGTGATATTCGGGGAGGGCAATATGCTCTCGCCGCACGCCAGCGTGTGCGGCAATGTGCAGCTAGGCGACGATGTGTCGGTGTTCGCAGGCGTGCACGTGCGCGGCGACTGCGAGCCCATCGTCATCGGCAGCTGCACCAATATTCAGGAGAACTCGTGTTTGCACGTCAGCCTGGGCAGCAAGCTGACCATCGGCAACGACGTGACTATCGGGCACCATGCGATGCTGCATGGCTGCACGATCGAAGACAACGTGCTGGTGGGCATGGGCTCGATCATCATGGACGACGCGCACATCGGGCGCGATAGCGTCGTGGCGGCCGGCTCGCTGGTCACCCAGCGCAAGGTATTTCCTCCGCGTAGCCTGATCATGGGCTCGCCTGCGCGCGCGGTGCGCGAGCTGACCGATGAAGAGGTCGAGTCGATGGTCACGATCGCCTCGAAGGCCTACGTCGAGACCGCCCGTGCCATGACGGCAGACGGCGTCCTGCTGGCTCCTTCGCCGGACGCAACAATCTGGCCTGAGTAACGGTGCAATGTGAAAAAAGGGTCTGACCCTTTTTTCACATTTTTGTTTGCGGAGAATGCTTGCAGATGGCGTGGCTGGTGGTATTATAGGCAGGCTGTTAATCAAGTGAGGGAAACCTCCACCTGGTTCGGCGCTTCGGCAGCCGATGGGTTTCATGAATATGGTATGGCTCGACGTATGGACGTCGGTCATTCATGCATGTGCCCGCTGCCAAGCGGGTTTTTTATTGGAAGCGCGAAAGCGCAGGACGCAAGTAGAAAGTAGGTGAGCACGATAGCTGCTCAGGAGCCAAGGCTCAACGAACAGATCACCGTGCGCGAGTGCCGGCTGATCGGCTACGATGGCAACCAGATGGGCATTTACCCCACTGTTCAGGCACGCCGTATAGCCGAGGATCAGGGCTACGACCTGGTCGAAATCGCTCCGAATGCCGATCCTCCCGTTTGCCGCATTATGGATTACGGCAAGTACAAGTATGATCAGGCCATCAAGGCGAAGCAAGCTCGCAAGAACCAAAGCAAGATCGAGACCAAGGAAATGAAGTTCCGCCCGAAGATCGATGTGGGCGATTACACCACCAAGAAGAAGCACGTCTTGCGCTTCCTCGGCCAGGGCAACAAGGTCAAGATCACCATCATGTTCAGGGGCCGCGAGATGTCGCACCCCGACCTGGGATTGTCTATCCTCGAGCGACTGGCCGACGACCTGAAGGATGTCGCCGTCATCGAGAGTCCGCCCAAGATGGAAGGTCGCAACATGCACATGCTGATTGCGCCTTTGCCGGGGGCGGCCAAAAAGAAGAAAGACACAGAGTCTAAGAGCACCGAAGGAAAGGACGAATAAATGCCTAAGATGAAGACTCACCGCGGTTCCGCGAAGCGTTTCCGCGTGACGGGATCTGGAAAGATCATGCGCGCCAAGGGCTACAAGAGCCACATCCTGACCAAGAAGAGCCCCAAGCGCAAGCGCAACTTCCGCAAGGAAACCGTGGTCGCAGACGCCGACCGCAAGGTAATTGCCCGCAACCTGGGCCTTCGTTAAGATTCCGTAGAACCAAAGGAGATACATCATGGCACGTGTTAAGCGTTCGGTTAACGCCCGCAAAAAGCGTCGCACAGTCCTCGACCGCGCTAAGGGTTACTACGGTGCGAAGTCCCGTACATACACCAAGGCAAAAGAGCAGGTCCAGCATTCGCTGCAGTACCAGTACCGCGATCGCCGCAACAAGAAGCGCGAGATTCGCAAGCTCTGGATCACCCGCATCAACGCTGGTGCCCGCCAGAACGGCATGTCGTACTCGGTGTTCATGAACGGCCTGAAGAAGGCCGGCGTCGAGCTCGACCGCAAGGTGCTCTCTGACATGGCCATCAACGATCCGGCTGCGTTTGCTCAGCTGGTCGAGGTTGCCCGCAAGGCACTGGCTGCGTAGAAATCCTCTACGTCGCATACAAGATACGAGCCGGGATTCCCCGGCTCGTTTTGTTTGCTAGAGCCAAAAGCAACTAATAGACGAAAAGCAAATGTTTTCCTTTTATCGTTTCGTCCCGCGAAAGCGCAGGCGGCGGCACGTGTTCGCTTGGCTTCGGCTAAACCTAAGTGAAATTTGGAAGCTTGTGCCTGCAGAATCGCTCACACATGCCGCCGCCTGCGCTTTCGCTTGCATCACAGAATGGCAGTTTAGACGGTATCGTAAAGACAACGAAGCGTTTACCCAGGTGGAGGCGTGACTCCGGCGATTCTGCAGGCACTGTTCCTGTTTATTCATCTAAGTTAGCCGAAGCCAAGCCGGAGCGCGCCTCCACCTGGGTAAACGCGGTGGGATAGTAAGTCGAGAGTTCGCCGTTTCGTCAAACGTTGCAATCAAGGGCCAGGCCATCAAGGCGCAAGGGCCGATTTGATTATGTAACGAAATCTCCATTTGCAATCTGGGTGGAGTTCTGCGATACTAGCTTGGCTGTTTTGCGGCAGCAACGAACGTCCCCATAGTCTAGAGGTTAGGACGCGGCCCTTTCAAGGCTGAGACACGAGTTCGATTCTCGTTGGGGGCACCACGAATTGAAGGCCGTTCTACGAACGGCCTTTTTTTGTGCCGCTTTCCACTTGCACGCTCGGGTGTTCGGTGCCGGCAAGCCCGGTGAAGCGGTCAGCAGATATGCGAGAAGGACTCTATGACAACTTTTGATCAGTTAGGATTATCCGAAAAAGCGCTCGCAGCGGTTGGGCGCATGGGCTATGCCCAGCCCACTCCTGTGCAGGAGCGCGCGATTCCTCTCGTACTCGGGGGGCATGACATCATCGCGGCTGCGCAGACTGGCACAGGTAAGACGGCGGCGTTCACGTTGCCGTCGATGGACCGCCTGCCGCACGCAAAGGGCGGCTCCGGTCCGCTCATGCTCGTCGTGACGCCCACACGCGAGCTTGCTCAGCAGATTGCTGACGTGGCGGACCAGGTGGCGATCTCGACGCACCACCGCATCACCACCGTGGTCGGCGGCCTGTCGTACAAGCCGCAGATCGAGCGGTTGCGCAGGGGCACCGACGTGCTCATCGCCACGCCGGGGCGTCTCATCGACCTCATGGAGCAGGAAGCTGTGCGCCTCGCCGATGTGCAAGTGCTGGTCTTGGACGAGGCCGACAGGATGCTCGACATGGGCTTTCTGCCCTCGGTGAAGAAGATCGTGGCCGCAACACCCGCGACGCGCCAGACGCTCCTGTTCTCGGCGACCATCGACCGTTCCATCATGAAAGTCGTCGGTACGATGCTGCATGACCCCGAAACAGTCGAAATCGCGCGCAAGGGCGAAGTCGCCGAGACTATCGACCATTACATCATCAATGCACCACAATCGGTTAAGCCGGCGCTGATAAAGGCTGTCCTCGCCGAGAAGGGCGCCGAGCGCGTCATCGTGTTCGCGCGCACGCGCAGCCGCGCCGATTCCACGTGCCGCCGCTTGCGCAAGGCGGGCTACACCTGCGAGGCCATACACTCCGACCGTAGCCAGAACCAGCGTCGCCGCGCGCTCGACAAGTTCGCCCGGGGCGAGGTCAACATCATCACGGCAACCGACGTGCTGGCTCGCGGCATCGACGTCGAGGAAGTAGATTACGTCATCAACTACGATATTCCCGAGCAGGCCGAGGACTACGTTCATCGCATTGGGCGCACGGGTCGTGCCGGCAAAGGCGGGTTTGCCGTGACATTCGTCACCCCCGAAAACGGCGCCGAGTTGAAGGCAATACAGAAGCTGATCAAGCGCGAGATTCCCGAAATGCGCCTTGCAGATTTCGATATCGCCGAGGCCGAGGCCGCAGCCGCCGAGGCGTCGATTACCGCGCGTTCGAAGCGCGACCCCGAAGTGAACAAGATTAAACGTCAGCTGGCAAACGAGGCGCAGAAGAAGGCCGAGGAGCTCGCGCAACGCAAAAACGAGTCCCAGGCCCAGAAGCCGGGCGGAAAGCGCCGGCGCAAGAAGGCGGTTTCCGAAACGGCTCCCGCAGCTCCGCAGAAAACGGCGCGCAAGGCGGACGCCAAGGCAAGTAGGCAGGGAAGACCTGCGAGGTCCCCGAAGAAGGCCGCCTTGCAGAATGCTGGCGTCGCAGGCGATCCCGCCACGGCAAAAGACGCAAAGCGCGTGCAACGTCCCGCGAAGCAAGAGCACGATGCCCGGCCGTCGCGCCAGCAGAAGCACGGGCAGCAAAAGCACGGGCGTCCCGCAAAGCCTTCCGGCGACTTCCGCCCTGGTCGCGCGCGTCGAGCTGAGGTCGAGCGCGCCCGTACGCGGTCTCGCAAGCGCCATTAAGGGAGAAAGCCCTGTTATACCAGCGTTGGCATCGCAATTCGTACAGGCGGATGAGCCGCGGGAACTGTCCTTCCGACTCATCCGGGCCAACGACGGTTTAACATAGAGAGGGCTAAAAAGCTGGCATTTCGCGTCAAATTACCAATAAAGGGATGCCTCGCATCGGGCTGTGCTACAGTGACCGAGGGGAGCGCGTGTAGGAATTTCGTTTGACCAGTGCGAGACAGCCTGCATGGGCTCCCCTCGTCTTCGATAGTACCAATCAAAGCCGCGCGAGCTTTCACATAGCAGCGAGCGAGCTCGAATGCACGTATTGCGGAAATAGCCGAGCGCGTCCTGTAACCATGCGGTTACAGGACGCGCGGTTTTTCTACCGCGAAACCGCACGGCTGTTCCTGTGGCTTCGCATGTTGCCTCGAAGTTTTGCGGGAGCCGATTTACGCTGGCTGGAAGAAGCTCACGATTTCGGTATGGTAGGTTTGCGGGAACAGGTCGACCGGGGTCGCGGCCATGAGCTTGTAGCCGTGCGCTTCGAGCCGCGCGACGTCGCGCGCCCAGGTTGACGGGTTGCAGCTGACGTAGGCGACTCGGGCAGGTTCGGCGGCGGCGATGTCGCCGATGATGCTCTCGGACAAGCCCGCGCGGGGCGGGTCGACGACCAAGGCGTCCAGTTCGCCGAGCATTTCGAGCTCGCGGGCGGCATCGCCTCCCACCACTTCAATCTCGACGCCGTTGATCTCGGCGTTGCGGCGCAGGTCGCGTACCGACGGGCCAGCCGCCTCGACCGCGACGACTTCGGCTCCCGCAATTGCCAGCGGCACCGAGAACGTTCCGCCACCGGCGTACAAATCGGCGATGTAGGCGCCGTCAACGTCGCCGAGCCCCTGCCGCACCAGCTCGACCAAGCGAGCGGCCTGGGCGGTGTTAACTTGGAAAAACGCCGGTGCTTGGGTGGCGAATTCGACTTCGCCGACCCGTTCGCGCCATTTTCCGCGCCCGTCGAGCACTTCGACGCCTTTGATCTTGCGCGCCTTTCCGGGTTCGGCGAGCACGCGGATGATTCCCGTTGCCTTGCAGGCCGAGGCGAGCGTCTTGGCGAACAGTCCGCGGGGAAACGCGCCGGGACTGGTCCAGAGGGCGACTTCCAAGTCGCCGGTTGCTAGGCTATGGCGTACGCCGATACGGTATATTCCCAGGTCCTGATGCCCCTGCGCGTAGCGGATCGCACCGCGCAATGCCTTGGGGACCTTCTGGATCTGCTTGTGGGCCAAAAGCGAGGATTCGGCGGGGACGAACTCGCCGCTGCCCTCCTTATGAAAGCCCACCTCGAACTGCCCGTTCTCGCTAAATTCGCAGGCGAGTTCGAGCTTGTTGCGGTAGCCCCATTCGCGTTTGCAAGCCACCGGTTGCGCGACCAGGTCCTCGGCCCGGGCGGCGTCGAGCTTTCCCGTGCGCACCAGGGCGTCGACGACGTTGGCGCGCTTTGCGTCGAGCTGCGCTTTGTAGGCGAGGTGCTGCCATGGGGCCGTGCCGCACAGCAGGTCGATGGGCGAGTGCGGCGCCACGCGCAACTCGGATGCTTCTTCTATCGAGGTGATGCGGGCGCGCGCGAAGGTCTTCTTGTCCTCGACGACTTCGATGTAGGCCGTGTCGCCCGGCGCGCCTCCTTCTACGAAAACTGCTTTGCCGTTGGGCAGGTGCGCGATGGCGTCGGGGCTGTATGCCATTCGCTCGACGTTTACCAGTACGTCCATGAAGCTGTGAATCCTTCGTCGAAGAGTGAACCAACATCCACATCATAGCGTATAATCGACAAGTCGCGTCCCCTTAGCTCAGCTGGATAGAGCGTTTGCCTCCGGAGCAAAAGGCCGCGCGTTCGAATCGCGCAGGGGACGCCATGAAAAGTCCAGGCCAGAGCTTTTTGCCCTGGCCTGTTGTGTCTTCGGCCCCTTGTGGGGATATGTTTTGGGATGTCTGCACGAAACCGAGAGTGAATGCTCACGATTGATTAGCCGTTCTGTTTTCTGCGAAAACCTCTTGGTCTCTATGGCTTGGCGCCTCCCATTCTTTTGTTCGTGCCGTTGTAGTCATCGACTCAAGCAGGCTTCTTCTCGCCACAGATCGAACAGTAGTATTCGGCATCCCTGAGTTTTATGTACTCCTGTGCTTGATTAACATAGAACTGATGCATTGAATCGTAAGAATTGAAAGTAGATGCATCGAAAGTGCCGTTCTGCCAGCTATGCGTTCTGTTGTATTGATTTTTGAGGTTTGCATATCTGAGTGCTTCGCTAGCGCTTTTCGCCCTCTCCTGTTCGTAGAAATCGTAATTGCCTCCTGGTTGATAATTGTGCTCATGGACGCTGCTGCTCTGATTCTCGCCTTGGCCGTTGTCCTGGTCAGCACTTGAGGTGAAATCATCGTCAATAAGCTCGTATGCCGAATAATCATCGACCTCAAACTTGATGCTCGCCTTCGCTTTGGCGTTGTCGCAGCTCGTGACCGTAATCTTTGCAACGCCTGGAGCGACCGCCGTTACCTTCCCAGAGGCGCTTACGCGGAGTACCTTAGTGTTGCTGGACTTATAGATAACATTCCTGTTCGAGGCCTTCGAAGGGGTGAAGATTGTCTTTACGGACGTAACCTCGCCGATATCCAAGTAAGTGAAGTCAGTCTTTACTTTTATCTTTTTCACCGGCTTGTACTTCTTGGGTGAGAGTACCGTTACCGTCACCTTTTTCGAGACCTTCTTGGATCCTCTCTTTGCGGTTATGGTTATAGTCGTCTTGCCCGGCTTCTTCGCTTTGATTACGCCTTTGGACGAGACCGTAGCAACCTTCTTGCTGGAGCTCTTGTACGAGAGTTTGCCTGCCGTGGTCTTTGCCCCTAGCTTGTAGCTCTTTCCAGCCTTCACTGCGACTTTGCCCGTGGCGGCGCGGGTAATCGTAATTTTTGGCGTGCTAGCGGCCTGCGTGGTGAGCGTTGTGGCACCCGCCGTGACCCCGGCCGCAAGGTTGGTTTCCGCTGCAAATGCTAGGCAGGGCACAAGGGCAACGGTGAGGACGAAGGATAAGATAAGCGCAAATATGCTGCTCTTCGACATGGCAACGCTCCTTATTCGTATGCTTGGATGGAAAAATGATACCACATTAACCATGTGATTGGCGATAAGGCGCTCCAGCAAGATTTCGAATGCAACAGCTGACCTGGTCGGCTGTTGCAGTATGGTACAAATCCCCAGAATCGTAGCAGGTAAAAATACAAAAACTCGGAATCGCAGTACGAAACCGAATTTCTTGGTTCTGCTGCTGGGATACAGGGGATTTGTACGAAACGCACGACCGGCATGCAGAATGGCCCCGCGTCACGAGGCAGCTGGACGGAGGGAGGGGACCAAAAAAATGCAACAGCCGACCAGGTCAGCTGTTGCAATGGGGACGGCTCTCTTGACACGGCCCCCATGACAGAGGGCGGAGTTTTGGGGTTCGGATTAAATGACCTGGTGCTTAGCCTTGCGCTCCGGCGGTTTCGCTAGCGGGCTCTTTGCTGGCGGCGGTGCTGGCCGGGTCTTGGCCGGCGCTTTCGCTTGCGGCCGCAGGCTCTTCGCTTTCGGCTTTCTTGCCCTTGCGCGTTTTCTCTTTAGGAACGACGGTGTGGTCGGTGAATGCCATGCGGATGTCGTCGCGGCGCAGCCAGCGGGCGAGGGCGGAGTTCTCGTTGTTGACCATGAGCGTCAGGATCATGCCCAGCACGATGGGCAGATAGAATGTGAAGAAGCGCCAGATAAACGTCGAAAGCGCCACGATCGAAGGATCGCCGTACACGTAGTTGAAAAACGTGATGTAGCTGGCTTCGGATGCGCCTACGGCGCCGGGTAGGGGAACGAACGATGCGATGAGGTAGACGAACGCCTGGCACGACACGACCGTAAAGTAATCGTTGGCCTCGAGACCGAATCCCGCGAAGATGACCCAAGACAGCGAGAAGTAGACGGTCAGCTGCACGAACGTGACGAGCGACACCTTGATCAGCACGGCGGGGCGTTTTAGGAGGAACCGAATGCCCTGGTAGGACTCTTCGAGCGACTTCGTGGCGTTGGCCAGCGTCTGCTCGGGTTTCTTGATGATGCCGATGCGACCGAGCAGCTTGATGACCCAGCGCGTGATCTTGATGATGCTGTTTTTGGCGAACGCGAGCGAGAACAGCATGGCGATCAGCACGAACCCGCCGAAAAAGCCGATTGCCACCAAGTACATGATGGGTCGCAGGTCCTGTGTAAAGTAGTTGAAGCGCAGCAGCAGCACGATGACGGCGTACACAGTCATGGTCAGCTGGTACACGATGAAGCGGCACAGCAGCATAGGCATGGCATGCTTGACCGGCAGGCCGAACCGCGAGTAGTAGTAGGCCTGCATGGGCTGGCCTCCGCTCGAGAGCGGTGTGATGCAGTTGAAGTACTGCCCGATGATGGTGACTATGAAAGTCTTTACGAACGAGAAGCCCCGGAACAGCTCATCGCAGATCAGCTGCATGCTCAGCGATTCGAGCAACCAGTAGATGACGATGCCCGCCAGCGCGAGGAGCAGAAAAGCGTAGTTGAACGAAGTGAAGGCGTTAAGGGTCTGTTCGCCTTCGCCCGCGATGAACAGGTAGCCGAAGAGCACGATGAATGCCAACGCGCACAGCGCGACGTTGAGCTTGCGTCCAAACGAATGCGCCGTTCCCTTGTCGGGCAGGGGCACGTCATCGCCGATGTTGGACAGGTCGATGTCGGTCAGGTCTATCTTGGCACCCGATTCGGCCTGATCGGTGTCGTCGGCCGAAACCGAGTGCATCCAGTGGCCTGCGTCTGCGTACACGTCAAAATCGTCTTCTGCTTCGGCTGAAGTGCTAATGCCGCTAACGGGCGCGTTGGCGTGCCCGTTAGCGAAATCTTTGGGGGGAGCTTGCGTCATGGCTTCCTCTCGAAACAAGTTGGCGCTAGGCGAACTTGAACACTTTCTTCGCAATGGTGTAGCCACCGCGCGCCAGCAATCGCCCGAGTGCGGTCTTGCGGTTGGCGCGGCCGGCCCACGAGCGCCGCACGTTGTCGTACAGCGCGGGGTTCTTTCGTTTCAGGTAATCCCAAAGCTCGTCGTTCTTCTTCAGGGCTTCGGGGGTGTTGATCATGAACAGGTGTATGGTAGATACGCTCATCATGCACGAGACGTAGCCCGCCATGAGGGTGGCGCAGTTGGGCTCCCTTTCGAACAGCGCCGAGTAATCGTTGTCGTCGATGGCGAGCTTTGTGGCCATCAGCTGCTGGTCGATGCACTTCTTCACCACGTCGATCTCGACCGACTGGCCTTCGCGGCCGATGAGGTAGTGGTAGGGCTGCAGATTCAGGTACAGGAGCTTCTTCACGTAGGGCATAGGGTGCAGCAAAAGCAGGCTGTCCATATACGAAACGCCGGTCGGTAGCTCGACGCCCGATTCGCGCAGGATACTCGTCTTGTACCAGGCTGCGTGGATCATGATGAATTTGTCGAGCCCCTGGCGGCCCATTTCATCCCAACCGAACACGCGGCCGGCGGGGAAGAACGAGCGGTACTGCATGATGCGCTCGGATTTGCTGGCCATATGGTCGTAGGTGTAGTTGGTGATCATCAGGTCGGGCGCGTTGTCGGCCTCGACGGCGAGCGAGAGCGCCTCGAGCGCTCGGTCGAGGGCCGCCGTATCGAACCGGTCGTCGGAATCGATGACCTTGAAGTACAGGCCGCGCGCCAAGGCAAGGCCGTGGTTGACTACGCCGCCCCAGTTGGTGTTCTCTTGGTCTATGGCCACGATTTGCTCGTAGCGATCGGCGTATTCGTGCGCGATCTGGCTCGTTTCGTCTTTGGAGCCGTCGTTTATGAGCAGGATTTCGCACGGGTGTTTGACCCCGAGGAGCGATTCGATGCCGCCTCTCATGAATTTGGCGGAGTTATAGCAGGGCATCACAAACGTGATGAGGGGCGTTGATTTGCCGCTCAGTGTGCTTGCGCCGGTTGTGGAGCCGTTGCTTGCCTGCACGTGATTCCCTTCATTCGCCATTTCGTGCCCCCATAGTATAGCCCTGCTTTGTGCGAAATGCCCCGATGCCCACGAAACAAGGATACTGCCTGTGTTCCTCCCGCATGGCCCCGCCAACCGCCCAGCCCGCGCCTCTGCGCGACTTCGCGAGCTGCCTGGCGCATAGGGGGCAGCGGGAGCGAGGGCTGTCTGAGCTTGCGAAGCGGGCGAGTTCCGCAGCTGCTGCCCCCGGAGCGCCAGGCGGTTAGCCCGCGCCGGAGCGCAGAGGCGCGGGCTGGGCGGTTGGCGGGGCCATGCGGGAGGGACAGCGCTCCGCAGCATGAATAGCGGATGGTTTTTCTTCTGTACAGCGCGTTTGCTGATAGAATTTCGTACGTGTATGTGCTTTAGCAACACGGAAAAGGAGATAAACGTGACACTGTATACCCCCGAATACAAGCCGACGGGCGACGAGATTGCCGTTCTGACGACCAGCCAGGGCACCATCCGCGTTCAGCTGGCCGGCAACGACGCCCCCATTCATGTGGGCAACTTCGTCGAGCTCGCGCAGAAGGGCTTCTACGATGGCCTGAAGTTCCACCGCTACGTTCCCGGATTCGTTATCCAGGGCGGTTGCCCCAACACGCGCGATATGACCCCCGAGGAGGTCGCCCGCGGCGGCCGCGGCCCACAGGGCCAGCCCGGCACCGGCGGCCCCGGGTACTCCATCAAGGGCGAATGGCGCACCAACCCCAACAACGAGCACAAGGACGGCACGCTTGCCATGGCTCGTTCGCAGATGCCCGATTCCGCGGGTTCGCAGTTCTACTTCTGCCTGGGTCCCCAGCCGTTCCTCGATACCGATTACACCGTGTTCGGTCAGACGATCGAGGGTCTCGACGTCATCGGCAAGCTTCGTGCCGGCGACGTTATCGAGAGCATCACGATCGAGAACGTAGCCGAATAGGTCCGCATGCGCTCGGCCTCGTCGATAGGGCGGGGCGCATCGGTCGTTAGAAGGGCTTCTTATGAACAACGAATTATTCCAGCAAGCAAAATCGGCAGCGGCTACGCGCGACTACAACCGCGCGCACGACCTGTTCATGCAATGCCTTAACGACGCCGAGAATCCCCCTGCGCCCGGCGAGGTCGGCTTGATTTACCATCAGGTCGGCAACTGCCTGACCAGGCTTCGCAGCTATTACGAGGCCATCGAGGCGTACACGAAGTCGGTGGCTGATAACGACTACGACGCCGTGGGCACGGTCAATTGCAATCTGGGCATGGCCTATGCGGCACTGCGCGATTGGCAAAACGCTGTCAAGCATTTCGAGATCGCCGTTTCGGACCGCAACTACCCGACGCCGTACAAAGCCTACACGGGCATGGGCAACGCCCTTCTGAAGCAGGGCAAGTCGGCCGAGGCGGGCGTGGCGTTCCGCGAGGCTGCCCTCGACGAAGCCAACCCCGACCCGACCAAGGCGCTGCTCAACCTGGGCGTGTGCTTCATGGCGCTCAACCGCCCTGCCGATGCGGTAGCATCCTACGAGAGCGCCCTGCAGTTCAGCATGGAGCCCGAGACGCGCAACAAGATGTATGCGAGCCTCGGCCAGGCCTACGTTGCGACCGGCCAGATGGAGCAGGCTGTTTCGGCATTCGAGCGCGCCATCGCCGACAAGACGTACTACCTTTCGGATTCGGCCAGCGTCGATTATCAGCGCGCCATCGCCGCCATCTCGACGGGCAACTCCGACAGCACGCAGGCGTTGCCGCCCGTCGACATGTCGGGGCTCGACGTGCTGTCCGACACGACGGCCGTGACCTCGCCGTCCACGACTTCCGAACAGGAGCCCTACGTCATCGACGAGCAGGCCGTGTCGGAGGATTATTACTTCGCCGACCAGTACGCGCACCAGGGCGACCCCGCCAACAATGCCGACTACTTCTTCGAAGCTAGCGACCAGGAGCTCGAGCAGTGGTCCAAGGGTGTCGTCAAGCTCGAGCGCAAGCGTCGCAGCGTGGGGCTGAAAGTGCTCGTGGTCATCATCTTGCTGGTGCTCGCCGCGCTCGGTGCGGGCTTGTTCCTGTACATGCAGGGCTACGGATACCCCACGCAGGAAGCCATGGTCGAGAAGCTGTTCGAGGACCCCTCTTCGTCCGAGGTGTACGTTGACGGGTTGACCGCCGACGACATTCGCGATTACTCGACGCTGATCCAGCCGGGCTCGAAGGCCGAAGTCGACGGCGTGACGCGCGGCATGACAGCCTCGACCGCCTACGCGACTGCGACAACGCCGCAGGGCGGCCAGGTCACCTATGAGATTTCGATGGTGCGCGACCTCATTGGCTGGAAGGTCTCGAGCGTCGATTTGTACTTCGCGAGCCAGCATGAAGATACTGCGAGCGCAAGTGCGAGCAGCGAGTCTGCTGCCGCGTCCGCTTCCGCTAGCGCGGCATCGGAAAGCGCAAGTGCTGCATCTGCCAGCGCGGCGTCCGCTTCCGCAAGCGCGGCGTCCGCTAGTGCCGAAGCGGCAAGCTCGGGCTCCGCGAGCTCTGCGAGCGCATAGCGCAAAATTAGTCATTCATCCCGATGAGGGTGGTATAGAAAGGAAAAGATACTATGACAATCCAGAAAACCTACACCATGATCAAGCCCGATGGCGTTCGCAACGGCCACATCGGCGAGATCGTCAACCGCTTCGAGCGCGCTGGCCTCAAGATCGAGCAGATGCGCCTCGAGATGGTCACCCCCGAGCAGGCCAAGGCCAACTACGCCGAGCACGAGGGCAAGCCGTTCTACGAGGGCCTCATCGCCTACGTCACTTCCGGCCCGGTCGTGAAGATGGTCGTTTCCGGCGAGGGCGCTGTGGCCAAGGTCCGCTCCCTCATGGGTGCCACCAACCCCGCTGATGCCGCTCCTGGCACCATCCGCGGCGACTTCGGCCTGACCATGGACGAGAACGTCATCCACGGCTCTGACTCCCCCGAATCCGCCGAGCGCGAAATCGGCGTGTTCTTCGGCTAGAGGGGTTGCGCCGTTCTACGAACGGCGCAACTATTGCACGCTGCGCGGCCCTGGGGCTCCCAGGGCCTTTTTATTTTTCCAGCCGCATCAGCCAAACCGATTATCTGTGGGGTAACCAGCTTCGCAAGCGATTGTCCCGATATGCGCTTGCTTTGCCTTGGCAATCCTCTTAGCCAGCAAGGGGGTGGAGCGAAAGCGCAGATGGCGGCGTGACCTGAGCGATTCTGCAGCTACATACTTAAAACTATTCAAAAGTTAAGCGAAGCCAAGCGAAGGCGCGCTGCCATCTGCGCTTTCGCGGGACGTTGCAGCGACCTGCGAGGCAGCCGATTAAATGTTCGTTGTCGAATTCAGCCAGACGTGCCAGTGGATAAAACGCGCCGCCGATGGTAGAGTGTTCGTATCGCGACTGCGCCTAACGAGAGAGGGGTCGCCATGCTCTACCGGGTCATGGACAAGGGCGAACTGCCCAAGCTTGTCCGTGCATTCATGGAGTCCTACGAGGTCGTAGCTCCCGTCAAACGGGGCAGGGGGTACATCTTCGACGTCATCGAATCGCCTGACGATATCGAGCTCGACTACACCCAGACGGCTTCGTCGGCCAAGAAGTACCTCATGCCGCCAACCGAGACGCTCATGAAGTACGATGCGCGGATGAACCTCGTCGAAGACTATGCCGAGGAAATTACGCCACGCGTCGTCTTTGGGGTGCATACGTGCGATATCAGTGCTTTGAACAGGCTCGATATTGCACTGCTCGGGGGCAAGTACGTCGACCCGTACTTCAAGGCGCGGCGTGACGCCACGATGATCGTCGGCATCAGCTGCATGCCCAACGAAAACTGCTTCTGCCACCTGTGGGGCTCCGATGAAGCGCCGTTCGGCTACGATCTGTTCCTGCACGACATCGGCGACAAGTACCTGGTCTCGATGTCGAACGTCGTGGCAACCAACATCCTCGAGGCGTCCTGTGAGCTTTCAGAGGCAACCGACGCAGATCGCATCGCATTTCGCCAGAAGACGCGTGCGCGCCAGCGGGCCTTCAATTCCGAGATCCCGCACATTCAAGACGTGGCCATGCTTATGGACGTTTTCCATTCCGACCCGTTCTGGGACGAGCTCGGCGGACGGTGCTTGTCGTGCTCGGCTTGTGCCAGCGTGTGCCCGACCTGCTTCTGCTTCGACATCCGCGACGTCCTTGCACCCGATGGGGCAACCGGTTCGCGCGAACGCGTTTGGGACGCCTGCACGAGCCCCGGGTTCGCGGCGGTTACGGGCGGACACAATTTCCGCCCAAGCGGGCGCGAGCGCGTGAGACACCGCATGTACCACAAGCTCAACGGCTTCATGGTCAACCATGACCGGATGCTCTGCGTGGGCTGCGGCCGGTGCGTCGAGGCTTGCAAGACGGGCATCAATCCCATAGAAGTGCTCCGCTTCTTCAAGCAGAAGGGGGCCGACAGTGCGAAGGGGGCCGACAGTGCGAAGGGGGCCGACGATGCAGAGTAACATGCCCTACGGGACGATATCGGTCGAGGCCGCCCATGAAGTCCCGCACCCGATGAGCGGCGAAGAGATGCTGCTCGGCAACGCGTACAGGCCCTGGCCAGCGCGCGTCACCTCGGTGCGCGACCTGACGGCGCACGAGAAGCTCTTCGAGTTTCGCCTCATCGACGAGCGGGTGCGCGAGGCGTTCGTTCACCAGCCCGGCCAGTTTCTGGAGCTGTCGGTTTTCGGGGTGGGCGAGGCGCCCATTTCCATCACGTCATCGCCGACGAAGCAGGGCTTCGTGGAGCTGTGCATTCGTCGCGCGGGCACGGTCACGACGGCGCTGCACGGCATGCACGCGGGCGACATCGTGGGTTTACGCGGTCCGTTCGGGCGGGGCTTCCCGGTCGACGAGATGCGCGGAAATGACATCCTCATCGTGGCGGGCGGCCTCGGCATCGCGCCCGTGCGCTCGCTGATCAACTTCATCCATGACAACCGCTCGGATTTCGGCAAGGTCACCATTGTTTACGGGTCGCGCACGCCTTCCGACATCATGTTCCGCGACCAGTTCGAGATGTGGCGCCACCGCAAGGACTTCGAGCTGTACCTGACCGTCGACCATCCCGACGACACATGGGATGGCGAGGTCGGCGTGGTCACCGAACCCATGAAGGGGCTCGACATCAATCCTGCCAACACGTTCGGCGTGGTGTGCGGGCCTCCCGTCATGTACAAGTTCGTCGTGCAGGTCATGCGCGAGAAGAACATCGATTACGACCACATTTACCTCGATTTCGAACGCCATATGAAGTGCGGTATGGGCAAATGCGGCCATTGCCAGATCGGGCACCAGTACTGCTGTATCGACGGGCCCGTTTTCAATTATTGGGAAGCAAAGAATATTCAGGGGTCGATGTAACATGGGAGCCTTCAGCATGATCACCGATGCGACCCCGCGCGTGCCGCGCGTCGTGGTCGTGGGCTTGGCCAGCTGCTTCGGATGTCAGCTGCAGATCACCAACGCCGAGAAGTACCTGACCCAGATACTCGGCCAGATCGATTTGCGCTACTGGCAGCTGGTCACATCCGAAGACATGCCCGACGAGTACGATGTCGCCATCATCGAGGGCGCCGTCACTACCGAAGAATCCGCCGAGACGTGTCGCGCCGTGCGGGCCAAAGCGGCGCACGTCATGGCAATTGGCGCCTGCGCCGTTACCGGCGGCGTGACCGGCATGGCCATCGACCGGCTGCAGGCCGGCGTCGACCAGGTCTACGACGGCACGGCGCCCGATGCCTGCGGTCAAATGATATTGCCGAAGCCGGTCAGCGCTGTCATCGAAGTCGACTCCGAGGTGCGCTGCTGCCCGATCGACCCTTACGATTTCGTGCATCAGCTGCACCGTGCGCTGTACGGGTCGAACCGCGTCGACGAGGCGCGCACGATGTGCGCCGACTGCAAGCGCAACGAGACCGAGTGCTTCTTCGAGCAGGGCACGCTGTGCTTGGGGCTCGTCACGCGCGCGGCCTGTGGGGCGCGTTGCGTCAACCTGGGTCGCCCGTGCAACGGTTGCGCTGGCCTTTCGCCCGATGCCAACCTGCCCGCTGCGCGCGTCTCGTGCGAGCGCTACGGCGTTCCGGTTGCCGATTTCGACAAAGCGCTGCAGATGTTCAACCAGGCGGCGCTCGATGTG
>DFIX01000054.1:44883-62392 GCA_002371495.1 Eggerthellaceae bacterium UBA3686
TCAGACCCCTTTTTCACATTTTGTGTTGCTGAACGGGGAACGGGCTACTAGTTAGGGCAAAGGCCCCTGATGTCGCTACCGAGTGCGGCGGAATGGAGTAGGCAATGAAAGCCAAGATCAACGTCGACCATATTGCCCGCATCGAGGGGCACGGCAACGTTCATGTCGTCATCGAGGACGACCAGGTCAAGACTGTCCAGATGGAAGTCGTCGAGCCGGCGCGCCTGTTCGAGAGCATGGTGCGTGGCCGCAGCTTCAGCGAGGTGTCCTATATCTCGTCGCGCATCTGCGGTATCTGCTCGGCGAGCCATACGGTCACCGACCTTCTGGCCATCGAGCGCATCTTCGGCGTTCAGGTGACCGACCGCACGAACGCCCTTCGCGAGCTTCTGGTTTACGGCTCGTACCTGCAGAACCACGGCACGCACCTATACGTGCTGGCGGCGCCCGACTTCCTGGGGCAGAAGAGCGTGTTTCCGGTCGAGCAGATTGCTCCCGAGGTTTTCGACAACGCGCTCGAGCTCAAGCGCTTGGGCAACGAGCTGTGCACGGCCGTTGGCGGGCGTTCGATCCATCCGATCACGGCAGTGGTCGGCGGTTTCACGCACGAGATAACGGCCGGCGAGTACTTGGCGTTTGCCGAGCGCATGGACGCCATGGTGCCGTTTGCGCTGCAGACGGTGGACCTGTTCAACTCGTTCGAGGTGCCCGATATGCAAAGCACAGGCGACGTGCTGGCCATGTACGCGCCCGACAAGTACGCCGTCTGCGATTCGCGCACGGCCAAGTTCGTGGACGCGGGCATTCAGTTCGACGCCGACGAGTGGACGACGTACGTCGAGGAATACGCTGTGCCGCATTCGGGCGCCCTGTTCGCGCGCGTCCGCGCAACCGGCAAGCCCTACATGACGAGCGCCCTGGCGCGCCTAAACGTGTCGTGGCCGCTTCTGTGCAAGCAGGCGAAGGTGGCTGCAGCCAAGGCGGGTCTGCGTCCGCCCGAGCGCAATCCCTTCCGCAACAACGTGGCCCAGGCAATCGAGCTCGTCGACGCGCTCGAGCGCTGTGCCGAGCTGTGCCGTCGCTTGGCCGCCGACGAGTTCGAGGGTTCGAGCAAACCTGTGCCGTTCACGGTGCGCGCAGGTCGCGGTGTGGGTTATACCGAGGCGCCGCGCGGCGTGCTGTTCCACGAGCTCGAGCTCGACGATGACGGCCGCGTCGTGCATGCCTCGATCATCACGCCGACGTCGCAAAACGTCGCCAATATGGAAGACGACATGCGCATGCTGGCCGAGCTGATGATCGCCCAAGGTGCCGACGAGCCCGCCATCAAGCTGAAGGTCGAAGAGCTCGTGCGCGCCTACGACCCGTGCTTGAGCTGCAGCGTGCATTAAAGCCGACCGAGACGGCCGAATGGGTTAACTGCATCCCAGTGGTTCAAGACGGAATCGAGCGCTAGTGACAACCTGCTTATCGCAATCTTATTGCGATAAGCGCTTTCGGCGAGGGCCCGTAGCGCGTCCGCTGAGAGTTTGTACGCGAACATATGAAGTTTGGCAATAATCAGCCAGTTGTACCAAATCTCATACTGGCCAAGCGTGTGGGAGACGACTCTTTTGAATCTTCGAATAAACAGGTAAAACCCTGAATGACGTAAATGCTTTTGGTGGCTAAGTCGATCTGCGAGTCGGTGTTGATGAACATGCGCAACTATTGTTCGCCCCAAGCGAAGGGTCGCCACGCGCATGTTGTCGCAAGCGTCTTCACCAATGAAATACGATGCCGTCTTTGTTGAATTATATTTGATGCAAAGGTTTATCTCGGCTTTTGATCTGGTGTTTTGTCCAGAGGCTAAGGCGCCCTGCGTTCGTTTAAGCTGCGATGCGCATAATTGAATCATCTTGCGCCGCATGCTGAAAGCGGTTTGGAGGGTAACTCCGCATTTAGAAGCAGTTTCTCTCAGGCTATCCAATTTAATGTGGGATTCGATAAACGTAAGCCAAGTCTGCAAGGGTAGTTTTGTCGAAGCTAGTATTCCGCCTGAATGACAAGTTGAACTCTTGCCACAATCCCGGCAGTGGTAACGTTGTCGTCCCTTGCTGTCTTTGCCGCGTTTTACAAGCGAGCTGCTTTTGCAATGGATGCATTTAAGGTAAGGACGCGGGTTAGATTCTGATTTCGTTTCGCAAGAGAAGTCTAATTCGCGTTTCACCAGATTGCTCAGAATGCGGATGGCAAACCGCTGTTCTTCAGCGTCAAGAGCAAAGACGCAAGGATCTTTCCTTCTTGTGATTATGCTGGTCATCGATTCTCCCTAATTAGTGACAAGGGAGATTATCGTGCTGCGCCCGTTTTGTAAGAGTTCCTTATATGGGACATCTATCACCATCTTTCTAGAACAAACTTGTTCATGATCGATTGGTTCCTTTGGAACGATGCCCTTTTACGTAAAGCCTTCCAGGTATGAAGAGTCGTCGAAAAGAAATACTGTATTTGATGTTAAATATAGCGAATATAAAAAGAAAAAAGGGCCTTTGATAAGGCCCTTTGGCGAGTCTAGTTGGCACCTACGTGCCGCTGAAGCATTTTAGGCTAAGCCGTTATTTTGACTCGCAGTAGCGTCCTGACTGGTATCAGAACGCATTCATCATAGCATGGTTTTCAGCGATATGAAATGATAGGCTGATAAACAATCAACATGGTCAACGCGAAAGAAAGGCCATTTCATGGGAAAAAGCTTACGCCATGCAGAGAACTATAACATTGGGCTTGATATCGGCACGGGGTCTGTCGGTTGGGCCGTAACTGATGAAAATGGAGATTTGTACCATTTCAAACGAAAGCCAACGTGGGGAAGCAGGCTATTCCCATCAGCGGAGCCCGCTTCTTCGGCTCGGATTCCCCGAGGGCAACGCCGTCGATACGACAGACGTCGTCAAAGGCTCGATCTGCTTCAGGAGTTGTTCTGCGAGGAGATGGAGAACGTCGATTCCAGCTTCTTCATACGCTTGCGCCAATCGCGCTTGTTGCCTGAGGACCGTGCAGAGGGGCATGCGAATTATCGTTGGCCCTTGTTTAACTGCAGCGATTTTAACGAAAGTGATTACTATGCAAAGTTTCCGACCATTTACCATTTACGCGTATGGCTGATGGAAACAGATGAAAAAGCAGATATACGCTTAATCTACCTTGCATTTCACAACATTGTAAAAACACGGGGGAATTTTCTTCACCAGGACAACCCATCGTTAAGTGCGCGAAATGCAAATATGGGTGACTCAATCAAAAACCTCTGTGTATCTTTGAAAGAATGGTGTGAGGAGGGCGAAATTGATTGCGCGCCTAAGTCGCGTGATATGCAAACGGTTCTTGAGGATATTTCGAGCAGACGGACCGAAAAGCGCGAACGTCTAATGCCCCTATTTGGATTTGGCTCGCAAGATAAACAGCGTGCCAAGGAGCTCGCTGGAGCAATCTTGGGCTACAAAGTCGATTTTGGCAAGATATTTGAGATAGAGGGCGAAACTCTTAAATTCGATCTTGGCAACGATGAGGCTATAGAAGGTTTCTTGGCGGTGTGCCCTGATGAGGCATTGACGCTGTTCGAAGCAATTCGGTCCGCTTACTCGTCTTATGTGCTTCTAGGTATTTTGAAAGGTGCTGACGGGCGAACGATTTCATATTGCAAGGTGCGAGAATACGAACGCTATGCACAAGATTTGCAGATGCTCAAGGCTCTGGTTCGCGAGTACGTGCCAGAGCAGTACGACCCCTTCTTTCGCGGTCCCCATTACGCTGCACCTTGGCAGAAAGACTATGATGCGTCGAAAGCAGAGGGCTATACGCGATACAACTTGGGGACGAGCAAGCGAAGCTATGACGACTTCAAGAAGGACGTCAAAAAACTGTTTGCCGGAACGCACGCTGAAAATGACGAGCGCTATAAAAGCATGATGCAATCATTCGATGACGACGTGTTCCTTCGTCGCTTGAAAACAAGCGATAACGGTAGCATTCCCTATCAGCTTCACCTCGAAGAAATGGACGCCATTATCGACCGACAAGGAGCGCATCATCCGTTCCTTTTGGAAAACCGAGAGAAGATCGAGTCTCTCGTGTCGTTCCGCATTCCATATTACGTTGGCCCGCTTACTACGAAAAACGCTCGGCGTGCAGGCGATTTAGCCGATGGTGAGATGCGTTTTGCGTGGTCGGTTCGGCAGGAGGGAAAGGAATCGGAACGCATCTACCCGTGGAATTGGGAAGACGTTATTGATAAAGACAAGAGCGCTGAGAACTTTATCCGGAGAATGACGGGAACCTGCACGTATCTTCAAGGCGAGCCGGTGCTGCCCCGCTGTTCTCTTTTATACGAAAAGTTTTGCGTACTCAATGAATTGAATGGCGCTCGTTGGTCTCAGGATGGAGACGATGAGCGACGATTCTGCGCTTCTGATCGCGCAGGCATTTACGAAGACCTGTTCAAGCATGGTAGCGTTACGTACAAAAAGGTTGAAGATTGGCTTGTGCGGCACCACCGCAGTCACCCACATGTGCGGGGAGGGCAAGGCGAGGCGAGATTCGAATCTAAACTCTCTTCGCATATGTTCTTCTGCAATGTGCTTGGGGTGGACGACCTTGAAGGCGATACCGTCACAATGGTTGAGCGTCTCATACTGTGGAATACGCTGTTCGAGGATCGCGATATTCTGAAGGAAAAGATACAGCGCGAATATGGCGATCGATTAACTGCATCCCAGATAAAGCAGATTTGCAAGAAACGGTTTACCGGTTGGGGTAGGTTATCCGAAAAGCTTTTATGTGGCTTGAAAGCAAAAACAGCTAATGGCCCCATGTCTATCATGGATATCTTGGAGGATGGCAATCCTGAAGGCGGGCATGTAGGGAATGCCATGGTGCTCATGGAAGTGCTTCGTGATGAGCATTTCGAGTTTGAGCGGCTCATCGATGAATACAACATCGAGAAAGCGCGTGGTAAAGGCGGGCTATCCGTTGACGATTTGCCAGGTTCGCCAGCGTTGCGACGTAGTGTGAATCAAGCTATGCGTATCGTTGCAGAAATTGCTTCCATTGCTGGGAAACCGCCCGCAAATATCTTCATAGAGGTTACGCGAGATGATGACTTCAAGAAGAAAGGCTTTAGAACGACGCGTCGTTACGATAATCTGCGAGAAGCGCTGGCGAGCTTGAAGGCAGAAGGTGCTGCGTCGCTTAGCGAGCTTAAGCGCATAGGCGTTGATGGACTGGATACGGCGCTTTCGCTTTACTTCATGCAGAACGCCAAGTGCATGTATTGTGGCGAACCGCTTGATATACGCCATGTCATGAGTGGGGACCATTCTTACCAAATCGATCACATCATCCCCCAGTCTTATGTGAAAGATGACAGTTTCGAGAATCGTGTTCTGGTGCACTCGCATTGCAATCAAAGCAAAAGCGATGCGTTGCTTATTGATTCAACGATTCGTAAAAAGATGGGACATTATTGGCGTGAGTTGTTTGATGCGGGCCTTATCGGCGAGAAGAAGTATCGTAACCTGATGCGCGATCACATCACCGAAAAGCAAATGCAAGGGTTCATCAACCGCCAGCTCGTTGAGACAAGTCAGATTGTGAAGTTTGTGCGCTTGATGCTAGCTGATGCCTATCCGGAAACGCACGTGGAATCAATCAAGGCAAGCCTATCGCATCAGTTACGCGAGGAACGCGGTTTCGTGAAATGCCGCGAGGCGAACAGCTACCATCATGCTCATGATGCGTTGCTCGCTGCCGAAATAGGTCGCTTTATACAGCTGCGGCATGGAAACCTGTTCGAGAACCCTATCGCGGCGACTCGCGCCATGCGCGCTTTCATCAAATCGCAGAGTGAGCAGTATAAGAAGACTCGCAAGATGCCCGGTTCAGCATCCTTTATTATCGGAAGCTTCCTTACGTCTGGCTTTGACAAGGAGACCGGCGAGGTGTTCAAAGACACCTGGGATGCTGATGCTGAATGCGAAAAAATACGACGGTTCCTGAACTACAGAGATTGTTACATTTCGCGTATGCCCGAGGTGACGAGTGGGGCGTTCTGGGATGCGACGGTTTATTCGCCGAAGGGTGGTAAGTCGAAAATGGATTTACCATTGAAGAAGGGGTTGGATCCCAAGAAGTACGGTAGCTACTCAGGGCAGCAGTTCGCTTTCTTCGCGATATCCGTCGTAAAGAAAAAGGCGAAACAAATGTACTGCTTTGTTCCGATTCCTGTATCAGTTGCATATGGTAGCGGAGATGAATATGAATTAGTTTCGGAATACGTTAAGTCTCTGGCTCAGGAACAGGGTATGGAGTTCGTATCGCTAGCAAGAGAATCAATTTATAAATATCAGTTAATCGAGCTTAATGGCGACAGGCTATATATCACCGGACTCAAAAAGGCGCGAAATGCACTTGAGATGGCGTTTACAAATGCTGAGTATTCCTTGATTCGTGACATGGTGGATGGAAAAGAGACGCTTCAAGAGTCACGCATAGCTTTATTCGATCATATCAGTCGGTTTTGTAAGTTGAGGAGCAGGAGGTTAGCGGCCCTGATCAAGTTTGATTACTTGCGGGAAGGGTTTGAAAATGCTAGCGAAGAAGACCAGGCACGATCGATTCTAAACATATTGAAATTGATTAATGCTAGCGATAGGATGACTGATTTATCAGGCATTGGTGGTTCAAAATGTGCAGGTTGCATTCAGCCAACCTTTACTAAAGAGCTGAATTCCAGCGATTCGAATCTAGTGATTATCGACCAATCTGTAACTGGCATGTTTGAAAGGCGGCATCGCCTTGAGCTTTAGAACGGTGTTCATAGAGAATCGATGCCGCTGCTCATACCAGGGTGGATACATGGTTGTTCGGAAAGAGGATGACACTGCAAAGGTTCATTTGTCCGAAGTGTCATCGATAATCCTTCAAACGCAGCAAGTCTATTTGAGTGCTTATCTGCTAGCAGAACTAGCAAAAAACAAAATCTCGCTTGTTGTTTCCGACGAGAAATGCAATCCTGTTGGGCAATACCTTCCTCTGTATGGCGCTCACAATACAAGTAAGCGAATCGTCGAACAGCTTGACTGGGGTGAGCCCATTAAGAAACGTGTATGGCAACGTGTAGTTAGGGATAAGCTTCGGCAGCAAGCCCGTTTCCTCGAGGAACGCGATTATGAATCTGAGGCAAGGATAGTATATTCCGCCATCCCCGAAGTGCGCTCTGGTGACACGACTAATCGAGAAGCTCAAGGCGCGCGTATATACTTCCAGGCGCTATTTGGTCATGAGTTTAATCGCAACGTTGATATTCCTCTGAACGCGGCGTTGAACTATGGTTACGCGATACTGTTGTCCATGGTGAACCGTGAGATTGTTTCACGGGGTTACCTTACGCAATGTGGCATATGCCATCGAAATGAATACAACCAATTTAATCTAGCATGTGATTTCATGGAACCGTTTCGTCCCGCGGTCGATAGATTGGTCGTAGATTATTTTGTCGGTGATTTTAATCTGGAAACCAAACGAGTACTGGCGGATTTGGCCAATAAGGGAATGGTGTATCGCGGAGGAACGTATCGGCTCGTTTCGGTGGTGAGCCTGTATGTGCAGGATTGCCTGAATGCGTTGAATAAGAAGATTCCGGTGGACGAGATTGAGGCGTTCGAGATTTTGTGAATGAAGAGAATTCGCGGGTTCGATATATGCGGCTTTTGGTGTTTTTTGACCTACCGGTGGAAACGGCAAAGCAGAGAAAGGAGTACCGTCTTTTTAGAAAATACCTGATTAAAGAGGGGTATCTCATGCTGCAGGAATCTGTGTATGCGAAGTTGGTAACCAATGAAGCCAATGCGGGGTCAGCGATTTCGCGATTGCGCAAACACCGTCCCCCGGAAGGCCTTGTGCAGGTCTTAAAGGTAACGGAACGGCAATACGAGACAATGGTGTACATAACAGGGAATCGTTCGGCATATGATGAAGTCGATACGATGGAAGAGTTCTTGGTGCTATGAGAATTTGCTTCCCTGGTTTCGAAGGCGACATAGAAATCCATCGCGGAGAATCGGTGGTGCTCGAGGTTAACAACCGGGTGCTGTTTGCGCGAGTATGCGCCTCGATCGCAGGTGGTTTTGGGGATGGGGCGGTGGAGCCGTATTCCGTTTGGGATGATTCTGGCGATGAGATAAAGGCGTCGACTTCGTTTTTGTATGTGGGAGACCCTCTTAATCTACCATGGGATAATCGGGCTATGGCGGGTGCGCTTGCCGGGCGCTTTGAGAAACTGCTCTTTGAAGATGAGGCCGTACGTGTTGAAGCGGAATCGGCATTTAATGCCCTTCGAACCATGATGGGTAATTTGTCTTTGCAGTTGCAGGCCGATTACGCATTTGGGATAGACTGGGATGTAAAGCGTTATCTGAAAAGCTTTGGCTTTGGCGTCGACTTAGCCGAAGACGGTTTGCTCATTGACAAGATAATAGAGTTTTTGCTCCTCGCCGAAGATGTGTGTCTTAAGAAGGTTATCGTTTTTGTCAATCTAAAGTTATTTCTCTCAAAAAAGGAGCTTGAAAGGGTTTTCGAACAGGTTTTTTGTTCGGGTTTGAACGTTTTCTTTTTAGAAACCGAACATGATAGCGATTGCTATGCACGAGAGAAACGATATATCATTGACCAGGACTTACTTGAGATATGGCCAAGTAAATCAGTCGGTTTGTTCGTCTCTTCGCAGTAGGGAATTTGCGCCAACGGTTTTGGCGCAGTGGCATTCTGACTGGTAATCAAACTGCAAGGGTCGCGATAGGATCCTCACGTTTTGTTTTGGCGCAGTGGCATTCTGACTGGTAATCAAACCGTGAAGATGCAGGCGCTGTTCGACCTCATGTTTTGGCGCAGTGGCATTCTGACTGGTAATCAAACGATTTACACATACCATATCTGGCAAATCCGTTTTGGCGCAGTGGCATTCTGACTGGTAATCAAACGGAGCTGGCGCGCGGCAAGGTCGCTGATCAGTTTTGGCGCAGTGGCATTCTGACTGGTAATCAAACACGACAACGGTCGCTACCAGGCGCTCGAAGTTTTGGCGCAGTGGCATTCTGACTGGTAATCAAACACGACACGCTGGCCGCATCCCCCATCACGAGTTTTGGCGCAGTGGCATTCTGACTGGTAATCAAACGGCACGGCTGTCGGCGGCAACTTCGGCGAGGTTTTGGCGCAGTGGCATTCTGACTGGTAATCAAACGACGTCGATTCCAACGCCGCGTTCTGGCTTGTTTTGGCGCAGTGGCATTCTGACTGGTAATCAAACGAACGCCTATTCGAGCTACATCACGCGCTAGTTTTGGCGCAGTGGCATTCTGACTGGTAATCAAACCCGGTCTGGTTGCCGTCTGCCGGTTCCTTGTTTTGGCGCAGTGGCATTCTGACTGGTAATCAAACTGCTTAGCGTTGAGAACTTCGCCGTACTGGTTTTGGCGCAGTGGCATTCTGACTGGTAATCAAACATTCCGCATCACCCCCAAAACAGCTTTCCAGTTTTGGCGCAGTGGCATTCTGACTGGTAATCAAACCACAAGAGGTCGAGCTGCATGGTGGTGGAGTTTTGGCGCAGTGGCATTCTGACTGGTAATCAAACCTTTCGCGTGCAATATAGGCACGGCAAGTGGTTTTGGCGCAGTGGCATTCTGACTGGTAATCAAACAATATCGTCCCAGGGCGGAATGGGCGCTCAGTTTTGGCGCAGTGGCATTCTGACTGGTAATCAAACTCCGCCGCGTGTCAGGTACGAGAACGTGCAGTTTTGGCGCAGTGGCATTCTGACTGGTAATCAAACTATACAACTGTTAGGGAGGTTAAATATTCGGTTTTGGCGCAGTGGCATTCTGACTGGTAATCAAACGAGAGCGTCGAGGCGAGGGCCGCTGGCGAGGTTTTGGCGCAGTGGCATTCTGACTGGTAATCAAACTGGCGCGACAGACGCTCCAAGACCGCCAAGTTTTGGCGCAGTGGCATTCTGACTGGTAATCAAACTTTGTCACGTGCAAAAATTGCCCCTTTTGGTTTTGGCGCAGTGGCATTCTGACTGGTAATCAAACGCTCGCTTTCTGATATCTCGCCGATTCTGGGTTTTGGCGCAGTGGCATTCTGACTGGTAATCAAACGAGATTCGTTGCCAAAAGACCCTCTAGGTTTTATCAAAGATAATTTCAAAAAGGCCAGTAGCCAATTCAAGCACCAGTGGGATGAGGCGAATAACAAGCCCTTAGATTATCAGGGAAAACGTAGGGTTGTGCTGAATATGACCTATCGGGATGTAGCTATAGACGAAGTATTTAAGCAACGCGTGCTAGAAGAGGCGAGTTCTCAGCATATAGATGAAGTTTTGATAATAACAAAATCGGAGTCATTTGGAGTGGGTGAAATACTTCGACTCAAATAGAAGCAGCAGGTGAAACCCCGTGAGCCAGGATATCAACTGCTGCAGCGTTATTGTATCACATTCCAACGCGGGGGCGTAGCTCAGCTGGTCGGAGCACTGGCCCGTCACGCCAGCGGTCGGTTTTGGCGCAGTGGCATTCTGACTGGTAATCAAACGCCTTGACCATACGAAGGGCAACAAGGGCAGTTTTGGCGCAGTGGCATTCTGACTGGTAATCAAACTGGTGAATGTGAGTGATGTTATCTAATGCGGTTTTGGCGCAGTGGCATTCTGACTGGTAATCAAACAAAGGAACCTTGCAAAGGCAGAAAAGAGCTGTTTTGGCGCAGTGGCATTCTGACTGGTAATCAAACCGACGGCCCGTACGGGGCCGACATGCTCAGGTTTTGGCGCAGTGGCATTCTGACTGGTAATCAAACCGCGCAAGCGGGGTGCATATACCCGCGAAGGTTTTGGCGCAGTGGCATTCTGACTGGTAATCAAACGGGGAACCAGCCCCAGTCCACGCCGTTGCGGTTTTGGCGCAGTGGCATTCTGACTGGTAATCAAACAGGTACCGACGTGCCGCTCAGGTCGAGGTAGTTTTGGCGCAGTGGCATTCTGACTGGTAATCAAACGAACATCTCGATTGGATTGTCTGCGATGAGGTTTTGGCGCAGTGGCATTCTGACTGGTAATCAAACGAGGCGCGTCGTCGATATCGTGCCGTTGTAGTTTTGGCGCAGTGGCATTCTGACTGGTAATCAAACCGAGAAAAGTTTTTCGCGCCGATGGCATGGTTTTGGCGCAGTGGCATTCTGACTGGTAATCAAACTGCCACATAGGCGATAATGTCCGCACGCTGGTTTTGGCGCAGTGGCATTCTGACTGGTAATCAAACACCGTGAGCGCATCCCCGAAACCACGAAAGGTTTTGGCGCAGTGGCATTCTGACTGGTAATCAAACCGCTTGGCATCGTAGACACGATAGAACTTGTTTTGGCGCAGTGGCATTCTGACTGGTAATCAAACGGAAGAGCCCGCCGTCGCGCCACACGACGATGTTTTGGCGCAGTGGCATTCTGACTGGTAATCAAACAAACTACGAGGAGGACACCGAGACCTGCTGGTTTTGGCGCAGTGGCATTCTGACTGGTAATCAAACGAAGTCAGGTGCCGAGGAAGCGTCGCGCCTGTTTTGGCGCAGTGGCATTCTGACTGGTAATCAAACAACCCGTATTTGTACGCATACGGGCAGCAGTTTTGGCGCAGTGGCATTCTGACTGGTAATCAAACGAAAACGAGCACATCCTGTTTCCGCATTTCGTTTTGGCGCAGTGGCATTCTGACTGGTAATCAAACAGACACGCAGGCGCAAGGCTGCGACGAAAGGTTTTGGCGCAGTGGCATTCTGACTGGTAATCAAACCGTAATCGTGCGGAACGACGCGGTACCTCTCGACCCCGTCCTCGTCCACGTCGACACCCACGTGCAGAAGCTCGTGCAGGACGAGCGCGCGCAGGTGGTTCTCGGTGAACGACTGCACGTTCGGCTCGAACACCGTGACGGTGAAGTCGTAGGGCACCGCCCACTTGAACTTCTCCGGAACTTTCTCGCACTGCCCGAACACGGTCTTGCCGCCCGACTTCTTCGCCGCGTCGCTCGAGAGGTAGGCGATGCGCACATCGCTCGCCGCGATCGGCTCGAGCGCCGCCTCCTCGCCGATGAGCTCGGCCGCGATCGCCGCGTACCGGTCGCTCCATGCCCTGGTCTCCGCCATGCTGGTCCTTTCCCGAAAACAAGAAAGCGCCCCTGGGGCACTCAGTCAAAAAGAAAGCCGCCCGGAGGCGGCTTTTGATTTTTCTAACAAACACCTAAATATCGCCGTTCATCGGGGTATTTAAGCGCCATTGCCTTCACAATCACGGGCTCGAGAAGGTCTAGCCACTCATCACGTGGAATGTCGAGCTCGTAGAGCACTGGAAAAAAAGACTCGTAAATCTCGTTTTCCTCAAAGAGCAAATCTGCATCACGATCGCCAAGCGCGCTCACTAAATCACGATAAAAAGGGTTATCGTCGGCGTAGTTCGGATAATCTGCAAGCTTTCTATTTATGTCAAGCAAAATGCTCAATTCTTACTCCGGTCCGCTCTTCGATGAGGGCAAGAATTCTATCCTCGGGCACTCTCTTGATGCGATTGTAGTACATCTTAGCGATATCCTCAAAGTTTTGGCGCAGTGGCATTCTGACTGGTAATCAAACCAGGAACCAAAAGCGATACGACGACGCCAACCCGACGATAAGGCGCCAAGGCTTCCGCTGCCCGACATAGTGTGCGGCACGCGCGCGAAGGTCACAGACGTCTCAGTCGAAGTCGCCCCAAGGTTCGACCATATCGAGGTGTGGGGCAATAGCGGCGGGAGGGGCGAGCAGTCGCTCATAGCGGTCGGAGGGAACGGTAAGTGATTGAAGTCCGTCGACGGTATGGAGAAAAAGCTTTCGCCTATCTGAAAAAAGGCAAGCGGGGCGTTGAAAGGTTCGAGAAGCTGCCAAACGGTAGCTGCAAGCCGAGAGGGTAGAACACATGGGTCTTCCAGATATTCCAACAAGCAGAATCAACAAGATGATAGACGCCGTGAACAGACGCTATCCAAAAGATACGTACAGCGACATGACGCCAGAGGAGGAGGCGTGGTATGACTCCTTATGGAGGAGCGCAGAGGAGTACGCTGCAAAGTACGGCGGGTGGCCCGTGTACGAGATGGGTGAAATCGAGTCAGACGACCCCGTGCTCGACATTTACGGAGATGGGTAAGTATGGCTGGGTCGGAGTGTGGCGCAATCGCCAACGCAGGCAAGTCGGAAGGTTTTGGCGTAGTGTCGTTCTGGCGGGCGGCCAAACGCTGGTTAAGCTGTTCCCGTTTATCCCTCCGAGGCTGCCCAAAAAAGCGGGTGTGAAAGGAATTAGTGCGCACATTTGCCGCCAGGTCCAATCGACGCTTTACAAAAGACCTGCTCAGAAGGAACATGTGAAAAATCTAATAGAAAGTGTGTGCACCAATTTCACTCTCTTCTATTTCGGAGGGCTTTTGGGCGAACTCCCACGAATACGACGAGCTGCCGGGCGAGGTGGCGCGCATGCTCGGTGTGTCTGCGGGACGCGTGACGCAGATGATGGATGCCAGGCGGCTCGAATGGCTCGAGGACGCCGGTCGCAAATGGGTTACCGTGTACAGCGTCGAGGCGCGACTCGCCGAGCAGCCGAAGGCTGGCAGACCGAGAAGGGAATCGGCGATGGCGGCAGGGGTAATTGCATCGAAAAATGAGGCTAGAATTGCCCGCGTGAGCTGTTCTGGCGTCATGCCTAATTGGCGATTTGCGTCTCATCAAGTTCTCAGGTAAGTGGGATATCTTGTAACCAGTGAGGCAAGCTGCAATTGTCTGGCCAAGTCGGAAAAGGGGGCAATCATGAAGTGCATCGCTTTATGCGGGAAAAACGGCGCGAGGGTTGTGATCTTGGCAATCATTACGGTTGCATTCGCATGGGCGGTGGCGATCGCGATGCCCCAGCCCGCTTGGGCGCTGGTTGCCGGGTCGGCGGCACCCGCACAGGGCCAGACGTTCGTTGTGAATGGTAACAAGTACAAAGTGACCGATGCCGAAACCGACTCTGACGACATGGGCGAAGTGAGGCTCGTGAAAAACGGCGGCGCAACTGTTGGCTGCGGTTATGGCGCTGCTGTTAGTGGCGGTTGCCGTGTTCGCCTGGAGACTGACGGGTCGAACGCTCGGGCCTGTCGAACAGATGCGTTCGAGCGTCGAGGCGATCAACGCTAGCGACTTGAGCGTTCGCGTTCCGGTGCCCCACGGCGATCCCGACTTGGCGCCGCTTGCGGTTACGTTCAATGAGTTATTAGCGCGCATCCAAGCATCTGTTGACCAGCAGAATCGTTTCATATCGGATGCTTCGCATGAGCTGAAGAGCCCGGTGGCTGCAACGGGCGTGATGTTGGAAGCCATGCGGGAGTATCCGGATGCGATCGATAACGAACAAGTTGTAAGCGACCTTACGGTCGAAAATGAGTGTATGGCGCGCATCGTGAGCAATATGCTGGTACTTGCTCGCCACGACGAGGGGCGCACGGTTGTAGAGCTGGTGCCCGTCGATTTGCTCGACGTGCTGCTCGAGGAGACGTCGGCGCTAGCCAGCCGCTGCGCAGTGCGCATCGACACGTCAGCCGTTCAGCCGATTGTTTGCCAGACCGACCGCGAGCTGCTGAGCCATATCGTGCGCAATCTGTTGGACAACGCTGCGCGCTATGCGTCGAGCGTCGTCAAGGTGTCGTGCTCGTGCGATGATTCTGTCGTGCGTATCGTCGTGAGCGATGACGGGCCGGGCATACCGGAAGCCGATCGCGAACGCGCCTTCGATCGCTTCGTTCGATTGGAGGACGAAGCCCGACGCATGCCAGATAGTACGGGGTTGGGGCTGTCGGTCGTGCGCAGCTCTGCCGAATGCCTTGGTGGAACAGCTCGCTTCGTCGATTCCGAGCTTGGCGGCGCAACAGCACTCGTTGAGCTGCCGCTGAAATGACGCGAAAGCGATGGGGTTCGCGTCATTTTCGCTTATGCAAGTTCCGTGAATAATCGTAGGAGAAGTTTACCCTTAACTACTTCGAGACTATACCGAAATGCTGCAAATCGGTTTGAAGCAGGGAAGGACGCGTGCGCGAATGTCGGCGGTTCTAGAGGCGATCATGTTGGTGTGTTTTGGTCTGTCGTGGCCGATTAACGCTATGAAGGCATGGAAATCGGGTACGGCGGTCGGCACCTCGTGGATGTTTTTGGCGCTGATTACGTTCGGCTACATTGCGGGCATTGCCGCCAAATTCGTCGGCGGCACCATCAACTGGGTGCTGGCCGTGTACTTCATCAACTTGCTTGCCCTATTGGTCAACTGGGCCGTGTACGCGCGCAACCGCGCCCGCGACCGTCGCCGCCGCGCGGCTTAATTGATGTGCAAAAGTGCCATGGTACAAAAGGGCCTGACCCTTTTGCACGTCTAGTCAATCACCGATTGACCCATTGAATGGCGCTTGAGGACGCGCTCTCCCAGGTAATTCGCCCAGCGCTCGGTGTAGAACGAGTAGTACGAGATGCGCTGCGCGCTGCGGCGGCGGGACAGGCGGGGCGTCTTCATCCAGATGACCGAGGGCAATCCGATGACAACAAGGTACAACGGCCCCAAGATGAGCGATTGTACGGTATGCCCGTATTCGTGGACGAGCAGCTTCTCGTTCACGCGTTGCGCAGGCGGCAGATCTTGCGCTTGCACATGTAGTTTTTCCAAATGCTCTTTCAGGTCGTGGCGCTCGTCGATGAATATGAACGGCCCGAGCGATAGCCCGGCATTCGTCTTCCATATGGTTACGATTGCGCCGTGGTAAGCGAAATGCGGTTTTCGCGCGTGGGCCGCCAATACGGCAAGCCCTAAAGCTGTCTGCGGAAACCCCCAGATTATCTGCGTCAATGTGTACAGCAGCCGCTTCATGCGCGTCCTAGAAAAGCGAAAGCTGGTTGGGTTCGATCGAACGCGCAGCCTGCGCGCTTGCTTCCGAATATGCGTCGCGCAACTCTGGTGCTGAATGCAAGCGCACGTGCGTGCGGTCAGCAAGCTGGGCTATGTCGCAAAGGTCGCCTTCGAGCCAAAGCGGCACTTCGTCAAAGCGCAGGATGAGCGGCATGCGCGGGTGAATGGGCGCCATATCGGTATTCGGTTCGGTGGTCACAACCGAGATCTGGCCTTCATCCTGCACGCTCGCAAGCAGCAGGGGCTCTTCGTCGGGAAGCTGGAATTCATATGATCGCTTGACTGACCGGCCGGTTTTGGGGTTGCGCTCGATCTCGGTCGCATGCGGCTCGAAGAACGTCGCTGCCGGCAAGATGCAGCGGCCCTCGCGTATGGCTCGCTGCCACATACCGCCCCTACCGAGCGCCGTCTCGATGCGCGTGTTGAAGACGGGTTTGTTGGCCCATTCGGGTTTGATCCCCCATGTCAGGCGTTCAGTATCGACGCTGTGGCCCACACGGACGATGGCGTCTACCTGGTTTCCGACCCGTGCCTGGCTGCGTTCGTCGCTGGCGCGTGAGCGCAGGGCGAATCGCACCGCTTGCTTGCGGCGTATGGCACCGACGACCTCGATAAGCTCGTCGGCGGTAAGCAATGTAATTCTTCCGCACATGCAAATGGCCTATACTCGCGTGCAGCGACGTCGTGTTCGCGACGACGGGCAATCTTCCCTACCGCTCCGAGCAGTCGGCGCGGCAATGCGCTTTAATTCGTTTAAGTGGCCTTTCTTCGCATATTATCTCATGCTTCCGCTTCGTCTCCTCGGACGTACGTCGAGTAAATGCAGGTATAATCTAGCCAGTTGCAAATCCGTCGATAGGAGCACTTATGGCGTCTCAGGATATCGTTCAGCAATTGGTCAACAGCGTCGTTTCAAACCCCGACCTCATGAACAACCTCGTCGAGCATCCGTATTCGACCGTGCGCGAGGCCACGGGGCAGCAAGAGGTATCCCGCGAGGAAGTGAGCCAGGCTCTGGCAGGTTTCTCGGCCCTGGCCAACGGTCAGCAGATCGATTTCGGCAACCTTGCCAACATTGCCGCAGGCCTGCTTTCCCAGAACGGCGGCAGCGCGCATGCTATGGCCGAGTCTCTGTTCGGCGCGCAGGTGGCTGAATCCAATTCCGCCAGCGCCGCCAATCCCGTGGCAGACATGATCGCCATGCTGTCGAAGGTCGACTTCATGAAGGGCATGGCGGGCGTCAACCTGAAAGACGGCCTCGGCCTCGATGACGTTATCGGATTCGCCGGCGCCATCCTCGGCAAGAAGTAGCAGCTGACCGACCGTAATCGGCAATCGGGAATCGCAAATCGAACGCAAGCGGGCACTCGGGCAACCGGGTGTCCGCTATTTTCGCGTTAGGGTTCCGCTTGGAATACTTCCATCTGGAACCCTGAAGTGACGAAAAGGGGAGTCTCCCCAA
>DFIX01000054.1:62475-66784 GCA_002371495.1 Eggerthellaceae bacterium UBA3686
TTGGGGAGACTCCCCTTTTCGTCACCCTGCTTTTCGTCGAGTTGCGACCTCAACATGATGTGGGTGGGCCGGGAAGGTGCCCAAGGCAGATTCACAGGCTGTTCACAGTGGTTGTTGCGCATGTGGAGTTTGCCGTAGGGCACGGGCGGGATGAGCCGCTTTATCTGGTCTGCATGATAGAATCTATGGCTACTCCGAACTAAATTTTCAACCCGAAGGGGTTTGCAGCATGTCCATTTTCGATAGATTCTCCGGCTTGACCGGAAACATGTCGGCCGATATGGCCATCGACTTGGGCACGGCCAACACGCTCATCGCCATATCGGGCGAGGGCATCGTCGTGAACGAGCCGTCGGTCGTCGCCATCGAGAAGAGCTCGCACCGCGTGCTCGCCGTCGGCCACGAAGCCAAGAACATGATCAACCATACGCCCGAGGCGTTCTCGGCCGAACATCCGCTGAAGGACGGCGTCATCGCCGACTACGACGTGACCGAAGCCATGATCTCGGCGTTCATCAACAAAGCCGCCCCGCGTAAGTACCCGTGGCAGGCAAAGCCGCGCATCGTCATCTGCATTCCGTGCGGTGCCACCTCGGTCGAGAAGCGCGCTGTGTTCGAGGCCGCCATCCAGGCGGGCGCACGCCAGGCGTACCTCATCGAGGAGCCCATGGCAGCGGCGATGGGTGCCGATTTGCCGGTCACCGAGCCTACGGGCAGCATGGTGGTCGACATCGGCGGCGGCACGACCGAGGTCGCGGTCATCTCGCTTGGCGGCATCGTCACTTCCAGCTCGCTGCGCCTGGCAGGCAACAAAATGGACGAAGCCATCCTCATGCATCTTCGCGACCTTCTTGGCATCAAGATCGGCGAGCGCACGGCCGAGGTCATCAAGATCAAAATCGGCTCGATCCTGCCGTTCGAGGACGGCCGCGAGCGCGACATGATTATCTCGGGCCAAGATATGGTCACCGAGCAGCCCAAGGAGGTCACGATTCAGTCCGAGGACGTCCGCGAGGCGCTCATCGAGCCCTGCGAGGACATGGTCCTTTCGATCAAAGAGACCTTTAAGAAGACCAACCCCGACCTCGCGAGCGATATCATCCAGAACGGCATCTTGCTGACGGGCGGCGGCGGCCTGCTTTCGGGCCTGGACCGCTACCTCACCGACAAGCTCGAGATTCCCGTTTGGGTGAGCGAGACGGCGCTGACAAACGTGGTTACCGGGTGCCTGAAAGTGCTCGAGACCCCTACGGCGCTGCGCCAGACGCTCATGAGGTCGAAGTAAACCCCTCGCATGCCCTTCAATATGCAACAGAGCAGCGGGTTTTCGCTTACCCGCAACGTGCTTCTTGCCGCGCTTCTGGTCATAAGCCTGGCGCTTGCCGCCGTGTACGGCAACGAAGGCGCCGACGGGCCGCTGCACAGCGCGCAGAGCGGCATCATGGGCGCAACCGGCCAGGTGGCGAGCGTGGGTGCCGGCGTGGGCGCGGCGACCGAGACCGCGGGTGGCGCGCTGTCGGACGCAACCGCCAATCCCACCACGCTGTCGGGCCTGCGCGAGCAGAACGAGGAGCTCCGCCAGCTTTTGGCAGAGGCCGAGGAGTACCGCCAAGAGGTCGACCGCCTGCGCGGCCTGCTCGACATGAAGCAGGTTTCGGGCGTGACCGGCGTGGTTGCCCATGTGGTCGGCCGTTCGACCAACGCCTGGGACCAGTCGATCACGATCGACATGGGCACGGCCGAAGGCGTGGTCAGCGGGATGACCGTCATGGGTTCGACGGGCGTTTTGGGCCAGGTCTCGCGCGCCGCCGAGCACACCTCGACGGTACGCCTGCTGACCGACCCCGACTCGGGGGCGGCGGTCATGGTACAGTCGAGCCGGGCGAACGGCATCGTGCGCGGCTCGCTCAACGGTTTGCTTTATTTGGAAGACGTCGCAGAAGATCAGCTCCCGGCTGTCGGTGACGTCATAGTCACATCTGGCTTGGGCGGCAGCTACGAGCGCGGGCTGATCGTCGGGTCGGTCGTCAGCGTCGGCGACGCCACGACGGGCGTGGGCGACATCATCATCAACCCGAACGATTCGGCCGAGATGCTCGAAGAGGTCATCGTCGTGCAAAAGGCTCCCAACGCCCTGCCTTCGGCGGCGCCCGCAAACGGCGCGTCCTCGGCAGCTTCGGCTTCGGACGCCAGCGCGCAGACGGGCCAAGACGACTCGCAGGTGACGCTCGACGGCCAGGTCACGAGCACCGATGTGGCTGCGGTCGAGCAGCAGCGCGACGAGAGCTGGCGCTACGAGCAGCCTGCGGCCGAAGATGAGGTGGCGGAAGAGGGCCTCGAAGAGGCGTACGACGAAGGTTACGTGGAAGAGCCGGTGGAAGGATAGCGCCGGCGGCCCCATTTGGGGCGTCGTTCAAGTGATGGGCTGGCTGCGGTTGGCGGGCCTGCCCAATAGGGAAAGGCGGAAGGTAGGTTCGTGTTAACGCCCGAGCGCATATTCATGATCGTCGGCAGTTTGGTCGTCATCGTGCTGCAGCTGTTCTTGGCGCCCTACATCAGGGTGTTCGCGGCTGTGCCCAATTTCCTCGTGGCGTTCACCTTGGCCGTGGCCGTCGTTCGTCCCACTTCGTTCAGTTGCATCCTGCCATTCGTCTTGGGGCTCGTGTTCGACTTCGTGGGCGGTGGCCCGGTGGGCGCCATGGCGTTTACGCTTACGTTGGTGTCGACGCTGGCGTCGCGCCTGTTCCAGCATGTCGACAACGACTCGCTGTTCATGGCGTTCGCCGTCATGGCTGCAAGCGCGCTGCTCGTCGAGGCGCTCTATGCCGTATTCATTCTGGTTCTGGGCTCGTCCGTGTCGTTCGTCGACGCCTTTGCCTACCGGGTCTTGCCCTGTTTCGTCTATAACGTGGTGATTTCATTCATCGCGTATCCGATAGTCGCCCGCTTCGCCCGTCCGCGCGGCGCATTGCGCGCCGAGCTGACACAGCTGCGTTAGGGGCGCTCATGGTCCTTGCCATCGTCGTAACAATCGTGACGTTCGTGGTGGCGGCTGCGGCCGTCGCTGCTTTCTTCGTCATGCGCGCACGTCGCAAGGACGATTCGCCCCGCGCCGGCGGCGGCGGGGAAGACGCCGTGAAGTCCATCGACAGCGTGGGCATTCTCTCGACGGGGAAGAAGGCCCTCGAGGCGAGGGGCGCCCATCATGCGCGCCCCAGCACTACGGCCGCCTCGACCACGACAGGTCGTCCGAGCGAGGCGGTGCGCTCGCGCTTCGTCGCGGTGGGCGTGTTGGCGGCGGCCGTGTTCGGCACGCTCAGCGTCAAGCTCTGGAGCATGCAGGTGCTCGGATCCAGGGAATACAAGAACGAGGCGATGCAGAACAAATACACCAACGTGGCCACTCCTGCTCCGCGCGGGCTAATCTACGATGCCGACGGCACGCTGCTCGTGAAGAACCGCTCGACGCTGACCGTCCTCGCCGACGCTTCGGTGGCCGATGACCACGATGTCGTACAGCGGCTCTCGTCGGTGCTGGGAATTCCCTTCAACATCGTTCGCGCGCGTATCCAGGATCAGAGCTCGGGAGCGCAGAGCCAGCGCGTCGTGGCGTCTGACGCCCGCCAGCGCGACGTGGCTTTCATCGCCGAACACTCCGACGCCTTCAACGGCGTGAGCGTGCAGGAGCGCACGGTGCGCGAATACCCTTACGGCGCCCTGGCTGCGCACATCCTGGGCTACACGGGGCCGGTTTCGGAAGACGAGCTGGCCAACGTTCCCGACAACCGCACGATCGAGCTGGGCGATACCGTGGGCAAGAGCGGCGTCGAGGCATTCTACGACAACTTGCTAGCCGGCGAGCATGGGCAACGGCGCGTGGTGGCCGACTCGCAAGGCCGCGTGGTCGAGGTCGAAAGCGAGACCCCCGCCAAGCGCGGCAGCGACGTGTACCTGACCATCAAGGCGCCCGTGCAGTACGTGGCCGAGACGCGGCTGGCCGAGCTCATCGCACCCGATAACGTCATCGGGCGCGGCAAGGGCGTCGGCGGCGCCGTCGTGGCGATGGATGTCACCGATGGCAGCATCATCGCCATGGCGAGCTATCCCACGTTCGAGCCCGAAACGTTCACGGGCGGCATCGCCCAGGACGTTTGGGATCTGTACTCGACCGAAGAGAGCTACTATCCGCTGCTCAACCGTGCGGTGTCAGGTACGTACCCGGCCGCTTCGACCTACAAGGCCTTCACGAGCCTAGCCGGGTTGAAGTACGGTTTCGCCGACAGCAAGAAGACGTGGGAATGCGGCGGTT
>DFIX01000001.1 GCA_002371495.1 Eggerthellaceae bacterium UBA3686
ACAGCATGCGCAACAAGACGGTGGAGGACCTGCGGGCGCTGCACGACGCGGGCTACACCGACGTCATGATCGGCATCGAGTCGGGCGACGACGAGGTGCTCGCGCACGTGAACAAGGGCTACACCGCCGCCGACGTCGTGGAGCAGTGCGGGAAGCTCGACGAGGCAGGGCTGCCCTACAACTGCATCTACCTGGGCGGCATCGCCGGCGCGGGGCGCGCCGAGGAGACCGCAGCGCGCTCGGCGGAGGTGTTCAACCAGATCCGCCCGCAGTTCATGTACCTCACCACCGTCACCATCTTCCCCGACTCCGAGCTCGGCGCCGAGGTTGTGCGGGGCGACTTCGCGCCCATGAGCGAGCTCGAGCGGTTCCGCGAGTTCCGCGCGCTCGTGGCCGCGCTGGAGAACCCCATCGTCGTCGACACGCGCCTGGTGACCAACTCCATCGGCTTCGTCGCCGAGCTGCCGGCCGACCGCGAGGAGTGCCTGGCCGCTCTCGACGAGGCCATCGCCGGCTTCTCAGAGGACGACGAGCGGAGGCTCTCGCGCAGGAGGGCGATGATGCGCACGATCTGACGCGCCGCAACAGGGCGAGACCGTCTTACGCTGCCGTGATGTATCCCGGCGTGCTTGCCGTATCGATGCGGAAGTACGTGTACGCTGATATTGTGTTCGTACAACACCTATGAGACACATTTGGGTAACAACCGTAACAACCTAAACGCCCACACAAGCGCATATGAGATATAGGGACGAATAGTTAATACGATACAATACGCGGTCGCGCGGTGAACTTTCTCAGCTCGATTGATTGGGAATAGCTACATCCTGATAATAGCTCTATATCACACTATTACGTCCTTATTATTGTATTAGTAAGCTATAATGATGACGTTAATATATGGAGGAGGACGCATGAGAAGAGCCCTCATGGATGAACTCGTCGCCTGGAAGGAAAGCCCAAGGCGCAAGCCGCTCATCCTGAACGGCGCCAGGCAGGTTGGAAAGACCTGGCTGCTCAAGGAGTTCGGACGGCTTTATTTCGAGAACGTCGCCTATGTAAGCCTCGATAACGACTCGCTCGCCCGCAGCTACTTCGACTCCGGATTCGACATCGCGAGGATAATCGCCTCACTTTCGCTCGAGCTCGACAAGGACATCCAGCCGGGAAAGACGCTCATCGTCCTCGACGAGGCGCAGGCCTGCCCAAAAGCCATCACGTCCCTCAAGTACTTCTGCGAGAACGCGCCCGAGTACGCCGTGGCCGCGGCTGGGTCGCTCCTAGGTATATCGGCAACCGAGGGAACCGGCTATCCCGTCGGCAAGGTCAACACGCTCGACCTCTACCCGCTGACCTTCACCGAGTTTCTCGACGCGACGGGAAACGAGAGATTCGGAAAGCTCATAGGCTCAGGCGACATCGAGATGATGAACGCATTCTCGGGCAAGCTCGTCGAGCTCCTCAAGCAATACTACGTCGTGGGAGGCATGCCCGAGGCGGTGAACGCCTATGTTGCCGAGCAGGACGTGCGCGCCGCACGGGCAATCCAGCAAGAGATCCTGAACGGATACGTGAGCGATTTCGCGAAGCACATACCGCCCCGCCTGCTCGCGCGCACCATGCTCGCCTGGCAGTCGATTCCGGGTCATCTGTCACAGGAGAACAAGAAGTTCATCTTCGGGCAGGTGCGCAAGGGTGCCCGCGCGGCCGACTTCGAGGAGAGCCTCGCGTGGCTCCAGCAGGCAGGCCTGATTTACAAGGCGCGCCGCGTGAGCAAGCCGCACGTGCCGCTGTCGAGCTATTGCGGTATGAGCGCGTTCAAGGTTTTCATGGTGGACGTGGGGCTCCTCGGCGCCATGAGCGGCCTGGAGCCGAGGGATGTCATCGACGGCAACAAGGTCTTCACGGAGTTCAAGGGCGCGCTCACCGAGCAGTACGTCTGCCAGCAGCTCGTCTCGGAACACGGCCTTGAGCCCTACTACTGGTCGGCTGAGAACTCGACAGGCGAGATCGACTTCCTGGTCCAGGACGGCGGCGACGTCTTTGCCATGGAGGTGAAAGCCGAGGAGAACCTGCGCGCCAAGAGCCTGCGTGCGTTCAAGGACACCCATCCCGAGGTGAAAGCCGTGCGGTTCAGCCTGTCTGGGTACCGCGAGCAAGATTGGATGCGCAACGTGCCCTTGTACGCCATCTCGTGCAGGCGGCTTTGGGCATAACCGAGAAGGGAAAGAGCGCTATGGCCAGCAGCACCGAGTATCTAGGTAGGTAAGCACTGATTGATCGCTTCGACCCATCATGCAAAGACACTCCCCTGCACAGAATAGAGCAGGGGAGCGTCTCGTTTTTTCAAACATAAGCTCGCGTAGGCGGAACGAAAGCCCTATATCTTCGTTGCTTATCGCTTGCTCATGTCGGTGGCATCAGAGCGCATAACGTTGTTGTAGGGGTAGCGCGCGATCTTGGCGCGGATCTTCTTCTGGCGCTGGCCGGGGTTGCCCCACAGCACGTAGACCTCGGTGCCCTCCTCGGCGAAGGCGGGGTCGATGCAGCCAATCGAGATCATGTGGCGGAAATAGCAGGCATTCTGACGACCGAACGACGTGCCGATCTTGTTGCCGTCGGCGTCGACGACGTAGTCGTGGTGCACGAAGGGGCTCATCCAGAACTCGACGTCGCTAGGGCTCTCGATGGGCTTGTACGGCTCGACGTCCTCACCCTTGAACTGGCTGGCAAACACGTCGGCAACGTCATCGGCATTCCACTCGAAGGTCACGACCTTGCGCGTTGCGGGGTCGGCCGCCATTTTCTCGCATGCTTCGCGCCCGACGAAGTCGTGGTCTAGATGGATCATGCGGCCCCAGCCGAACTCGTAGGGGTTATGGAAGAACGCGTTGCGGTCGTCGGCTGCCGAGCCGTCCAGGATGAAGCCGTTCTCGTCGCAGGTCATGATTTGGAATTCCATGCCCGGCGTGCTCTTCAGGTAGTCCATGAGGCCATCCATCTGGCTTCGCGGCTCCAGGAAATGCACCTTCAGCTGCGGGAATCCATTTTCAGCGTGGTTCATGGGATAGCAATGCGAGCCCAGACGACGCATGCCGAGGGGCTCACCGACCTCCCAGAGCTTGTTGTAGACCTCGTGTGCGTCGCGGATGTCGCCATGCACCTCGTAGGCGATCGTGCCGGCCATGCCCACGCGACAGATCTGCACCGGATGCCCGCAGATCTGCGAGTCGCGATAGCGCAGATGCTTCATGTCGTGGAAGTCCTCGCCTGTCGCTGCTTCCACAACCTCGAGCGACACCGGCCCGCCGATTTGGAACAAAAAGACCTGATCGGTTACGAGTTCGCCGGTCACGCCGTATTCCTCGCCGTACATCTTGTCCAGGTAGTAGTTCAGGATGGGAACCATCCAGTACGTGGTCACCTCGTCCTCGGCGGTACGCATCATGACGCCGT
>DFIX01000008.1 GCA_002371495.1 Eggerthellaceae bacterium UBA3686
CCCCGCCTGCGGAAACGCTCCGCTGCCTTTGAGGCACCGCCGATGCCGCTCCTATGGCAACGAAGCGAATGCGCAGGTAGGGGCGTGACATGAGCGATTCTGCAGGCACCTTCTTCAAAATATTCCAATGCTAGCCGAAGCCAAGCGAATGCGCGCCCCTACCTGCGCATTCGCGGTGGGACGGATCGGAAGCTGGCAAAATGGGGAGACTCCCTTTTATAACATCAGACGGCCCAATACGAAAGGAATTCGCGGCCGGCATCACTCGAGGGATTCGTGAGCACGGCATCGGTAGGGCCGTGCTCGACCACGCGGCCGGCGCTCAGCATGACGGCGCGCTCGGAAATGCGGCGCGCCTGCGATGGCGCGTGCGTGGCTGTGAGCACCAGGCAGCCGGTGCGCTCGCGGTAAGCGCGCAACGCCTCTTCCACGAGCATCGTGCCTGCGATGTCCATCGAAGCCGTGGGTTCGTCGAGCAGCAGCACGTCGAGGTCTTGAACGAGCATGCGCGCAAGCGCCACGCGCTGTGCCTCGCCGCCGGAAAGACCCGACCCACGGTTGTCGGCCATGCCGGCCATACCGACCGCCTCGAGCGCTTCGCGAACGCGCGCCTCGACTTCCCCGCGCGCCCTCGCGGAACCCTCGAGCGCCAATGCCACGTTGCGGAATACCGAGAACCCGAACACGTAGCTCTTCTGCGGCATGTAGCCGACCGCCAAGCTCTCGCGCGTCGCATCGCCCTTTACGCCTAGGCGGCCAGCCGTTGTGGCCTCCACGCCCGACAACATCCTGATCAGCGTTGATTTGCCACTCCCATTAGGCCCTACGAGCGCGTAGGAGAAGCCGGATTCGAGCGAAAGCGACTCCACATCAAGCACGGTGCGGTCGCCGTAGCGTTTCTGCAAGCCCTCGATTTGAATAGTGAAATGGCTGCTCATTTGCCACCGCCCCCCAGCTTGCCGCCACGAGACGAGCTCCAAGCGCCCTGTGCCTCGGGAGCGGATGTGCGCTCCTGCAACGAGAGCGCAATCGAGTTGACGATGAACGACACGACGAGCAGCACGATGCCCAGCGCCACGGCGTACTCGAAATGCCCCATGTTGGTCTCGAGCATGATGGCGGTGGTCATGACGCGGGTCTTGTACTGCACGTTGCCGCCCACGAGCATGACGGCGCCCACTTCGCCGATCGAGCGGCCGAATGCCACGAACATGATCGAGAGCAGCTGCGAACGGCATTCGTAGAGCAGGCACAGCAGTTCGCGTCGCCGCGTAAGCCCCACGCCGTGCGCCGTCTCGTGCACGAGCGGCGCCACACCCGAGATGGCCGTGGCCGAAAGACCGCAGACAATGGGCGTGATGAGCACGACCTGGGCGATGACCATCGCCGGCAACGTGTACAGCAGACGCAGCGTGCCCAGCGGACCCGAACGCGACAAGATGAAGAACACGATGAGGCCGGCCAACACAGGCGGCAGGCCCATGAGCGTGTTGAGTATGCGCATGACAAGGCGTTTCCCGGGGAAACGGTACAGCCCAACGCACACGCCGAGCGGCACACCTATCGCAGTGGAGATGACCGTCGAGAAGGCGGACATCTGCAGGGTCAGAATTACGATTTGCGATAGCTCGCTGCCCGGCGTGAGCAGAAGGCTGAATGCTTGAAAGAGCTCTTCCATGATGGAAGGCTTGCCAGAAGCGAATCGTCATGCGCCAGCCGGGGCTTGGCCCGGCTGGCGCAACGCTTTTGGTAGCCGAACTCGATTAAGCGGCAGCAGCCGAAGACGAAGCAGCCTCGGCACTCTCGGAAGCCGCCTCCGCGCTGGCGGAAGCCGCCTCATCGCTGGCAGGAGCAGCCTCGGCGCTGGCCGAAGCGGCAGAACCGCTTTCCTCGAGCAGGAAGAACAGCGGCTCGCCGTACTCTTCGACGCCGTACTGGGCGATGAGCTCGGAGGCCTTGGCGCCCGTCATCCACTCGATGAAGGCGTTGGCGCCGTCGATGTTGGTATCGGGCCACTTCTCGGGGCTGATGGCGATCATCGTGTAGGTGTTCTTCATGTCATCGGACTCGCCCAGCAGGATTTCCAGCGACTCCTTGGCATCGTTGCTGAGGAACGTGCCCTTGTCGGACAGCGTGTAGCCCTGGCGCTCGGCGGCCTGGGTCAGCGTCGCGCCCATGCCTGCGCCGGCGTTAACGTACCAGTCCTGGCCCTCGGGGGTGACGCCAGCGGCTTCCCAAATCTGCAGCTCCTTCTTGTTGGTGCCGGAGTCGTCACCGCGCGACACGAAGGTCTGGCCGGAATCGGCAATCTTCTTGAACGCGTCAGCGGCAGTTGCGCAGTCCTTGATGCCCGCAGGGTCATCGGCGGGGCCGACGATGACGAAGTAGTTGTACATGAACGGCACGCGCTCGACGCCGAAGCCAGCATTGACGAACTCTTCCTCGCTCGCCTTGGCGTGGACCAGCAGCGCGTCAGCGTCGCCCGTCTCGCCCTTCTTGATGGCAGCACCGGTACCGGCCGAGGTGACCTCCATCGTGTAGCCCGTGTCCTCTTCGAAGTAGGGCTGCAGGTACGGCAGCAGACCCGAGTCGTTCACCGACGTGGTGGTCGAGATGCGCAGCACCTTGGCATCGGCGGCAGCCGGCGAGGCAGCTTCTGAGGAAGCGGCTTCGCTCGACGCGGAGGCACTCTCGGACGAGGCGCTCGCCTCGCTCGACGCGGCCGACGACGAAGCCGATGCCGATGCGCTCGAAGCAGAGCCCGAGCCGCTCGAGCATGCGACCAGGAACAGCGCGAAGATCGCTGCGAACGAGGCCACGAGCAGAGCCTTGAACTTAGTGGTGTTCTTCATGGTTTCCCTTCCCTCTGTTATCCCATGCGAAACGCGAAGCGGCGTGACCCTATGCGCCGTTTCGTCACAGTTCAGATTACTTCGTAACGGTTCGGCAGAGTGGTAAAACTTGCGAACGCGCGGGATAATTCCGTAAACGAAGTTGTTTTTGTCAGAGAAATCTAAGTTGCAGCCGCGTAGTTTCACGAAACGAGCCAACGGTATGCGGTCGAACGGCCGGCGCCGAGCTTCTCGATCTCGCCGGCCTTGACCATCTTGCCTAGGGCGTTCTCGACCGTCGCCTCGCTGATATCGGGGTGCGCATCGAGCACCTGGCGCTTGGTCACAGGTGCGCCTGCCTGCTCGACGAAGGCGCGGACGCGCTCGGTTTTGCCGACGCCGCGCGTTGCGGCACCCCTCTCGAGCGCCTCGAACAGCCTGGCATGCGCTTCGTGAACGATTTCGAGCCAATACAGGACATACGGTTCGTAGTCGTTGCGCGAGCGGTCCCAACCCTCGACGCATGCGTTCAGGGCATTGTAGTAGTCCATGCCCGCCTCCTCGATGATGCGGTCCACGCTCACGTAGCGCCACACGTCGAAGCCCGCCTTGGCAAGCAGCAAGTTCGCAAACAGGCGCGACACGCGGCCGTTACCCTCTTCGAACGGGCGGATGCACAGGAAATCGACCGCGAACACCGCGTTCAGGATAAGCGGGCTGCCTGCATCGGCGCTGAACGCGTCGGCCAGGCTGTCGCATGCTCCGCCGAGCACAAGCGGCGTCTCGAACGCCGTGATGGGACTGACGGGCATGGCCTGGACATGGCCGTCGACCTGCACGTACATGTAGTCCTTCTTGCGATAGCGGCTCTTGCGCCCAAGGTTGCGGTGGGCGTAAAGCGCTTCGTAGAACGCAAGGATGGTCGCCGTGCTGAGGCTGAGCTCGTCCGCGCGGTCCTCCACGAGCCCAAGCGCGTTCGAGTACCCGACGATCTGCGATTCGGTCTCGTCAGCTGGCTCGGCACCCGCCAACAGCTCGCGCGTGCGCTCGGCGCCCACGTAGAGCCCCTCTACGCGCGTCGAGGCGTCGACGTTGTCGAAATGCGCGCGCTCGGCCATTGCCGCGAGCTCGGCGGCATGCGTCGGCTTCAGCGCCTCGAGCTTACCGCGGTCCTCGTAAACTCTAACATTGGCATCGCCCACCTTGCCGTCGAACATATTCCTCGGCAGACGCCGGTAATCGAATGTGCGCATGGTCCACCCCTGTCCATACCCATTAGGCAGAAAATCATTCCGTTTCTGCCTAATTGTATGCCAAAAACAGGCAGATACAGTCAAGTTAACCGAGCTTAATTTGCCAATCTTGGGCTTTCTGCCTAAAGCAGGTGATTGAATGAATCTGGGAGTAAACCAGAAGAGAAGGGGGCGTTCTATGGCTAAACAACTAGTCGTGGACCCGAAGAAGTGCGTCAGCTGCCGCACGTGCGAGCTCGTCTGCTCGTTCAAGCACAACGAGGAATTCAATCCCCGCTTGAGCAACGTCAGCGTGTTCCACTACGAAGAAGCAGCTATCACGGTACCCATCATGTGCATGCAGTGCGACGAAGCCGCCTGCGCGGCAATTTGCCCGACCGGCGCGCTGAAGCGCAACGCCGACGGCGTCGTCACGCACGATGCGAACAAGTGCATCGTATGCAAGATGTGCGTCAGCGCCTGCCCCCTGGGCAACGTGTCGTACTCGGTCGCCAAGAAGAAGATCTTCAAGTGCGACCTGTGCGACGGCGAGACCTGGTGCGCCGTGCACTGCCCGACAGGCGCCATCAGCGTCGTCGACCCCGACGAGGTTCCCGATAAGAAGAAGCTCGCCGCTGACAAGATGAAGGCGGCCGTCGAGGAGGTGTGCGCATAATGACACGCGGAAATGGCTGGGTCGGGACGATCCTTCGCGTCAACCTGACCGACGGCACCATCAAGAAGGAACCGCTTAACATGAAGGACGCCAACGATTTCGTGGGCGCCCGCGGCCTGGGCACCAAGTACTACTGCAACGAGGTCGATCCCAAGGTCGATCCGCTTTCGCCCGAAAACAAGATGATCTTCATGACCGGCCCGCTGACCGGCACCGCCGCCTGCTCGGCCGGCCGCTACGAGGTCGTCTCGAAGGCGCCTCTGACCGGCATCATCGGCGCCGCTAACTCCGGCGGCCATTTCGGCCCCGAGCTGAAGTACGCCGGCTACGACGGCATCATCTTCGAGGGCAAGGCCGACCATCCCGTCTACCTGCACATCGACGACGAGCTCGTCGAGCTGCTCGACGCCACCGACCTGTGGGGCCAGGGCGTGCATCCGGTCACGGAAGCCATGGAAGAGCGCCACGGCAAAGTCCGCGTCGCCACCATCGGCACCCCGGGCGAGCGCGGCGTGCTGTTCGCCGCCATCATGAACGACAAGAACCGCGCTGCCGGCCGTGGCGGCATGGGCGCCGTCATGGGCTCCAAGAACCTGAAGGCCGTCGTCGTGCGCGGCACGGGCGGCGTGAAGGTCGCCAACCCCGAGGGCTTCATGAACGAGATCACCCGCGCCCGCACCATGCTGCGCGAGCATCCCGTCACGGGCGCCGGCCTGGGCGCACTGGGCACCGAGGTCCTCGTGAACATGATCAACGAAGTGGGCGGCCTGCCACTGCACAACGCCCGCGACGGCGCGTTCTGGGACAAGGCCGACGATACGTCCGGCGAGCGTCTGGCCCAGACGTATCTCGTTAAGAACCAGGGCTGCTTCGGCTGCACCATCGCCTGCGGCCGCGTGACCAAGATCGAGGGTCGCGGCAACCTTGACGGCTTCGGTGAGGGCCCCGAGTACGAGGCCGGCTGGTCCTACGGCGCCGCCTGCGGCGTGAACGACCTGGGCGCCATCGTCAAGGCCAACTTCATCTGCAACGAGCAGGGCATGGACCCGATCACCCTGGGCTCGACTGTCGCCTGCGCGATGGAGCTCTTCGAGATGGGCGCCATCCCCGAGTCCGACATCGGCTTCCCGCTGCGCTTCGGTGACGCAGAGGCCATGGTCAAGATCACGCAGATGTGCGCCGACGGCGAGGGCTTCGGCAACGTCATCGGCCTCGGCTCGTACCGCCTGGCCGAGAAGTACGGTCATCCCGAGCTGTCGATGTCCACTAAGAAGCAGGAAATGCCGGCCTACGACGGCCGCGCCATCCAGGGCATCGGCCTTGAGTACGCAACGTCCAACCGCGGCGGCTGCCACGTGCGCGGCTACATGATCTCGCCCGAGGTCATGGGCATTCCCGTGAAGATGGACCCGCTGACCACCGAGGGCAAGGGCGCCATGCTCAAGACCTTCCAAGACCTGACGGCGCTCTGCGACTCCACCGGCATCTGCCTGTTCACCACGTTCGGCATCGGCCTGCCCGAGATCGCCGGCCAGTACCGCGAGGCCGTGGGCTCCACCGAGACCGACGAAGAGATCCTGCTTAAGGGCGAGCGCATCTGGAACCTCGAGAAGCGCTTCAACCTCGAAGCCGGCGTCGAGAAGGACACGCTGCCGCCGCGTCTGCTGCGCGAGGCGCTGCCGTCTGGCCCCGCCAAGGGCAAGGTCAACGAGCTGCAGACCATGCTGGCCGACTACTACGAGGCCCGCAACTGGACTGCCGACGGCATCCCGACGCAGGAGAAGCTCGACGAACTGAGCATCACGTACTAGTCGAATGCGAAAAATGTGTAAAAGGGGTCTGACCCCTTTTACACATTTTGAAGGAGACGCGGCTATGCTCGTCAAGTTCTTCGCCACATACCGCCAGATTGCTGGCTGCAAATCATGCGACGTTCCTGCGCCCGGGAACGTCCTTGCACTTATGGAAGCGCTCTCTAAGCGCTGGCCCGAATTTAGAAACCTCATCTTGAACGAGGACGGCACCGACAAGGGCGACGACGTCATCATCATGGTGAACGGCCGCCACATCGACCATCTGGACGGCGTGGCCACCAAGCTCACCGAAGACGATTACGTCGCCGTCACCCCGCTCGTTGCCGGAGGGTAAAGGGCCGCAAGGCTCCGCAGCCGCAGGCGGCCCGAGTGCAATTCGCTCCATCTTGATGAAATTGCTCAGCGGGCGAGGCAAAGGCATTGCGGCCGTAAACGAAAAGAGGTTTACATGACCGAAATCGATCAGGCCTCGAAGATTAGGGAGATCATCGAGGCGTATCCTGCCGACCAGCGTTTCGCGCTGGCCGCCATGCAGGACATGCAACATGCTTTCAACTACATTCCCGAAGAAGGGCTCTCGGCGCTCGCAACCTACCTGGGCTGCGCTGAAGCCCAGTTGTATTCCATGGCGACGTTCTACAAGGCGCTGTCGCTCACGCCGAAGGGCGAGCACATCGTCAAGATCTGCAACGGCACCGCCTGCCATCTGCGCGGCGCGATGAACCTTGCCACCGAGCTGAAGCGCAACCTCGGGATAGACCCGGGCCAGACCACCGAAGACGGCGAGTTCTCGGTCGAGCTCGTCAACTGCCTAGGATCGTGCGCGCTCGCACCCGTCATGGTCGTCGACGGCACCTACCACAACAAGCTGCGCGTCGAACAGATTCCCGGCATCATCGACAGTTACGCCTCAGCTGCGAAGGAGGTGACCGCAAATGATTAACGGAACCGAGAATATCCTCGTCTGCTGCGGCACCGGCTGCATCGCCAACGGGGCGCTCGGCGTTGCCGACGCCATCGAGGCCGAGCTGGCCGCGCGCGGGCTCTCCGACGACGTGCAGGTAAAAGTCACGCGCACGGGCTGTTCGGGCGAATGCGAACAGGGTCCCATCGTGCGCTTCATGCCGCGCGACCTCATGTACTACCGCGTGAAGGACCGCGACGCCAAGGCCATCGTCGACTCGCTCGACGGCGAACCGGTAAAGAAGCTGCTGTTCAAGAAGGACGGCCAGACCTACGAGCACATGGATGACAACCCGTTCTACGCGCTCCAGCACAAGGTGGTCCTGCGCGACGTGGGCATCATCGACCCACTGAACATCGACGAGTACATCGCTCGTGGCGGCTACGAAGGCCTGAAGAAGGCCCTGCAGATGACGCCCGACGAAATCATCACCGAGGTCGAGAAGTCCGGGCTGCGCGGCAAGGGCGGTGCGGGCTTCCCCACTGGGCGCAAATGGCGCACGGCCGCCGGCTACGACGTCTTCCCCAAGTACATCGTCTGCAACGGCGACGAGGGCGACCCCGGCGCATTCATGGACGGCTCGACGATGGAGGGCAGCCCACATGCCGTCATCGAAGGCATGATCATAGGCGCGCTGGCCATAGGGGCGGAAGAAGGCGTGCTCTACATCCGCGACGAGTACGCGCTCGCCCGCGACCACATCCAGCACGCCATCGACGATGCTTATGCGGCCGGCATCTTGGGCGAGTCCATCATGGGCACCGACCACAAGCTCGACCTTTCCATCGTCCGCGGCGGCGGCGCGTTCGTCTGCGGCGAATCGACCGCGCTCATGGCTTCCATCGAGGGCCGTGTCGGCGAGCCGCGCGCAAAGTACATCCGCAGCGTCCAGCGTGGCCTGTTCGATCACCCGACCGTGCTGAACAACGTGGAATCACTCGCATCCATTCCGACCATCTTGCGCGAGGGCGGCGAGAAATACGCCGAGGTGGGCACCGAGAAATCCAAGGGCACGAAGGTGTTTGCCATGGTCGGCAAGGTTAAGCACACGGGCCTAGTCGAAGTACCCATGGGCACGACGCTGCGCACGCTCATCTACGACATCGGCGGGGGCATCATCGACGACCGTCCGTTCAAGGCCATCCAAACCGGCGGACCTTCTGGCGGCTGCATCCCCGAGGAGCTGCTCGACCTGCCCGTCGACTTCGACACGCTCGTCGAATACGGCGCCATGATGGGCTCGGGCGGCATGATCGTCATGGACGACCGCTCGTGCATGGTCGAAGTCGCACGCTACTACGTCGACTTCCTATGCGAAGAGAGCTGCGGCAAGTGCACGCCGTGCCGCGAGGGCCTGCGCCAGATGCGCGCAATACTCACCGACATCTGCGAAGGCCGCGGCAAGCCCGGCGATATCGAGCTGCTCGAACGCATTGGCCGCACCATGCAGGACGCGTCGCTCTGCGCGCTCGGCCGCACCGCACCGAATCCCGTCATGACCACCATCAAGTTCTTCCGCGACGAATACGAAGCGCACATCGACCGCAGGGAATGCCCGGCGGGCGTCTGCGCCGACCTCACCCAATTCGCCATCGATGCAAGCGCCTGCACCGGCTGCGGCATGTGCTCGCGCGCCTGCCCCGCCGGCGCCATTTCAGGCGAGCGCAAAGAAGCGCACGTCATCGACCCGGCGAAGTGCATCGCCTGCGGCAGCTGCCGTGAAGCATGCCGGTTCAACGCCGTGCTGACCGAAAGGAGGCCGTCATGAGCGAGATGATCACCGTAACCATCGACGGCATCGAATGCACGTGCGAGAAGGGCGAATACATCTACGACGTCGCCAAGCGAAACGGCATCTTCATCCCGGTGCTCTGCCGCCACGACGCCTTCCCCGACCATCGTGCCTGCTGCCGCATCTGCATCGTGGAAGTCGAGCAGCGCGGGCGCACCAAGGTCGTCACCTCCTGCGTCTACCCCATCGACGGCGAATGCGAGATCCGCACGAACAGCGAGCGCATCCAGGAAGAGCGCGCCGTGCTGTTCGCGCTGCTGGGGCACCGAGCACCCGAAGCCGAAGTGCTCGACGACATGAGCGCCAGCCTGGACATGAGCGGCTTCAAGCGCCTCATCTCGGTCGATAACGAGAAATGCATCCTGTGCGGCCTGTGCGTCCAGGCGTGCAACGCGCTGGGCACGGGCGCCATCAGCACCGTGCAGCGCGGCACCGACAAGAAGGTCGACACGCCCTACGACAAGCCGTCCGAGTTCTGCGTCGGCTGCCTGAGCTGTGCTAACGTGTGTCCAACGGGCGCTATCGAGTACTCCCAGACCGACGCGACCCGCACCATCTGGAACCGCGAATTCGAGCTCGTGCGCTGCGCCGAATGCGGCGAGGTCATGGGCACGCCCGAATCGATCCGCCACGCCGTGGGCGCAGAAGGCGATGCGCCGACCGTCTGCGACTCGTGCCGCAAGAAGCGCCTCGCCGACGAGATGATGCACACCTACCGTTACGTATAAATGTGAAAAAGGGGTCTGACCCCTTTTTCACATTTTGCGGCGGCGCGTAAAACGAGACTGACCCTCTCGCAGCGCCGAAATGATGGGCCGGAGCGCTTCCCAATACCCTCAGCGCCCCGGCCCATCTATACTGTAGCATCTCTTCATAATCTATTGAAGAGGTCAACGTTGACAGATGGCACGTGTTCTACGCGAGCCGCACGACACGAGAAAGGCGCGCCCCATGACGCTCCCAAACCGATACGACCGCAACATGACCGCGCTCTCTGTCGAGGAGTGCGAGGCGCTGGGAACCAAGCACGTTACCGTTGTCGGCTGCGGCGGCTTGGGCGGGCTCGTCATCGAGGCGCTCGCGCGCATTGGTACGGGGCATTTGCGCGTCATCGACGGGGACGTCTTCGAAGAGAGCAACCTCAACCGACAGCTGCTGTGCACTGAAGCCGATCTAGGCCGCGAGAAGGCTCTCGTGGCTGCCGAGCGTGTTCAGGCCATCAACGGCCAAACCAACGTCGAACCCATCGTCACCTACCTCGGCGAGGAGAACGCCGCCGAGCTCCTCGCGGGTGCCGACTGCGTTGTTGACTGCCTCGACAACCTTGAGGCCCGCTTCTGGATGGCGCACGCATGCCAGCAGCTCGGGATTCCCGTTGTGTACGGCGCCATCGCTGGCTGGTTCGGGCAGGTGTGCACGGTTTACCCCGGGGATCCCTCGTTCGTGAGCGCATACGGAGAGCCGTTTGAAAGCGGCGGCACCAGCCAGCACAAGAAACTGGGTAACCTCCCCTTCACCGCGTACGCCATATCGGCCATCCAAGCCGCCGAGGCCATAAAGGTCGTGCTCGACCGACCAGGACAAATCCGCAACCGCCTGCTTATGGTCGATTTGCTCGACGGTTCGGTCGACGACATGGAGCTCAGGTAGTTCGGGAAGTAGCCAGCAGCCATGCTCTTGCAAAACGCCAACCGCCTCGACCTGGATTGCGGCATCGCCTATGCCCGCATCGCCACATGGCTCGACGACGAGCTGGCGCTTCCCCGCCCCGACGATCGGTGGCTCTACTCCTGCGGCGACGGCACGTGCAGCATTGCGCTCGAGCCGCTCGAGAAACGGGCGTTTCGCAACGTGAGCATCGAGCGCACGAGGCTCGTTGCCGAAGGCGACCAAGGCGCGCTTGATTCCTTCGACAAGCTCTTCACCTTGCGCTTCATATCCGCCGGAGGCTAGGAGCCATAAGAAACGAGCCGTTTACTCCCGGGGAAAGAATGCCGCAAGCGCCTTCTGGTCCGTCGGTTTTGTCACCAGCGACCCAATGACCATCAGCACGAGCGCCACCGTGATGCCGATCGTAATCTGGTGCAGGCCGGCAATCTTGAAACCGAGCGCCATGGTCACGCAATAGGCCAGCGTCCCGCCGCCCATCGAGAGCAGAGCGCCCGTCGCGGTCGCGCGTTTCCAGAACAGACCGCCCACGAGCACCCAGCAAAACGCCGTCTCGAGCCCGCCAAAGGCGAACATGTTGATCTTCCAGATGACGTCGGGCGGCACGACGGAGAGCGCGAACACGACCGCCCCGATGACCAACGTGATGACCTGGCTCGAGCGAACGACGGCCTTTTCGGCCGGCTGCTTGCCCGTCACCTCCGCATGATGCAGCCACAAGTCCTTGATGATGGCCGACGAGCTGGCGATGAGCAGGCTCGACACGGTGGAAATGCTGGCGGCTATGGGCCCGATGATGGCCACGCCGGCAAGCCAAGGCGGCAGGCTCTGCACGATTGCCGTCGGGATGATGTTATCGACGCTCCCGCCGTAATCTGCCAGTTCTCCTGGCAGGATGCCTGCGCACAGGACGCCCAAAGACGTGACACCTATCATCATGGCGCCGCAGATGACCGTGCCCCAGATCATGGCGCTGTGCAGCGACTTCGTGTCCTTGTAGCTCATGGTGCGCACGACGCTTTGCGGCAGGCAGAACGTGAAGACGCCGACGAGCAGCCACTGCGTGAAGTACAGCCCGATGGGCATGTTGCCACCGGAAAGCGGCTCCATCATCTGAGGATGATTGGCGGCAATGGTGTCCATGATGTGCCCGTAACCGCCACCCGCAGAAAGAATGCCGCCGGCCAGCACGACGATGCCCACGATCATGGCAATGCCGCAAAGCGCGTCGGTGAAGGCGACGCCACGGAAACCGCCGATGGTCGTGAACAGGATGCAGGTGATGCCAAATATCGCGAGCCCCATGACGTAGCTGTAGCCCGTCACGGCCTCGAAGAGCTTCGCCCCGCCCACGAACTGGGCAATCATCGTGGTCGCGAAGAACAGGACCATGATCAGCGCCGAAAGCACAGCAAGTGCGTTGGACTGGTAGCGCTCGCGGATGACATCGATTACGGTCACCGAACCCAGTCTGCGGCTGACGAGCGCCATCTTCTTACCCAAGATGCCGTACAGAAGGAACAGCGCCGTCACCTGCACGGTCGCCATGTAGACCCAGCCCCAGCCGATCGACCACGCCTGGCCGGGTCCGCCCACGAAGCTCGATACGCTGCCGTACGTAGCGATGGTGGTCATAGCCAGGACAAACGGGCCCAACGTGCGATTGCCCAAGAAATATTCGCTGATGAAGCCTCCCCTGCCGGACGTTTCGCTTGCAGCCTGACGGCGCGCGAGCACGGCAATGACGAGCGCAACGGCAAGAAACACCGCAACGGGCAGCAAGCCCGCAAAGCCAGTCGTGTTATTCATGGACGACCTCCCCTACCGCATCGGGATTCTGCGGCTTCTCGTCAAGATCGAACCCGACGAAGAAGCGCCGCGCCAAAACGACCACCACGACAATCGAGCAAACCCAGGTGCCGATTGTTCCGCCTATGACCCAAAGCGGCGTATGGAACAGCGTTATATCCAGCCCGGACAAACCGAATCCGCACACGACCCATACGACTATCGTAATTGCAAGCGCCACGACGGTGGCGCCAGCTTCGCGATTCGCCTGCTCGTGCTTTTGCTTATACGTAAGCATGCCTTGCCTTCCTTTCTGCGCGCTTATGCGCACGGGGCATTATATCGGGCGGTGTGCAATTGACGCCTATTGTTGCTATTATGTAGGGTACTGTAGGGTGAATACAAAAGGGAGTCTCCCCTTATTGCCAGGGGAGACTCCCCAAATTGTCGCTAAGCTCGCAAAGACGGCCCAACCGTCTGCGAAAGCGCAGGTAGGATGCCTAGAAGAACCCGATCTCGGTTTGCTATTGGAGACGAAGATGCATCTTAAGATTCAACGGCGGAATGGGCGCGAGTACTTGTCGGTCGTGCAGAGCTACCGACAAGGTGCAAAGGTGAAGACGCGCACCATCGAGACAATCGGGTACGCCGACGCATACGCCGACCGATACGAGGATCCGATTGCGCATTTTCGCGAGTACGTCGACCAGCTTAACAGAAACGCTGTTGCGCAACGGCAGCCCATCGAGCTGTCGTTCGGGTACAGCGACGTAATCGATGCAACGGCCGCGCCGCCCGCTCGGTTGGGCGCAGCAATCGCGCTCGGATGCCTGGATGCGCTGGGCATACGCCCGTTTTTCCATGCTCATGCAGGACAAGAGAGATTCCCGCCCTACGCCGCCCGCGTTTTCGAGATGCTTGCAACCGAGCGCATGATGCACGCCACGAGCAAACGCGAGTCGTGGGCGACGCGTTCCGCATTCCCGCGTGACTGCGGCTTCACGTTCAGCCAGGTATACGAAGCCCTCCCGTGTTTTTCCCGCGAAAGCGCGCACATCGACGAAAAAATACTGCGCACATGGAAGAATCTTGCGGGCGAACGCGATATGAACCGCATCTTCCTCATCTGCGGAAGCTACGCATTCCCCATCGACGGCGGCTCCAGGCGAGCGAGCGTCGCGGTCGCCATCGACGAGGGCGGCATGCCCCTGGGAATCCATATGCTCGACGGCCGGCTTGAGCCTTCGAAGTTCAGGGAATCAGTCGATGAGCTCAAGGGGCGCCTGGATTCGTCGCGCGCTGTCGTAGTCGCCGGCGGCTTGCGCGACCTAGGACCCACCATCAGCGAGCTCGCAGGAACAGGCGATGGCTTCGTACTGTACCAGCGCGATTTCGAAAGCTCACCTGACTTAGCTACTTGGGCGGAAGACGAATCTGGCTATGCATCGATCGGCTCGGGCGTGTTCATGAAAGAGCGCATTGCGCAGCGCACCCTTGTTGACGGATCACAGCTGCCCGTGAAAGAAGTTGCGCTGCGCGGAGGCGGCTATGCGACGACTTACAGCCATGCGCTTCTGGTCTCGAGCGAACTCGACCTAAGCGGCGTCACCATCGTGCAACTCTACCGCGAACTCTGGCGCCAAGCCGAGCCGTTCCAGCCGCTCGAGGCCGACTTTTCGTCGATGCCATACCCCACCTCGGCAGACGATCATATAAGAGCACACTTTATCGTCTGCTATGCCGCCTTCTTCGCTTTGAGGATGCTTCGCTGGAAAATGGGCGGTGCCTACAATGCTGCCGACACCGCCGACGCACTGCTTCGCATGGAGGGCGTTCACCTGCAACGCAACTACTACCTGTTCAACTACCGGAGCGCCGTGACGGACCGCATAGAGGAGGCAACCGGAATCGATAAAGCGCGCCGCTTGCGCACGCGCGCCGATTTACGGGCCATCCCCGGCCAAGTCAAAAAGTCGTTCGAATAGACTGATTGCGCAACCCATCCCACCACGTTTCTGCAATACAAAAGGAAGCAAAAGGGAGTATCCTCTTTGCTTTCTTCTTTGCTAAACTCAAATTCATGCTTTAGCTCTGGTCAGGAGGCTCCGTGAATTTCAACAACGTAACGTATGACAGGTCGTTTGGCACCTCGGCGCAGCTGCCCGAGTCAACGCTTCCCGAAATCGCCTTCGCAGGGCGTTCGAATGTCGGCAAATCTTCGCTTTTGAACAAGCTCGTCGGGCAGAAGAACCTCGCGCGCGTTTCACAGAAGCCCGGCAAAACCGCGACCATCAACTTCTTCGAAGCTGGCGGCGCATACCTCGTAGACTTACCTGGTTACGGTTACGCGCAGGTGTCGAAGACCGAGCGCGAACGCTGGGCCGAGCTTATCGAGGGCTACTTCAACCAAGACCGCAACTTCGCACTTGTCTGCTCGCTGATCGACGTGCGCCATCCCGCGAGCGCCCTCGACGAGAACATGGTCGGCTTCCTGCAAGAAGCAGAGCTCCCCTTCCTCATCGTGCTGACCAAGGGCGACAAGCTTTCCAAATCGAAGTGTAACCAGCAACGTGCTGCCATAAAGCGCCAGCTGCAGCTAGCCGACGACGTCCCCATGCTCATAACCTCGTCGCTCAAGGGCGAAGGCATGGACGAGCTACGCCGCACGATCAAATCCTACGTAGATTAGCCAGAGCTCAACTGAATACGAAAATGTGTAAAAGGGGTCTGACCCTTTTTACACATTTTGCGTGAAGCCCTCGTCGACGATCAGGTCGGTGCCGTCGGCGGCGGCGGTGGCAAGCGCATCGCAGCGCTCGTTCTCGTCGTGACCTGCATGGCCCTTCACCCAGTGATACGTCACCGTATGAGGCTCGACTGCGGCAAGCAGGCGTTTCCACAGATCGACGTTCTTCACGGGCTGCTTCTGGGAATTCTTCCATCCGCGGCGTAGCCAGCCGGCAATCCAATTGTCGTTGAAGGCCTTTACCACGTACTGAGAATCGGAGTAAAAGTCGACCTCGCAAGGGCCTTTAAGAGCCTCAAAACCCACGATAGCACCGAGTAGCTCCATGCGGTTGTTCGTCGTCTGCACGAACCCCTGCGACAACTCGCGCTCATGTGCCATGCCCTTGGCATCCACGTAGCGCAAGACGGTGCCGTAACCCCCTGGCCCAGGGTTTCCGCGCGACGAGCCATCCGAATATATTTCAACATGCTTCATAAAGATGTGATACCTGAGCTTTCGATATTACAAGGGCGAAAACGCGCATGCGCTCTGCAACACCCGCCAATTATCAACCTATGGGTATTTCGAGTC